>NZ_CAXRBQ010000188.1:0-9056 GCF_964228735.1 Pontibacterium sp. | reverse complement strand
AACGTCGGAGAAGACGGTGAATGATGCTGCAGTAGCGCAGATGCGGCGGCAGAATCCGGATAAGATCGAGCGGTGTTAAAGAATGTGGTTATATTCAATGCGGTGGCACGGCAATAGCAGATGAATTCACTGATTCAGGTCTAAATAACGAAGAAACTCCAGCACTGGCACAAACCTTAGTTGGAGCATTAGCACAACTTGATAGCGAAGAGCTTGAGTTCAAGGACCCAGTCGCAAAACTTATAAAATCACTTAACAACAAACAGGTAAAGGCTGAGCTGATTGACTACTTCGTAAAGAACAAAGTCGTCGACGAGTCAGGTGCTGTGGATATGTTTTTTTCAGAAAACTCAGGTTTAGAACTACCTCCAACTCACCATGGGACACTCTTTAGTAACCAAGGTATTGGTTTAATGCGTCAATGGTTACCTTTGAGCGTAGACTATCTTAGAAAAAGCTATAATCAGGCTATAGAAAAATAAGTCAAATTTATCACTATCTCATGCATTTAAGTTGAATGTAGTGCAGTTCTACCCCATAACATTTAGTCAGTGATAAACATCTACTTTTCGAGGACAAACCAACATGCTCAAAACAACAACCTCTGTCTGTACAGAGATAGTATTCACCTGACAGCGCTTCCCGCATCAACTTCTCTTAAGCAGCCGATTCGGCTGCTTTTTTAGTCTCTGATTTTTTCAGTATACCTCGCTTAAAGACAGTGAATGGTGTCTGACCATTCATATCACGGCCTTGGTGTGGGCGTTTACGGTTGTAATGATTGAGGTAGGTATCCAGGTCTTTCTGCATTTCCTCAACCGCTTCATACCATTTTGTGCGCCCCTGTATGCGGAAGTGCTCATCCAGCAATGTGCGGTGTAAGCGTTCGACGAAGCCATTGCTCTGTGGACGACGCACGCGTGTGGTTCTGTGTTCGATCTCTTCCAGCTGAAGGAACAGCTCATACGGATGGGTATCCTTACGACCACAGAACTCACGGCCGTTATCGCTAAGGATGGTTTCTAGGCGGCATTTATGTTGCTCAAAGAATGACAAGACATCGGTGTTCAGCACATGAACGGCGGTGATTGGTAGTTTACTGGTGTACAGACGCCCCCAGGCATAACGACTAAAGCAGTCGATCACAGTCTGTAGGTAAACCTTACCGACGCCTTTCAACGTACCGACGAAGAACGTATCAACAGCAACCAGCTCACCGGTGTGATGTACTTCGATGTGGCGTTCACGGAACTCGGGGCTGAAGCGTTCGAGCAACTTAATCTGCTCATCAGATAACTCCAGCTTACGGTCTTTAACGGTCTTCTCTAAGCGCAGCAAGCGATCATGTCGAGTGAGAAGGTCATGACGACTCCAGACGCCACGTACACCACCAGAGCTGACCTGGATGCCTTTGAGTGCTAACTCTTGGGATACGCGCAATGGGCCGTGCGTCGGAAACTCCAGGCTGTGATCCAGAATAGCTGTTTCAATCTCTTCACTGACCCGATTAGGGTGCGGTCCGCGAGGGCCAGGTAGGCGATCCAACAGGCCTTCGGAGCCAAAGGTCTGATAGTTACGACGGATTTCATAGAACTGTTGACGGGAGTAGCCCATGATCTTGCAGGCTTTGCTGACGTTCTGAAGATCTTTGGCAAGTTCTAGGAGGCTGAGCTTACGGCGTGCTACCTTTTCATTGGTGGTCATAGTCGTTACCTCGTGGATATAGTCGAGCGTGAGATACTCGTTCTATAGTTCACGGGAAACGCTATGACCACTCTCATTATCTGAGGGCAGGTGTCAGGTAATAACCATCACACTTCACTCTGTCGTAGAAGGTCGCCCGGTTAAGGATTATCTGGGCGTTGTCGTCGGTGAGGCGATTCTGGGTGCGAATATCTGTAAGGATCTGTTTGGTGCGATCCGCGATGTGGTCGGCGGTCGTTCCGGTGCCTATGAGCAGGAAATGGGTAAGGCGCGGGATATTGCCTTTGATGAGATGGAAGCGAAAGCGCGTGCGATGGGTGCCGATGGGATTATCGGGATCGATATCGATTACGAAGTGGTGGGCCAGAACGGCAGTATGATGATGGTGAGTGTGAGCGGTACGGCGGTTAAGTTTAAGTAACGGGTTTCTGGCCGGATGCCTTCAAATTCAGTTGGCATCCGACTTTATCGCGTTTAACTTTGGCGTTTATTCACCCAGCAAGGCTGACTTGCCGTAGTCTTTCTCCAACACTTGAGCGAACTTCTTCGCACCGTTGGCCACGTTGGTTTCCCAGTCGTTTGGCGCATCTACGTCTGCGTCGTCGCTGATGTATTTGTACGAGACAAACTGCACACCCAGCTTCTGACTCACCTTCCACAAGGCATAACCTTCCATATCCACCAGATCAACCTGGATATCCAATCCTTCCAGTGCTTTGGCCGAGTCGCTGACGAAGGAATCACCGGTGCCCAGCACAACGCCTTTCGCATCCGGTAATGTTTCGCCAGAGAACGGCGCGATACCGCGCTGGAAACCGATCTCCCGGGCGTCCATATCCCGCTCGATAAAAGTGCCGATTTTATTCAGGCCACGCACGTCGGTCACGGCGCCTGCAGTACCGTAGTTGATCACCAGGTCCGGCTGGTATTTGTTGATGGCTTCATACAAACCAATGGCGGCATTCACCTTGCCCACACCGGTATACACGATCGGTGCGTACTGCTGCAGCCCCGGGGTTTCTGCTTCCAGTGCTGCTACGATCAGATAACGTTTGGCTTCCTCTGCCTGAGCGATGCCCGTGATAGAAAAGGCCAACAGTACGGCAGTGGTGTTCTTCAATAGGGGGAAATTCAGTTTCATGGCGTGTGCTGACTCGATGCTCAGTCCGTATGTGAAAGTTCGCCTGGCAGCTTGCCAGCTTTTGCACACAGATGCGAGCGATGCTGGAGTTCTGCCATGAAGTCAGACCAGAAACTCCAGCTCAGCCAGCTCCTTGTAGAGCCACTGCCCCGCCGTACCCTCTTTGTACTTGGGGCTGATAATCAGATCGACCGGCATATGCGCCACATCCCCACGTCCTTCAAAGCGCAACAGCGTCATGCTGCCATCATCTAGCCACGGTCTGGCCATATGCTCCAGCACCCAGGCCCAGCCCAGGCCTCGTTTAACCAAGTCCATCAGGAAGTATTGGCTCTCCACTTTCCACACTTTGCTACTGAACTGCTCGCTGGCAATAATCTGCCCGGAGCGTGAGGTCAGGCGCAGCTGCCGATAGTTCCCAAGCTCCGCAAAACTCGGCAATGTCTGACCGCTGAGCGGATGGTTGGCACCTGCAACGGCCACAATCGCCATCTGACGCAGCGGCTTGATGTAGTAACCTTCACCCGCCTCTAGAATGCTGACCAACACGCCAATATCCACACGGCCTTCCTGTACCAGACGGATGATGTCGCGACGGGCAGGATTCAGTAGCTCCAGCTCCAATTGTGGGAATGCTCGCTCAAAACGTACCAGCACGTCCTCCAGTGCTTCACCTATCAGGGCCTCTTCCACCGCTAATGTCAGCCGCCCCTCCTCACCTGCAGCCATCGAGTCCGCACGTCCTTCGAACAGCTGCGCCTGCTCCAATAGGGCTTTTGCCTGGGGTAGCAACGCTTTTCCCTCTTCAGTCAGTGTGGGTTCACGACGGCTGCGGTCGAATAGCTCCAATCCCAGATCCAGCTCCAGGTTGGAGATCGCCGTACTGACAGCGGATTGCGCCTTGCCCATCTCCCTGGCTGCCGCAGAGAAAGACCCCCTCTCGACGCTCAGGCTAAAGGCACGCAACTGTTCCAGATTAAATCGCATCAGGCTTCAACCTATACATAAAACAGATAGATACTAACTTTTAACTATAGAAATAACTGAGAGAATACACACACAGATTTTGCAATACCAGATAACGGAGTTAGCTATGCGCACCACTAAAGACAGAATCCGTCACACCCTGCTGTTTGAAGGCGTAGCCATTGTGCTGTCCACGGCGGCTGCGGCGTTGATCCTGGAGAACTCTGTGGCCGAGATCGGTGCTCTGGCGATTGTTATGAGCCTGATCGCGATGGTGTGGAACTACGCCTACAACCTGTGGTTTGATCGCTGGCAGCATCACACGCCACCCAACAAACGCTCATTTAAGATGCGCCTGCTGCACGTGATTGGTTTTGAAGGGGGCTTATTGGCGGGTTGTTTGCCACTGGTGGCTTGGTGGTTGGACATGACCCTATGGCACGCCTTCCTGACCGATATCGGCTTCACCCTGTTCTTTATGGTGTATGCCTTCGCCTTTAACTGGGTGTACGACCAGGTCTTTCCAATCAAGGCCGTTGCCTTCGAAGCTTCATAAATCTTTCCCAACAAGAACCCGCAGACCATGCGGGTTCTTTCTTTAGTGCTCTCCTATCTTTTCTCCCACGCTCCTGTTTCACCCTCTTCTTACACTCTATAAGCCCCTGTTTTAATTGTGCTTTACTGAAAAAATACTACTTTAGTACTTATTTTTTTCCTCCAAGGTAGGATTCATGCCAGCACTTTAGCAGAGTGTAATAGTCAGGTATGGAGGCAAAAAAGATGAGAACCCTGACCTTAGCGCTCTGTTTATTCTGCTCGGCACTGGCCGTTGCAGACGATCAGCCCGACCAAAAAGCTGCCCAGCAAAACTGGTTGGAGGCGTTCAAGGACCAGGAAGAGCTGTTCTCATTTGAGGGTTACCGGATCATCCGTTATCGCAGTCCCACCCCACAAGGTGTGGAGGGTGCAGAAACGATTGGCACGCAAACGCTGCATCAGATGCTGCAAAGTAAGCATCCACCTGCGCTGCTGAACGTTCAACCGGTACGCTGGCTACAGGGGCACTTTCTGCAAAATGAGGCATTTATGCAGATCCCGGGTAGCCGCTGGATTCCCAATGTCGGGATGGGTGAACTCGATAAAGGATGGGAAGACTACTTTCGCCACCATCTGAACGTTGTCGCAAATAATCAGCAAAATGCTGCGCTGGTATTATACTGTCGGGCAGATTGCTGGATGTCCTGGAACGCCGTGAAGCGCGCAGCTGAATGGGGGTATACCAATCTCTACTGGTACCGGGACGGTGTCGACGGCTGGCGTGAAGCCGGATTGGAACTGCAAGCAGGCACACCTGAGCCCTATCCAGTGCGTAGGTGAGCTATAAAATAGATAAGGTAGTCTGAACACAGACACACCGGCGAGTTCAGGGATCGAGATCGCACATAATAACTAGAATGGCTGGAGATGTGTTGTGTACAAAATTCTGATAGCGGACGACCATCCGCTGTTCCGCGAAGCGATTACCAATGTAATCGAAAAGAGTTTTCCCGGTTGCGAGACAATCGAAACCGAAGATCTGGACAGTGCGCTGGAAATCACTCAAGAGTCTGATGACCTTGACCTGATCCTGCTGGATCTCAACATGCCGGGCATGAATGGCCTGAATGGTCTGATCACCCTGCGTAACGAGTCTCCCACTATCCCTGTGGTTATCGTCTCTGCCGAAGAAGACAAACAGGTGGTGCTGCAGGCGATCACCTACGGCGCGGTGGGCTTTATCACCAAGTCATCCCCACGGGAACAGATGACCGAAGCGCTGAACCAGATTCTGGCCGGCAACGTTTATCTGCCTTCCGATATCATCCGTTCCAGCCAACCGGAAAGTCGTCGTTCCCACCGCAAGGATGAGAACCAGATTCCACCGGAACTGCTCTCCTCCCTTACCCGCCGCCAGCTGCTGGTGCTGGAACGCATGTCCAAAGGTGAGTCCAACAAACAGATCGCTTACAACCTCAACATTGCTGAAACCACGGTGAAGGCACACGTTTCCGCGATTCTGCGTAAGCTGAATGTACATAACCGTATTCAGGCGGTGTTGTCAGCCGGCAATATCGATTTTGGTGAGTATCTGAAGCGCTAAGCAAAACAGAGAGCTTCAACGTAAAAACCCCCGACTCTCGGGGCTTTTTTTGTAGCGTGTATGGTGATTACTGTCGTGGTCAGAGCCCTCTGCTACATCACTCAGATACACTTGTAGCAGCCCGCTCTGAGGGCGACAAAGGCATTTGGAGAATACTTCCCTTCAGCCTGTCGCGGTCGGCACCCTAAAGGGCATAAAAGACCGCTGCTACAGGAAAATTGCCGTGTAGGTTGGCCTTTGCGCAGCAAAGCCCAACACCCAACTCAAGCCCACTCCAGTCCAGCAGGCAATTTATAACCGCAGTATTCGATCTGCAGCACACGTCGCGAACTGCCACTGCTGCCTTCACAGGTTTTGTGCAATACATGCGGACGGATCGCTAAAACATCACCCGCTTCGGTAAAGCAATCGATGCTTTCATGGCTCTCAGCATAAGCTGCGATCTCCTCTTCGGACATCAGACCTGTGTTGTGACTGCGCGGGATGATACGCAGGTAGCCGCTCTCTTCGTTGGCCGCATCCAACTGCAGGCGCAGGGTGACCATGTTATCCAGCACTTCAATGGGTGGCTGAACGTAGTGAACACCGTCTTCCTCGTGCCAAGGCCCCCAGTCTGCAATATCGACCTTCTGGTTCAGTACAACATTGCGTTCCTGATGCCATGCCTTTGCTGGCGTACTCTCAAACAGTTTGACCTGCACAATCGAAACAATCCCGGTGAGATAACTCTCTGCAATACGCATCAGATTGGGATCGCTCACCAGTTCCTGCACGATAGGGAAAACTTTATCCGCACTTTTTTCACCGGCCTTCTGCTCCAGCGGGGTCTCCGCCAGGGCATCACGCAAACGGTTTACCTGCTCCATCGGCAACACACCTGATAAATGTTCGTATCCCTGATAATCAAATGCCGACATAACTTACCTTCCTTACAAATATCCAATAACTATTCAAACTCCAGGCACAACGGCAGCGGAGTGTCGATGGCATACCAAGGGGCCTTTTGAGATACCCAAATGTGGTTCTTCTCGACCGTCCGTGGATCATCATCCAGTGAACCCAGGCGCAAAATAATGTGTTCTGTACCTTCGCGCTTAGCATAAATCTGGGTTCCGCAGCAGCTGCAAAAATACCGGTTTTTCCCCGGTGAAGACTCGTAGGAGCGCAACAACGATTTACCGTGCAGAGCAAAATCGCTATCGCTAACTGCGGCGACACTGGAGAATGCTGCGCCGTGTGCCTTACGGCATGTTCGACAATGACAATGCACGATTTCTCCCACATCGCCAAAAATTTCGTAGGTCACCTGCCCACACAGGCAACTACCTTTAATCATCTCTAAACCTATTCAGTATAAACAAGGATAAGGATATCGCTGCGACATTACCGATTGAGGATACCAATACGTGCCGCAGCGAGGGGCGATGCAGATAGGTGCTGATCAGCGGATTGCTTTACAGAAATTGGTCTTTGGAGGACGCCAGCTCAGGCCACCTTTATCCACATCGCAGGATTTCTCGTTAATATGATCACGGGAGTAACCGGTACAGTCGCGGGTAGCGAAGTAGCAGGTCCCTTTTACGTTCTCACGCTTATAACGCACACCGGGTTCCTCTTTTGCGAACGCACCGGATGAAAATACAAATGAGGTCACTGTTACAGCAACGAGGCTCGTCCATTTTCCTTTGTTAAACATCGATAAACCTATTCAATTTATTCCATTCACGTTCGACTCACCTTGCCGCAAAGCGGCTGCTGCCTTGTCACAGCCACGCAACTCCTAAAGAACTGACATGGGAGGGTTACAACGTCGAAAAAGATATAGAGGATGGGCATGCAATTGCGGTATACGGACAGATTAGTCATCCGTAGCAATGGAGTATCGATGTAAGCCATCGTGATACTGCTGTGCAGCTCCTTGCACAATCACACGTCCCTGTCTTTCTCAGTAATTACAACAACATATAAACCTGACCAGCAGATGCTGACCAAGCCGCACAGCCATCCAAGTATGCCGTTGTCGTATGACAATGAGTTTAAACAACCGTTTAAACTCAGATAAGCGGCCTGGCTGATACTAGCAGGAATGCGGTTTTTGAAACCAGCGATCCAGAACTGTCCTGGATAAAGATTTGATTAGACTTGAGACAGGTCACCCCCCGTCTGTTCCTTGATCAGCCAGACGGAGAGCCTTGATGGATATTCGTACAACTGAAGTAACCAAGAAGCAGCTGTACGGGTAGATATCAGTCAAAAACCCGTGGACAACCACCGTAGGCATTAAAGGATTCATCCCAGCGGCGCACATCGTTGGCACGACGCCAGCGTGAGTGGAAGAACTCCATCAGGCAGTTACCGCTATCCAACTGGATCAGTAAGGTGTCGAACTCGTTCACCTGGTTATACGGTGGGTACTCTGTACTTTTGCCCCAGGTGATTCCACCTTTACGATCGGCATAAGCTTGCCAAAAACCGTCAATACCTAACCAACGGCTGTTCTCCTTATCCCAGGCCTGTAGCTCGCCGTTGTTACCTTCCCGTACCTGACCATCCCGGAAATCTTCCGGTGCACTCCAGGCCAGTTGTGTACTCAGCAGTAATGCGGTTGCCAGAATCACGCGCATCGGTCAGCTCCTAATTTATCGTTGTGATCGGATTCAAATCAGGAGCAGTTTAGCCAGCGGATTTGAAACGAAACTGAAAATATCGGTGTGTTTTCACAACTGAACCATCCGCGGACCTGACACGCTAACCACCAACAGGTGCCATCCCGTCGCTAGCGGTTGGAACAATGTCTTCAGCAGCCCGTGCTCGGTTTGCATCCCATGCTAATCCGCCAAATGCAGAGAGAGCCAGCCACGCCATCCAGTTGATCACTTTCATGCCGTTTACCCGCTCACCCACGCTATAAAAGACTTCATCCCAGTAATCCTGCCCCATTGCCTGATCCTGCTTGCAGATCCTGCCGTCCTCGCCGACAACCCAGATGTAATCGTAACGGTAGCCAAAATCATGAATCAGACCGGGGATGAGCAGCAAACCGGTAGGCGATAGGAAAAACCACAATAGACGGGGGATAGACGCACCATCGAACACAAAACCTTT
>NZ_CAXRBQ010000187.1:0-5041 GCF_964228735.1 Pontibacterium sp. | reverse complement strand
TGTCCAACCAGCCAGGTGTAACCTTCGTCATCCACAGGGATCACACCCACAGCTTCATTCTTGAAGGTCACTACGCCGTAGATCCCGCGGCCACCGGCGGGATTGACCACCTGGTGTTCGCATACGTTGATCCATGGATTGTCGTACTGGTCTTCCTGGCTCAGGGTTTGCCATGGGTTTTCATAATCTTTCACAGACTGTCCTTCTTACACGCATCCAAAATCAAACAAATCTAACCACATCACTGTTTATCGTTCATTCAGTCTTTCAGAGCGATAGTGACACAAATCTCTAAGAAATGGGTGCTGTTGCAATGCCGTAATCAGACCTTTGGCGTGATCTGCAAGAAAGTCCTAGGTAAACCGCAAGATACTTCCAAGGTGTTGTATTAGCTGTTGCTAAACCTACTTTAATCCTCAAGGGCTGGAGCGATCGTCATGGAACAGATTACTAAAAGCTCAGTTCGCCGCTTGCCAAGGTTGTCTGCAGGGATAGTGGTGCAAGTGGTTTCAAAGGATGGACAGTTAAAAATGTTAACGCCGTTGGTCGAGGTACATGGGGCTGAGGTGGTGATTGGCCGCCTGCCTGGCTCGGCAGCCGAGCGTGAACTCTACTTCGGGTTCAACCAGACCTTGCTGGTTCGAACAACCGACCGAGGCGTCATCTACTCCTGTGAAACACAGGTTGTAGACGTTTCCCTGCACCGCGCACGCCTGCGCATGAGTACCGCACCCCGGGAGATCTACCGCCAGTACCAGCGTATGGATCAACGCTATGACTGTGCACTGTGCGCGTATCTGCATGGGCATTGCGCGGTGCAGGATGGACGCATTGAAAACATTAGTGCCGGTGGTTGCCAGCTTGCTGTCCGTGATCAACAGGTGATCGCCGAAATTAAAACACTCAAGGCCCAGAACAAGCCGCTCGGCTTTGAGGTTTTGTTCCCCCACAGTGATCGATACCAGCAGCTGCAGGGTAATGTGGTTTCGCTTATCGATAGTCAGCAGGATTCGCCTTGCCGGGTGGGATTGGAGTTCTGTAACAACCGTGATGTTGTGACAGAGTACATCCAGCTGTTGCGCCTCAGTTGACCCCCTCACGACCGGTTATCTCTCATTAGTTGCCCCTCCTAAGCAAGCGTGGGGCATCAAGCCGTTGTAAACTTAGAAAAGGTGCGACCGGGTTCTGCATGCTTTCAGGGCCTCCGGCAATATGTCCGCACCTCTTTAAAATGATCAGCGGTAAATCCCTCCTGCCGTGGAATGCGTATCGGAAAGCAGTCGGTGCAGGTAAGGGTGTAAAGGATATGAGGTATATGCGGCAGGACCGGGTGCAACACTACAGTTGGCGCTACATCATGGATGTGGCGCTGGAACACAAGCGGCAGTTGGTGCTGGCCAATGTGATCGCCATCATCGCGACCATCGCATCGGTGCCGCTACCGCTGCTGATGCCGTTGCTGGTGGATGAGGTTCTGCTCGATCAGCCCGGTTTCATTGTTGAAACCCTTAACCCCTGGTTCCCGGAAAGTTGGCACGGACCCACCCTGTATATCTCGGCCGTACTAGTCATTACGGTCATTCTGCGGGTGATCGCCCTGGCGTTAAACGTCTGGCAGGCGCGCCAGTTTACCCACATTTCCAAAGACGTCATCTTCCGTATCCGTAGTGGGTTGCTGGAGCGGCTGAAGCGGATCTCCATGGCCGAGTACGAAACCTTGGGCAGTGGGGCAGTGGCATCCCACTTTGTCACAGACCTGGATACGGTGGATCGCTTTGTTGGCAGTTCGGTCAGTCGCCTGTTGGTTGCGGTCCTGTCGATCCTCGGTACGGCCATCATCCTGCTGTGGATGCATTGGCAATTGGCGCTTTTCATCCTCTTCCTCAATCCGGTGGTGATCTACGTAACCACCGTGATCGGCAAAAAAGTGAAGCATCTGAAAAAGGACGAGAACAAGGCGTTCGAGATCTTTCAGAGTGCGTTGACGGAAACCCTGGACGCGATCCAGCAGATCCGTGCCGCCAACCGTGAAAAGCACTATCTGAGCCGACTGATCGACGAAGCGCGTCATGTGCGTGACCGCTCGACGGCGTTCGAATGGAAAAGCGATGCCGCCACCCGCTTCAGTTTTGTGGTGTTCCTGGTGGGGTTTGACCTGTTCCGGGCGCTGTCGATGCTGATGGTGGTGTTCTCCGGACTGACCATTGGCGAGATGATGGCGGTATTCGGGTACCTCTGGTTCATGATGGGACCGGTGCAGGAGGTGTTGGGCATCCAGTACTCGTTCTACGGTGCTAAGGCCGCGCTCAGCCGCATTAACCGTCTGCTGGATCTGAATGAAGAGCCGTACTTTGAGGAAGCGGAAAATCCATTCTCCGGCAAGCGTACCGTGTCGATCCAGATGGAGAATGTGCACTTTGGTTACTATCCGGATCAGGATGTACTGAAGGGGATCACCCTGGATATCGAAGCGGGGCAGAAGATTGCGCTGGTGGGGGCCAGCGGTGGGGGCAAGTCGACGCTGGTGCAGGTTCTGCTGGGGTTGTACCCCGCACGTGAAGGGCATGTGTTCTTTGACGGCGTACCGGTAGAAAAAATCGGTTTAGAGCGGGTTCGTGAGCACGTTGCAACGGTTTTGCAACAGCCCGCGTTGTTTAATGGCACCGTTCGAAGCAACCTTATGATGGGTAGGGAATACAGCGATCATCAGCTGTGGCACGCACTCAAGGTGGCCCAGCTGGATCAGTTTGTAGCCGAGCAGGACGCCGGGTTGGATACGCGTGTGGGACGCCAGGGGATTCGACTCTCCGGTGGCCAGCGTCAGCGGCTTGCGATCGCCCGGATGGTACTCTCCGACCCGAAAGTAGTGATTCTGGATGAGGCGACTTCGGCATTGGATACGGAAACCGAGTTCGCGTTGCACCAGGCCCTGCAAACCTTCCTGCAGGGACGTACCACCATCATAGTTGCCCACCGCCTGAGTGCGGTAAAACAAGCCGATCACGTCTATGTTTTCGAAGATGGCCAGATTTCCGAGCAGGGTGGCCACGAAGAGCTATTGGATATGGACGGCCTTTATGCACGTTTGTATGGGGAGCATCAGCACTAGGGGATGTGCGAAATGGTTCGCAGGTTTCCGCGGAGACGAAATGTTGTTTCCAGGGGTGTCTCTCCCGGATTGAAGAGAGATTATGCGAAAACGTTTTCAGTGGCGCGAAGGGAACAAGATCGACCTGATGGTTGATGGGGAATCCTTCTTTCCGGTCATGCTGGAAGAGATGCGCAAAGCGCGCCACAGCCTGCTGCTTGAGTTTTATCTGGTTGCTTCGGGCCACATTACCACCCGCTTTCTGGAGGAGATGATCGCAGCGGTCGAACGCGGTGTGATGGTCAGGATGATCATCGATGGTTTTGGGGCCCTCAAATTTACCCAGGCGGACCGCAAGAAACTGCAACAGGCCGGTGTACAGATCGTGGTGTATAACCCACTGCATGCCACCAAGCTGACCCGCAACTTTGCCCGAGACCACCGCAAGCTGCTGATCGTTGACCAGCAGGTTGCATTCATCGGCGGCACCGGGCTGACCGATGTGTACTGGCTGGCGGAAGCCAAAGGCAGTCCCTGGCATGAGTTGATGGCGCGGGTGGAGGGACCCGCAGCTACGGATCTGATCAGTATTTACAACGCCTTGTGGAAGCGTTGTACCCATCAGGACTTGCCCCCTGCACCGTATGCTGTCACGCCCGCCGGTGATGCGGCGATCCGTGTGACCACCGTGCAGGGGATGTATCAGCAGGAGATCAAGGCCAGTTTCCTGCACCGGGTGAATCGCTCGCAGGAGCGGGTCTGGATGATGACCGCTTATTTCCTGCCATCCTTCTCTGTACGCAGTGCCCTGCGCCGGGCGGCCCGCCGCGGTGTGGATGTGCGTCTGATTATCGCCGGGCCCTATACCGACCAACCTTGGGTGTTCCACGCCTCGAAACGTTACTATCGCTCTTTGCTCAAGGCAGGCGTTAAAATATACGAATATCAGCCCCGTTTTCTCCATGCCAAGGCTGCCGTAGTGGATAATTGGAGCAGTTTAGGTTCCTGTAATCTCGATCACTGGAACTTACGCTGGAATTTGGAGGCTAATGTAGAGGTACAGGACGCAACTTTCGTCAATCAGGTGGGACAGGTGCTGCGTGATGATATGCACCACTGTCACCAGGTTACCTACGATGAATGGATGCTGCGCCCGTGGCACCGCAAGTTGCGCGAGTATGTTTGGGCCTGGCTGGCCAAGCTGGCGTTGAAGATACGTTGAAGAGGATTTTGTTATGAAGAAGATAGGTGTTGTGCTATCCGCAATACTGAGTGTGTCACTGCTGGCTGGTTGTGCCGGTGATCTAAGCGGCAGCACCTATTCCCGCTATGAAGCGCGTAAAGTGCAACATGTGGAGTACGGTGTGGTTGAATCGGTTACCCCGGTGGTGATTGAAGGCCGCACCGATGGTGGTGTGGGTACCGTAGCCGGTGCTGTTGTGGGTGGTATCGCCGGTAGTGAGGTCGGTGGCGGTAAAGGTCAGGCGATCGCAACCGTGATCGGTGCTGTGGCCGGTGGTGTCGTGGGTAGTAAGATTGAAGAATCAGCGACCCGTGCGCAGGGTCAGGAAGTGACCGTCCGGATGGAATCCGGCCAGCTCATCTCGATCGTGCAGGAAGTTCACAACGGCCAGTTCTTCCGGCCGGGTGATCGGGTGCGTGTGCTGGACAGTCATGGTGCCGCGCGCGTCGTGTATTGACGCTAAAAGATGGGAATCGAGAGTGATGCCCAACAGGCAGATACAAAAAAGCCAGCATCGTTGCTGGCTTTTTTATGTCGGTAAGTAAAAGGTTACTTACTTCTTCGGTGCGTGGAACAGCAGGTACAGATCGATCAGCAGATCAGGGATCTGACGCGCCATCTCTTCACTGAGTTTCTTGTCCTTGCGCATCGCCGCCATCTCTTTGTCTTCGTCGAACAGGTCGGAAGCGATCATGATTGGCAGCATCAGT
>NZ_CAXRBQ010000186.1:0-22791 GCF_964228735.1 Pontibacterium sp. | reverse complement strand
CTAAGCAAAACAGAGAGCTTCAACGTAAAAAGCCCCGATTGTCTGGGCTTTTTTTGTAGCGTGTATGGTGATTTCTGTCGTGGTCAGAGCCCACTGCTACATCACTCAGATACACTTGTAGATACCATCTCTCGATTCTGGCTACAAACGCATTTATAGCGGTTGTAGCTGGAATTTTTCTTGGTTTTTCACCACACCAAAGCACAGGTGGACCAGTTTCCTCATCGCGGCACCCAGTGCCTGCAGTTTGTTTTTTCCGTTGGCCAACAGGCGTTCATAGTGCTGCTTACTTAATGGATTGTGTTGTTTGGCCACAACCGCCGCCATGTAGAGTTTGGCCCTTAAACGTGCCGGGCCTTCCTTGCTCAATCGACTGCAGCCAACAAATTTCCCCGACTCCTGAATGCGGGGGATAACACCCACATAATTGGCGGCCTGTTTTGCCGAACGAAACGCTTTTGCGCTGAGCATATACACCATCTCACGTGACACTACAGGACCTACACCTTTGATACTTTGCAGCAGCTGACGGTTATTTCTCAACGGCGGGTGGCGATCAATGTGATCATCAATGTCTTGCTGCAGGTTCCGGATTTCCTGTTCCAGGACTGCAATCATATCCTTCAGCGACTGCAGTACTCGCTCAGATGTGCCTGTGATCTCACTGGCTTCCAGCCGGTTGAGTTCACGTTGATGGTCTTTTTCTAAAGCGTCTAAACGGCGCATCATCGCTTTCAGCTCACGGATTTCGGGCGCTTCCGGCTGCCATAGCTGACGATCAGGTTTCTGTGCGCCGTAACGGGCCAAGACAATTGCATCTGATTTGTCCGTTTTGTGCACCGTGCCCAGGGACTGCATAAACGCTTTCACCAAGGCCGCATTAGGCAAGAAGACCTGAAACCCACATTCATGCAGGTGGTACAACAGGGCTTCGTGATACACCCCGGTCGGTTCAACCGTGACCAGAATATCCTGTGGACATGATTGGGTGTTTTTCAGTATCCAGTCGCTCACACGCGTAAGCTCTGCGCTGTGATTCTTAAATACCTTGGTTTTCTTTTTATTGGAGGTCAGATCCCTCAGCCAACCGAGGTCTAACTTATCTTTGCTGACATCAATACCGATAAAGAACTGCATCTCTGCGACTACCCTTGTACATGCAGCATCACCTGATCGTTCAGGGTGCTTGGATACCATTCAGTGTTAAGAGAGTAGAAGCCGGGGCCTTATCTACATGACAGCCTTTACGACTTAGCAGCCCGTCAGGCTCACCGGCTTCTTGCGATGGGCGGTAGCTAACCACCCATCACCGAGAGATACAAGCAGCCCGCTCCGAGGGCGACAATCAACTTATAGTCCTTTCTGAATTATTTCTGCCAGAAG
Organism: Pontibacterium sp.; assembly: GCF_964228735.1. Classification (GTDB taxonomy): domain Bacteria; phylum Pseudomonadota; class Gammaproteobacteria; order Pseudomonadales; family Balneatricaceae; genus Pontibacterium. The sequence continues at coordinate 21,408 of NZ_CAXRBQ010000186.1, read as the reverse complement.
ATGGTAGATATAGTTGATGCCTGTTCTTTATTTAAAATCATTTAAATTCAATATGTTGGTGTTGGGTTTTGCTTTGTTGACACTTTTTGTTACTAAAACTGGTAGCTTTTGTTATTGGCCGCAAAGGGCTCTTGAACCATTCTGTTATTAAAGCAACCGATGTTGGTCTGTATCTGATTGTGGGCACACCCTGGCCCGGACCGACCAGAAAAATAATAGGAATGAGGGATTGGTTATGCCGGAATATAAGGCCCCTTTGCGTGACATGAGTTTTGTGCTGAATGAAGTGCTTGAGATGGATAAGCACTATGCGAGCCTGCCCGGCTGTGAAGATGCGACCCCGGATATGGTGTCTGCCATCGTGGAAGAGGGTGCCAAGTTTGCCGAGCGTGTTCTGGCACCGCTGAACCAGGTGGGTGACCAGCAGGGCTGTCAGTGGAGCGAAGAGGGGGTGAAAACCCCGGAAGGTTTCCGCGATGCATACCAGCAGTTTGTAGAAGGTGGCTGGCCTTCCCTGGCGCATGACACCGAGTGGGGTGGGCAGGGCCTGCCGGAATCCTTAGGCATCGTAATCAATGAGCTGGTGGGTACCGCCAACTGGGCGTGGAGCATGTATCCGGGGCTGAGCCACGGTGCGATGAATACTCTGGAAGCTCACGGTACCCAGGAGCAGAAAGAGACCTACCTGACCAAGCTGGTAACCGGCGAATGGACCGGCACCATGTGTCTGACCGAGCCGCACTGCGGTACCGACCTGGGCATGCTGCGCACCAAGGCTGAGCCGAACGAAGACGGCAGCTACCGCATCAGCGGCACCAAGATCTTTATCTCTGCCGGTGAACACGATATGGCCGACAACATCGTGCATATCGTTCTGGCCCGCCTGCCGGACGCACCGGAAGGTACCAAAGGTATCTCCCTGTTTATCGTGCCGAAGTTCCTGCCATCCGGTGACGCTATCGGTGATCGCAACGGTGTGAGTTGTGGTTCCCTCGAGCACAAGATGGGCATCCACGGTAACTCTACCTGTGTGATGAACTTCGATGAAGCCACCGGTTACCTGATCGGCCCGCCGAACAAAGGCCTGAACTGCATGTTCACCTTTATGAATACCGCACGTATCGGTACCGCCCTGCAGGGCCTGGCGCATGCCGAGTGGGCCTTCCAGAACTCACTGGCCTACGCCAAAGACCGTCTGCAGATGCGTTCCCTGAACGGGCCTAAGAATCCGGACAAACCGGCTGATCCGATTATTGTGCATCCGGAAGTGCGCAAGATGCTGCTGACCCAGAAGGCGTTCGCCGAAGGTGGTCGTGCGCTGATCTACTACACCGCGCAGATGGTGGACAAGGTGCACCTGGCGTCACCGGAAGAGCGTGCAGAAGCCGATGGCCTGTTGGCCTTGCTGACGCCAATCGCCAAGGCGTTCCTGACGGAAGTGGGCTTCGAATCTGCCAACCACGGTCTGCAGGTGTTTGGTGGTCACGGTTATATCGCCGAGTGGGGTATGGAGCAGAACGTACGCGATAGCCGTATTTCCATGCTGTACGAGGGCACTACTCAGATTCAGGCACTGGACCTGCTGGGTCGCAAAGTACTCATGACCCAGGGTGAATCCCTGAAACGTTTCACCAAGGTGATCCACAAATACTGTCAGACGCAGTCAGATAACGAAGGCCTGAAAGAGTTTGTCGATCCGCTCAACAAACTGAACAAGGAGTGGGGCGAGATCACCATGCAGGTGGGCATGAAAGCGATGCAGAACCGCGACGAAGTGGGCGCTGCATCGGTGGACTACCTGATGTACTCCGGTTACGTGACTCTGGCCTACCTGTGGGCACGTATGGCGGAAACCGCCCTGCAGAAACTGGATGCCGGTGAAGGAGATGCCGAGTTCTACAAAGCGAAGCTGACCACTGCACGCTTCTACTTCCAGCGTCTGCTGCCACGTACCCGCAGCCTGGTGGACACCATGCTGTCCGGCTCCGATAACCTGATGGCGCTCGAAGAAGAGCACTTCCAGTTCTGATGAAGATCGTAACCCGTTTTTTAAAAACATCAGCAGGTCAGTCACTGGCGACTGGCCTGCTCAAACTGAATGCGAAACGTTACCGCAAAAAGAATAATGAGAGGACAAACTCCATGGCTGATCTGAATGCAATCTTTGACCAGATGAAGGCACGTTTTAACCCGGCAGCGGCTGCCGACACCGATGCAGTGTTCCAGTATGTGATCGACGGTGATGCACACTGGAGCGTGGCTGTAGCTGATGGTGAGTGTCAGGTTGCCGAGGGTGAGCACGATGCCCCAACCGTAACCCTCAACATGGATGCCACCACGCTGGAAGAGGTAATGTCCGGCGAAACCGACGGTATGCAGGCCTTTATGACCGGCCGTATCCAGGCGGAAGGTGACATCATGATCGCCACTAAGCTTGCTGCACTGTTCCCGGTGAGCTAACTTCAATCCGGCTAATCACTACGTAACAATAAAAATAACAGTTTGCGAGGTTGAAATGGACGGGCAGATCCCTGCTGCGGACAGCATCCCTGTGGATATCAATCCACAGGGTTTTGAGACTATTCCTGATGTGCTGGCTCACGCTGTAGCCCAGTACAAGGACGCGCCGGCTTTTACCAGCTTTGGCCGGACCCTGAGTTTTAGCGAGCTGGATCGTTTATCGGCGGCTTTTGCGGTCTATCTGCAGCAGGAGACCGATCTACAGCCGGGCGACCGAATCGCAATCCAACTTCCCAACCTGATCCAGTATCCGGTGGTACTTTACGGCGCGATGCGTGCTGGCCTGATCGTGGTGAACACCAATCCGCTCTACACGGCGGCGGAGATGGAACACCAGTTCAAAGACTCCGGCGCCAAGGCGCTGGTGATCCACAAGAGCATGGCCCACAAAGCGGACAAGATCCTGCACAACACCGGTATCAAGCACACCTTTGTGACCCAGGTGGGAGACCTGCACGGATTCGTAAAACGCACCCTGCTGAATGCGGCGGTAAAGTACCTGAAAAAGATGGAGCCTAAATACCATCTGCCGGGTGCGACCCCGTTACGTGGCGCCTTGCTGAAATACCACGGTGAATCGCCGAAACCGGTGTACCGTAAATCGGGTGACATTGCGGCATTGCAATACACCGGTGGCACGACCGGCGTTTCTAAAGGCGCGATGCTTACCCACGCCAACCTGCTCGCCAACATGATGCAGCTGCAGGATCGCGTCAGTGGTGTGGGGGCCACCTGGCATGATCAGGTGATCTCACCACTGCCGCTCTACCATATCTACGCCTTTACCATCGCCCAGGTGGTGCTGATCTCCGGCGGTCACTCGGTGCTGATTCCGAATCCGCGGGATATCGACGGCTTTGTAAAAGAGCTGGGCAACTGGCAGCCGACCGGTTTTATCGGTCTGAATACCCTGTTTGTTGCCCTGTGCAACAAGGAAGCATTCAAAGCGCTGGATTTCAGTCCTCTGAAGCTCACCATCTCCGGTGGTATGGCACTGACCCATGCGGCGGCTGACTTGTGGCAGGACACTACCGGCTGCGAGATCATCGAAGGTTACGGCCTGACCGAAACCTCTCCAGCGGTGTGTGCCAATGAACCCGGTGCCGTGCAGATCGGTACCATTGGTATTCCGGTGATCCACACCGATGTACGCATCATCAAAGACGGTGAAGAGCAGCCAATCGATGAGCCGGGTGAGCTTTGTGTTAAAGGCCCACAGGTGATGCGTGGTTACTGGCAGCGGGATGACGATACCCGCGATGTCTTCACACCGGATGGATACTTCATGACCGGTGATATCGCGGTGCGTCAGCCCGACGGGCGTTTCCGCATCGTCGACCGGGCCAAGGATATGATCATCGTCTCCGGTTTTAACGTGTATCCGAACGAAGTGGAAGACGTGGTGGCCTCCCACCCGGACGTTATCGAATGTGCCGCAGTGGGGATCGAAGATACGGCGAGTGGTGAGGCGGTGAAACTCTTTGTGGTGAGCAAGAATCCAGGCCTCCACCGGGAAGAGATCCGCGACTGGTGCAAAGAGCGCCTGACCCGCTACAAAGTACCAAAATACGTCGAGTTTGCCGACGAACTGCCCAAGTCCAATGTGGGCAAGATCCTGCGCCGCATGCTCAAACAACCGATGCCGACCCTGGAACAACTGGACGAGGTGAGCTGATGCCACTATCAAAACCGGTGCGTCGTAACCTGGCGCATCAGCGTAAGGTGAAGTGCTTCGGTTACCAGCGTGAGGACGGCCTCTGGGATATCGAAGGGCATATGATAGACGTGAAAACGTGGCCTATCGATAACCCCGAGCGGGGTGGTTATATCGCTGCCGGTGAACCGTTCCATGATATGGGATTACGGGTCACCATCGATTCGACCCTGAAGATCCATGAGGTGGAGGCCTATATCGATCAGTCCCCGTTTCGGATGTGTCCGGGTGTCGTCGGTGTATTCAAGAAACTGGAAGGCACCCGCATCGGACCCGGGTGGCAGCGTCAAACCAAGGAGTTGTTAGGCGGTGTTCACGGCTGTACCCACCTCAGCGAATTGCTGATCCCCATTGCGACCACCGCGGTGCAAACCCTCTGGCCGAGTGCTAAAGAGGATGTCATGACGCTGGGTGCGCAGGTGATGCTCAACACCTGCCGCACCTGGGCCCAGGACAGTGAGGTGATCAAAACCTACCTGCCTGACCTGTACCAAGAAGCTTCACCCACCTGAGCAATTACCTGTCGTACTTCGTTACCGGCCTTGTGCCGGTTTTTTTGTTGGTGGGATGTCGCCCTCGGAGCGGGCTGCTACAAGCACGGTCCTGTAGCAGCGGGCTTTTATGCCCTTTAGGGTGCTGACCGCGACCGGTCCACGCTCTATAACCAAACCGCATCCCATAATGGGTAATCTTTGACGGACCTTACCAAACCAGCTCTTAAGGGATTCGCCACGATATATCGGGCGAAATCTCTAACCTGATCTTCGTCCCGCAGTGCCTGATCGTAATAGCCCTTAGCCCAGACTTTCCCTTTTGAGCCGTTGAATTCGTTAATGGATCTAGCCGAAAGGGTTTTCACGAATTGCACGGTTGTTGCCAAAGAAGTCCCTTCTCTCAACTGCATCAACCAATGCAGATGATCTGGCATTACCACATAAGCGATTGTCTGGGCTGAGGCCTCCGCTTGTCTGAGCGCATTAACCATACATCGACCTGCATACAAATCTTCAAAAAGTGAAGAGCGTTGATGGGTAACAGTGGTGATCATATAGATCTGATGAGGGGCAGAATGCCTATCAATGCGCAGATTATGTGTACGAAACTTCGAGGCTGCCATATTCAACGTCCATGTTTGTTATTGGCACGTTCACTGTAGCAGCGGGCTCTTACCGCGACAATTCGAAGATCAATAGCTTGTCGCCCTCAGAGCGGGCTGCTACGAGAGTGATAGATTTATTTTTGAATCTTTGTGTTAGTCATGAATATTGAAATTACTCACTGATTTTATTGCCTTTTATTCATTCTGAAATTTTTTGTCAGTAAATCAGCTGTTATTTGTCATTGTTGATATCGGCCCCCGGATTAGTATTTAGGTATAACCTGAACATAAAGAAGGGCCGATGATGAAAGTACTGGTCGCAGTAAAGCGTGTGATTGACTACAACGTCAAAGTGCGCGTGAAAGCAGATAACACCGATGTAGATTTGGCTAACGTAAAGATGGCCCTGAACCCGTTCTGTGAGATCGCAATTGAAGAAGCGGTGCGTATGAAAGAGAACGGTGTTGCCGATGAAGTGGTTGTGGTGTCCATCGGTGGCAAGCAGTGTGAAGAGCAGATCCGTACCGCGCTGGCACTGGGTGCCGATCGTGGTATCCGCGTGGATTGCGAAGAGCAGATGGATCCGCTGACCATCGCCAAGTTGCTGGCGAAGGTGGCCGATAAAGAACAGCCGGGCCTGATTATCCTGGGTAAGCAGGCAATCGACTCCGACAACAACCAAACCGGCCAGATGCTGGCAGCACTGCTGGATATGCCACAGGGTACCTTTGCTTCTGAAGTAAACCTGGCGGATGGCAAGGTCAACGTAACCCGCGAAATCGACGGCGGTTTGCAGACGGTTGCTCTCAACCTGCCAGCGGTGGTGACCACCGACCTGCGCCTGAATGAACCACGTTACGCCTCCCTGCCAAACATTATGAAAGCCAAGCGTAAACCGCTGGATATCCTCAGCACCGATGAGCTCGGTGTGACCGTCAAATCCGCGCTGACGTTGCTGAAGGTGGAAACCCCACCACAGCGTCAGGCCGGTATCAAAGTGGGCTCCGTGGATGAGCTAATCGACAAGCTGAAAAACGAAGCCAAAGTGGTTTAAGGGGAGGTGATTCAGATGCGTATTTTGGTAATTGCAGAACACGACAACAACGAACTGAAACCGGTCACCCTGACCACCCTGGCAGCTGCACAACAGATTGGTGGTGATATTGATCTGCTGGTGGCGGGGCACAACTGTCAGGCGGTATCTGACGCGGCAGCACATGCGACTGGTGTCAGCACTGTGATCACCGCCGATGCCCCGGTATACGAACACCAACTGGCGGAGAACGTGAGCAAGCTGATCCTGGCCCTGCCGGGTGATTACAGCCATATCCTGGCGCCAGCCACCACCAGTGGTAAAAACCTGCTACCGCGTGTAGCGGCACTGCTGGATGTGAACCAAATCTCCGACATTACCGGTGTTGAGAGCGCTGATACCTTCACCCGCCCGATCTATGCGGGCAACGCCATTGCCACTGTACAGTCGTCCGATCCGGTGAAAGTGATCACCGTTCGCGGTACCGCCTTTGATGCCGTTGCAGCAGAGGGTGGCAGTGCGACGCAGGAAACCTTTGGCGAAGTCTGTGATGCGGGTCTTTCCAGCTTTGTTGGTGAAGAACTGGCGAAGAGCGACCGTCCTGAGCTGACCGCGGCATCCGTTGTCGTCTCCGGTGGTCGTGGTATGGGTAACGGTGACAACTTTGACCTGCTTTACGCCCTGGCTGACAAGCTGGGGGCGGCAGTGGGTGCGTCCCGTGCTGCTGTGGATGCGGGCTTCGTACCGAACGATATGCAGGTTGGCCAGACCGGCAAGATGGTCGCGCCTGAGCTATACATTGCAGTAGGTATCTCCGGCGCGATCCAGCATCTGGCGGGTATGAAAGATTCCAAAGTGATCGTAGCGATCAATAAGGATGAGGAGGCACCGATCTTCCAGGTAGCAGACTACGGCTTGGTGGCGGATCTCTTCGATGTGGTGCCTGAATTGTCGGGCAAGCTTTAACAGACTGTGAAAATCTATCTGCGTTGTTATTACGGCGTTAAAAACCGACTCAAAATGCTCATTTATTACACATAAACTCCGCTTTTTCGTCGATTTTTGCCTTGTACTAACTGCCTCGAAAACGATTTTCAACAGCCTGTTAACAACGGATAAACCCTTTTCAATTAGCAGTTGTTCCGGAGGGGACGACTGAAAATAAAAACAAACGGAGCAAACCAATGCTTTATCAAGGTCAGTCGATCCGTGTGGAAGAGGTTGAAGGCGGTATCTTCAACCTGGTGTTCGATAACCACAACGAATCCATCAACAAGCTGGATCAGGCGACGTTGGGTGAACTGCGCGAAGCGGTAAGCCAACTGTCAGCCCGGGACGATCTCAAGGGGGTACTGTTCTCCAGTGCCAAATCCTGCTTTATCGTCGGTGCCGATATCACCGAGTTTAACCAGATGTTCTCCCTCGAGGAGGAGGCGATCGTTGCGGCGCTGCTCGAGATGAACCAGATCTTCAACACCATCGAAGATCTGCCATGCCCGACCGTAACGGCGATCAACGGTATCGCGCTGGGTGGTGGTTTTGAACTCAGCCTGAGTACCGATTATCGCGTGATGGCAGAAGGCGCCAAAGTGGGTCTGCCTGAAGTGAAGCTGGGTATCTACCCGGGTTGGGGCGGCACTATCCGACTGCCACGTCTGATCGGTGTGGATAACGCCAACGAGTGGATCTGCGGCGGTGTGGAAAAACGTGCGGATGCTGCCCTGAAAGACGGTGCGGCGGATGCGGTGGTTGCAGTCGAGCAGGTAAACGAAGCGGGCCTCGACCTGCTGCGCAAATGTATCGACGGCAAGTTTGACTACCAGGCACGTAGCGAAGAGAAGAAATCGCCGATCAAGCTGAACCAGATCGAGCAGATGATGGCATTCGAGAGCGCCAAAGGTGTGATCGGTGCCAAGGCCGGCCCTCACTATCCGGCGCCGCTGGCAGCACTGAAAACGATCCAGAAACACGCCAACCTGCCGCGTGATAAAGCGCTGCCGATCGAAGCGGCCGGTTTTGCCAAGCTGGCACGTAACGATGTCACCCGCTCTCTGGTAGGCCTGTTCCTGAAAGACCAGGCGATCAAGAAGATCACCGGTAAATACGAAGCCCAGGCTGAGCCCGTTAAACAGGCGGCAGTACTGGGTGCCGGCATCATGGGCGGCGGTGTGGCCTATCAGTCTGCCTCCAAAGGTACACCGATCCTGATGAAGGATATTGCAGAGCCAGCATTGCAGCTGGGCCTGGACGAAGCCAACAAGCTGCTGGGCGGTCAGCTTAAGCGTAAGCGTATCGATGCAGCCAAGATGGCGCAGATTATCAATCGCATTACCCCAACCCTGAGCTACGGTGACTTCAACCGCGTAGATCTGGTGGTGGAAGCGGTGGTTGAAAACCCGAACGTGAAAAAGGCCGTCCTGGCGGAAACCGAGAAGCAGCTGCCAGAGGGTGCGGTCCTGACCTCCAACACCTCCACCATCTCGATCACCGAGCTGGCAACGGCGCTGGAGAAACCGGAAAACTTCTGTGGTATGCACTTCTTCAACCCGGTGCACAAAATGCCGCTGGTGGAAGTGATTCGCGGCGAGAAAACCTCAGAAGCTGCGATTGCACGTACCGTGGCCTACGCCAAGGCGATGGGCAAAACGCCGATCGTTGTGAATGACTGCCCGGGCTTCCTGGTTAACCGCATCCTGTTCCCATACTTCGGTGGATTCGCTGCGCTGATCAAAGACGGTGCCGACTTCCGTAAGATCGACAAGGTGATGGAAGGCTTTGGCTGGCCGATGGGCCCTGCCTACCTGCTTGACGTAGTGGGTGTGGATACCGCGCACCATGCGGATCGTGTGATGGCGGCAGGCTTCCCGGATCGTATGGAGCACGAAGGTGAAAACATCATCGACCGTATGTTCAAGCTCGAGCGCTTTGGTCAGAAGAACAGCAAAGGTTTCTACCGCTACGAGGTGGATCGTAAGGGCAAACCGAAGAAATTGCAGGATGACGAAGTAGATGCGTTGCTCGAAGGTGTGGTGGGCACTGCAACCGACTTCTCCGATGAAGAGATTATCGAGCGCATGATGGTGCCGCTGTGCATCGAAACTGTACGCTGCCTGGAAGATGGCATTGTGGCCTCTGCGGCGGAAGCGGATATGGGCCTGATCATGGGTATCGGTTTCCCACCGTTCCTGGGTGGTCCGCTGCACTACCTGGATCGCATGGGGTTGGATCGCTTCTGCGAAATTGCCGCTAAGTACGACGCACTGGGTCCGCTGTACCAGCCGACCGAGAAGATGAAACAGATGGCCGCCGCTGGCGAAACCTACTTCGGTTAAGGATGGAGAGAGAACGATGAATCTGAAACCAAATGATGCAGTAATCGTCGATGCGGTACGCACCCCGATGGGGAAATCCAAGAACGGCTCTTTCCGTAATGTCCGTGCCGAGGCGCTGTCAGCGGCTGTAATGAACGCGCTGCTGGATCGTAACGAAGCGCTGAAGGCTGCGGAGATCGAAGACATTATCTGGGGCTGTGTAAACCAGACCAAGGAGCAGGGCTTCAACATCGGCCGAAACGCGGCGGTGCTGGCGGGTATTCCGCACACGGTTGCCGCACAGTCCGTTAACCGCCTGTGTGGTTCCTCGATGTCGGCGCTGCATACGGCGGCGCAGGGGATCATGACCGGCAACGGTGATATCTATATGGCCGGTGGTGTGGAACACATGGGCCACCTGTCGATCCTGCACGGTATCGACGTGAACCCGGAGATGTCCAAGCAGGTGGCTAAGGCTGCGCTGATGATGGGCGTGACTGCCGAGATGCTGGGCAAGATGAACGGTATCTCCCGTGAGATGCAGGATGAGTTTGGTGCCCGTTCCCACCGTCTGGCGCACGAAGCGACCCTGGAAGGTCGTTGGGCCAACGAGATCATTGCGGTGGAAGGCCACGACGAAAACGGCTTTAAAAGCCTGCTGGAGCACGACGAGGTGATCCGTCCGGAAACCACCGTGGAAACGCTCAGCTCACTGAAACCGGCCTTTGTACCGAAAGTGGGTACGGTAACCGCGGGTACCTCCTCCGCATTTTCCGACGGTGCATCCGGCATGCTGATCATGTCTGCGGCCAAAGCGCAGGAGCTGGGCCTGACACCACGCGCCCGTATCGTCAGCATGGCGGTAGCCGGTTGTGATCCGTCCATCATGGGTTTCGGTCCGGTACCGGCATCCCAGAACGCGCTGAAACGCGCTGGCTTGAGCATGGACGATATCGATGTGGTTGAGCTGAACGAAGCGTTCGCAGCGCAGGGTCTAGCGGTATTGAAGAACCTGAAGCTGCTGGATCAGATGGATGAGAAAGTAAACCTGAACGGTGGTGCGATCGCTCTGGGTCACCCGCTGGGCTGCTCCGGTACCCGCATCTCGACCACCTTGCTGAACGTAATGGATCACAAGGATGCCACCTACGGTCTGGCAACCATGTGTATCGGCATGGGGCAGGGGATTGCGACCGTGTTTGAACGCCTGAACTGATTAAGCTTTCAGCTCGGCAAAGGGTCTGACCCGCTGTCACTTTGTGGCAGCGGGTTTTTTGTTTGGGTGTGAGAGCGACCGTTTTTCCACGGTGGTATGTCGCGGTCGGAGACCGCTGCTACATCGGGGCGTATTGTAGGTTGGCCGCCGCAAAGCGGTGCCCAACACGTTATTCATCGCATTGCGATGAATAACCTACAGGGAGAATTACAACGTATCGAGAGTAAATCTGTAGCAGCCCGCTTTTATGCCCTTTAGGGTGCTGAGGGCGACACTCGCAAAGGCTGATAAAACTTAAACATGTCGCGGTCAGAGCCCGCTGCTACAAGTGCGTGGCAACTCCAAAGCACGCCCTCCTAACCAACGGACCTGCGGTATTAACGCCTTGGCCCTGATTGACTAAACCCGCCTTCGCGCAACATCTGGCTGATCTGGCCTGCTTTCACCGGCTTGCTGAACAGGTAACCCTGGGCAATATCGCAATACTGGGTTGCCAGGTATTCCATCTGCTCTTCTGTTTCCACACCTTCAGCAACTACCTTCAGGCCCAGACCATGCGCCATGGCAATGGCGGCGCTCACCAGTTCTCGGTCGGCTGCATCCACGTTGATGTCGTTGATAAAGCTGCGGTCGATCTTCAGGGTGTCGAACGGATAGCTGCGCAGGTAACTCAGCGAAGAGTAACCGGTACCGAAGTCGTCCATGGCGATGCCGATCTCCATGCGGCAGAGGGTTTCCAGTGCGCTGTTGATATAGCCGTGATCACCCATCAGTACACCTTCGGTAATCTCCAACTCGAGGGTGCGGCCAGAGACGCCGGTTTCGTGCAGTTTTTCCTGAATAAACGTGGCGAGGTTCTCATCGCGGAATTGGCGTGGTGAGAGGTTGACGGCAATTTTAAACGGCCAACGGCGCTGTTTGCTCCACTTCGCTGTCATCTCCAATGCTTGGGACAGGACATACTGACCGATCGGGATGATCAGGCCAGTCTGTTCCGCCACAGGGATAAATTCATCCGGTGGAATATTGCCCAGGGTTGGGTTGTACCAGCGCAGCAGCGCTTCCGCGCCGATGATACTGCGACTGTTGATATCAACCAGGGGTTGATACACCACTTCAAATTCGTTGTTGCCCAGTGCACCGTGCAGTTGCTCTTCCAGCGCCAGACGGCGACTGACACCCATGTTCATCTCTTCGGTGAAGAAGTGGCAGGTATTGCCGCCCTGGCCCTTGGAGGCGTACATTGCAGTATCGGCGTTGCGGAGCAGTTCTGCCGGGCTGATGCCGTTGTCCGGATAGATCGAGATTCCCATGCTGGCGGTGACGACCAGTTCACGGTTGGCGATCTTGAACGGATCGCGGAAGCAGTTGAGGATCTTCTCCGCCACCGGCAGCGCATCTTCCGGTTTCTTCAAGCCACCCAGCAGCACGATAAATTCATCGCCGCCCAGACGTCCCACGGTATCCTGCTCACGCACAGAGTAGTTGAGGCGGTTGGCGGCATGTTGTAGCAGGTGATCGCCGGTTTCGTGGCCCAGGGTATCGTTCACCTTCTTGAAGTCGTCCAGGTCGATAAACAGAACGGCGATCTGGCTGTCGTCACGTTTGGCATCGCTGATCAATTGGTCCAGACGGTCGAGCGACAGGAAGCGGTTGGGCAGTTCGGTCAGGTTGTCGTACAGCGCCTGATGCAAGATATGCTCCTCCTGCATCTTATGCAGGGTCACATCCTGTTTAACGGCCAGGAAGTGGCGGGTTATGCCATCAACGTCGATAACCGGGGCAATATGCGCCTGTTCCCAGAAGATCTCGCCGTTTTTGCGTTTGTTTTGGAACTCGCCCTGCCAGGATTTGCCGGAGAGGATCGCTTTCCACAGCTCCTGATAGCGTCTTGGTGGTGTGTTGCCGGATTTCAGCAGGCGTGAGTTCTGGCCAAGCACATCCTTCTCGTCGTAGCCGGTAATCCGTTCAAAGGCCTGGTTCACGTATTCGATGTTGCCCTTGGTATCGGTAATGACAACCGAAACGGGGCTCTGCTCAATGGCCTGCGAAAGGGTACGGATACGTTCTTCCGCGCTCTTACGTTCACTGATGTCCTGTACGGTCGCCTGTAGCAGCGGATCGTCGTCGACCACCATTCGGCTAAGGAGTACTTCAGCGGGAAACACCTTGCCGTTATCAAGACGTTTATGCATCCACTCAAAGCGGCAGCTGCCCTCGTCATAGGCCTGTTGGATGCGTTGCTTAGCCAGTTCGGCAGAGTGGCCGCCACAGGTTTGGTTAGGCGTTGAAAATTCGCCCACCACCCGTTGCAGCAACATATCCTTGCTGGAGGCGCCAAACATCCGCAATGCGGAGTTGTTGCAGTCGATGATCTGGCCCTTACGCAGCAGAAGCACAGCGTCGGCGGTAGATTCGAACAGTGTACGATGACGCAGCTCGGAGTAGGCGAGGGCTTCGGTGCGCTGTTTGACTCTTTGCTCCAGAGTCTCGTTTGCCTGCTTCAGCGCAGCATCCGCCTCGCGCCAGCGGCGGCTGAAGCGCAGCGCCATCCAGGCACCAATGATGCTGGTGAGGATGATGATGCCGATACCGAGGCTGATGGTTTTCTGCAGCTGCGGCGAGATCTCATCCTGCAGATGATCCATGCGCCGCATCAGTTGCAGCGACCAACCCGTATCCAGTTGCAACTGGAACGAAAGCCAGATCAGGTTATTACTGTCACGCAGCTGGCGGATTGAGGTGCCGGTTGGCATCTGGGTGTTTAAGCGCGCAAAAGATTGTGCTGAAAATGTATCGAGCGCGGCTCCGCTTGAGGCGATGCGGTTACCTTCACCGTCCAGTAGTAGGGCTTTATCGAACGGGGCGATCTTTTCCGGGCTGATCATGGTGTCCAGATGGTGGAGATACCGCACACCACCCAAGTGGGCGATGATATTGCCTTGGGCATCGAGGATCGGCAGATTCAATGCGACGGCGGGCACACCATCAGCTCCAATAAAGCTGTTGGAGATCACCAACGTTTTACTGCGTTGCGCCTCTTTAAAGTAGGAGCGGCTGGAGAGGTTAAATTTTTGCAGTGCCCGTTGCACCGCATAAGGGTGCGACAGGTAGTGATCGCCTTCGGGAGTCAGCAGAAACAGGACCGAGAAGTTACCGCGCTCGCTCAGTTGGTTAAGGATGTTGCGTTTGCTTTCATCCACACCAGGCGGAATGCCGTTCAGGCTGCGGTCGATTTTGTTTTGATCAAGGGCTTGGGTGAATTCCGGCAGGGCGGCGGTGTACTGGAGCAGGTTTGCAGCTTCTTTCAGGTCATCGCTGATCTGCTCGCCGAGCAGGTTGGCGAACTCGTACTGGTTTTTGGACCAGCGCTCGATCGCCCAGCCTTCCAGCTCGTTTCGCAGAAATAATGCAAGCAGCGCAACAGCCAGCAGCGCAGGTAGCAGGAAGAGGATGATGATCTGTCGAGACTGCGTTATGCCCATGGCATACTCCGGTGGTCGGTGCTACAGACGGATTGTGGTCTGATTATCTGCCCTGACGTTCCGCGATCTGATTCCCTAATCGGCGGAGTATATTAGCGAAATCAACAGCTTGAATGTGATGCGTTAGATCATAATAGTTGTAAAAAATGGCATCTTCCAATGCCCTTTGGTACTAATCCGCAAATAAAAAAAAGCAGAGCTTGGGCTCTGCTTTTCTGTTTTCAGAATGCTGGCTTCTGAGGATTAACGTTTACCCAAGCGACGGATCGCCTGCGGGGTAAAATCTTTGTATTTGAAGCGTTGGGTGAAGTCGAACCCGATCCCCTCTTCGTTGGTCAGGCTGCCAACCAGGTAACGACCGGACTGCAGGTCATACAGCGCTTCAGCAGCGATCCACGGCACGTTCACATCGCGGTATTGCAGGTGGTAGGCTTCGCCAACACGCCACAGCTCGCCACGGCCGTCGTAGTGGTCCACGACAGCGATCTGCCAGGTATCTTCATCAATGTAGAAGGTACGCTTGGCGTAGATGTGACGCGCACTGTCTTTCAGCGTCGCTTCCACTTTCCACACCCGGTGCAGCTCGTACCGGGTCAGCTCCGGATTGATGTGACCCGGCTGCAGAATCTCCTTGTACTTCAGCTCTCGGTCCGCCAGCTTGAAGTTGTTGTATGGGATGTACAGCTCCTGTTTGCCCACCAGGTTCCAGTCGTAGCGGTCCGGCGCTCCGTTGAACATATCCAGGTTGTCGGTGGTACGCTGACCGTCGGTAGCGGTGCCCGGTGCATCGTAGGCGATCTGCGGTGCACGGCGCACACGACGCTGACCGGCGTTGTAGGTCCAGGCCTGACGTGGCTGTGTGATCTGGTTCACGGTTTCATGCACCAGCAGTACGTTACCGGTCAGGCGGGCCGGTGCCTGAACCTGCTGTACGAAGTAGAACAGGATGTTGTCCTGATCAGAGTTCTTTCCGTTTAAGTAGGTTGGCCAGGACATCTTCTCGTTGATCTTCACCGGCGTAAAGCTACCGTTTGCCTGTACTGGCACCTGTACAAAGGTACGTTCCAGTGCGCCGCCGCGAAAGCGCGTCATGTGGTTCCAGATCGCTTCCAGACCGTTGGCCGGGATTGGGAAAGCGACACCTTCGTTCAGGTTGCTGATGCCGTTGCCATCGGACGTGAGCGTGGCGTTCAGCGCGTTCTCCTTGGTGGAGGCGATAACGCTGTCCGGGATCGAAGCGCTACGGTGGGTTGGGTAGACGTTGATCTTGTAAGTGTCTGGGTACTTCTGCATCAGGGCCTGCTGGCCGGGAGTCAGGTTCGCCTGATACTGGGCCATGTTGTCGGCAGTGATGGTAAACAGCGGTTTTTCGTTCGCATACGGGTTGACGTAACGGTCATCGCTGGTGGACAGGCCGCCGGTCCAGGCCGGAATCGTCCCCGCTATATTACCTGCCACTTCGCCACCCATCGGTGTCAGTGAGTCGCCCAGTTTCGCCGCCTCTTCGGCGGAAACTGCGGCATAGAGTGCTGAGCTGCTCAAAGCCAGAGCCATACCCAGAATCAGAGATTTAGGTTTGAATTGCATGTGTAAGTCTCCTGAGTATCGGCTGAATCAGAATGAAACCGTGGCGCTGAGCGAGACGAAGTCGCGATCATCCAGCGCATTGAAGTCGCCACCGAAGAAGTCTGTATAGGACAGCTGTACGCTGTACTGGTTCAGATAGTCGGCGGTCAGACTCAGACTGACAGATTTCTCACCTTCATTGAACGCTGCGCCTGGCTGTGGACCGTAACCGTCCACGCCATGTTTGAAGCTGATCTGAGGCGTCAGGTTCACACCGGCAAACACGTCGCTGTAGCTCAGGTTGGCACGAGCCACGTAACCCCAGGAGTCCTGGGTTACAAAACCTTCGGTATCACCCGCGGTGTAGCCAAAGGCACCCGGACGGCCGTATTTCAGCGCGTTGGCGCCTTCATCCAGGGAGTGAACGTGGGTCCAGGCCACTTCACCGATCAGCGCCAGGCGGCTGGCGCCCAAGACCTGATCGTAGAACTTGATAAAGGTGCTCTGCAGCTGGGTGATATCAAACTGGGAGAAACCAGAGATTGTTCCGCCTGTTCCTGCGTTGGAGACAAGTGAATCGGCTGCGGTGTTGCCCGACCCCGTGCTGTATTGGTTGACGATGGCAGACACCAGCAACGGACCGTTAATTTGTACCGGTACGTCTTTTCTGTGGCTGATCTCACCGGACCATGCGATGTCACCGATATTGGTGCTGAAGCTCAGACCAACAAGCTGGGTGTCTTCTGGGTAACTGATGAAATAGGTTGTATCGACCAGAGTGCCAATTGCGGCAACGCCGGCTTGCTGGGCTGTGGCACCGCCGCCCAATGCTGCCACATAGGCTGCCGTGAAGTCCGCAGAGGTTGAGGATGTATTAACCGCACTGATTACCGGTACCCGGCTGTGGTAATTCATCGCATAAAAGCCGAACTCGGTGTAATTGAGGTCTTCGGCGAGGTAACGGAATGCGAGACCAAACTGGCCGTCGTCATCCGCTTCACGGCGTCCATCCGCGTTTCGATAGATGACCGGATCGTAACCCAGAGCAGCGGTCGCCACCGTAGAATTGAAGTAATTTTCGTCGCTTAGAGGAAGCGGCAAACGAATACCGTTACACCCTTCTGGCGCAAAATCGTTGGTAGAGAAGTAGGTACCACACCCGTCCACAGCGGTAGGCTCCCACTCGAGTTGGTAGAAACCTTCTACCGTCAGGTTATCGGTCAGGCCAAGGGAGGCAAATGCCATGTTCACTGGCAGCAAGCCTTCCTTGATCTCTGCGCCAGGTCGGCGGAATGCGTTCACATCAATTGGATTGATGGCATTGATACCGCCCTGAACGAAGGTACTTTCGCCCCAGTTCACTACTTGGCGGCCAACACGTACATCCAGTGGCTGGTCGTTTAGTTCCAGTTCAGCGAACACGTAAGCATCCAGAAGCTCAGCCCCGGAAAACTTGGCGTAATCATTGAAGCCTCTGTCGCTTAATGTGGTACCGGCACCATAGTCATTGGTGTTGCCGTGGTTCTGTTCGTTGTCTTCCAGTTCGAAGTCGTACCAGTACTTACCGCGCACAAACGCCCCTACGTTGTCGTAGCGCAGTTCCAGGTCATGCACACCTTTCAGGGTTTGGGTGAACGCATCACCCTCGTCGAAGTTCAGGTCACCGTCGTCGTAGCTACCGGAGTTAAGACTGGTGGCGCTGCCGCCATTAGCCGTCGCAATTAAGTCCGGATCTCGATCTGTAGCGCGCCAGCTGGCACCGATGGAGAGTTGTGAGTCAAAGCGACCTTCGATCTCGCCCAGTTGAAACTCAACTGCCGAAGCCGAAGTACTGATGATGGATGTTCCGAGGATTGCCGGCAGCAGTAACTGCTGTTTAGCCGACAACGGAAAACACCCGTTGCGTGGGCGCCGCAAATTTATTGCCATTTCGTTCACCTAAATTGTTATTTTTTGATTGGGTGAATGAGCTAGAGCGGGGTGGATAGGTCTCGTAGAGCCAGCTTTCCCTTACTGCCGCCTTCTGCTCTGAATTACCGTAAACAGGTAGGGTCTAATACTGGCGGTTAGGTAGTCTTCCTAACAATAACAATTGGCTCCAGATTTAGTGACAAAATGATTCGTGCGAAACTTGCACTGCGCACCAATTCGGGCCATAAATAGTTTCGGTTGATGGATCTGTGCACGTCGATTGTGCGTTGCGTACTATAGAAGAACATCTCTGTTTAAGCCTAAAACGAATTAATGAGGGAGCAATGAAGAATAAAAAAACAGTTCCTGCTAACTATGTGCGGCACCTGCTGAGCCAGGCGGAATCGCAGGGTTATGACGTTGTTGGGCTGTTGGAAGAGGTGGGTGTTAATGCTACCGATATCGATGCAGTAACGGAGTTTCCCGCTGAGACGCTGGGTGTGATGTATCAGCGGATGATGTATGTGGCCCAGGATGAGTACTTCGGCATGCTGGGGGGCGGTAAAGTGCCTAACGGTACGTTCCGGATGATGTGTCACAGTATCATTCACGCCAAGTCCTTGGAGAAGGCGATTTATCGTGCCAGCGACTTCCACGAGATCTGCCGTGGTTCCAACGTTAAACCGCTGCTGGTGCGCAAGGGGCGTTACGCCAAGGTCTCTATTGCGACCACCGAAGCATCCGGGTTGGATATCGACGAGGTATTGAAAAACGAAAGCCCGGCCCGTATCCGTACCTCGCTCTCCATGTGGCACAACTTTGTCTGCTGGTTGGTGGGCACACGTGTAGATCTGAAAGCGGTCTATTTTGCCTTTCCTGAACCGGAGGACGCGGAGCACTATCAGCGCCTGTTCCAGTCTGAGGTGCGTTTCTCTCAGCATGACAACGCCTTTGTATTCCCGGCCTACTATCTGGATTATCCGCTGGTACACAATGATGAGTCGTTGCGTGTTTTTCTTAAGACGGCTCCATATCAGCTGATCGCCAGCGTGAGTGACGACAGTTCACTGAAGTCCCAGGTGATAGCGTTGCTGGGTAACGATTTCACCCGTGAGGCACCGAGTGCGGAGGAGGTGGCAAACCTCCTGAATATGTCGGTATCCACATTACGGCGTCGTTTGCTGGAGGAGGAGACCTCCTACCAGAAGATCAAAGATGAGTGCCGCAAGAATGCGGCGCTGGGCTATATCAACTCGCCGCAGTTGTCGATCAACGATGTGGCGAGTCTGATGGGATTTGACGAGCCGTCGGCGTTTTTCCGCTCGTTCAAGAAGTGGACCGGCATGACGCCCGGGGAATACCGCCGCAGTGATACCTATCAGCAAAAGCTGGCCGAGGCGAGTTGATCGATACCTAACACACAGACACAAAAAAGCGGGCTGAGTAGCCCGCTTTTTTTATGATCGTTGATCAGTCGTCGTTACGAGGTGGACGTTTGCCGCCTTGTGGACGCTTACGAGGACCACGGCCTTTAGGACGGTCGTCCTGCTCGTCAGCGTGACGAATGTTCAGACGCTGGCCACACACGAAGGTGCGTTTCAGCTTCTGGAAGGTCGCCTTTGGCATGCCGGAAGGCAGGTCAACGGTGGAGAAATCGTCGTAGATTTCAATCTGACCAATCAGGGATGCGGTGATGTTACCTTCGTTGGCGATCGCACCTACGATGTTCTTAGGCTGCACGTTGTGCTGGTGACCTACAGCGATCTGGTAACGCTCCATGTCCATGTCTGGACGGCCTTTCAGTGGCTTGGCGTTCTTGTCGAAGTCACGGCGGCGGCCGCGACGGTCACCGCGATCACCACGGTCATCGCGATCACGACGCTCGCGTTCAGGACGTGCTGGTGGCTCTTCCATCAGCAGTGGCTGGTCACCCTGCGCCAGAACGGCCAGAGCCGCAGCGATGTTCATCGGATCGGTGTCGTGCTCTTTCTGGTAGTCAGCCAGCAGATCCAGGTACGGTGCGATGTCCTGGTTGTCCAGGGTATCGCTGATACGCTGCATGAAACGCTCTACACGTTTCTCGTTAACGTCACCTACGGATGGCAGATCCATGCGCTCGATCGGCTGCTTGGTTGCACGTTCGATAGTGCGCAGCATGCGCGTTTCACGTGGTGCCACGAACAGGATCGCTTCACCGGTACGACCTGCACGGCCGGTACGACCGATACGGTGTACGTAAGACTCGGCATCGTACGGGATGTCGTAGTTCAGTACGTGGCTGATACGCTCTACGTCCAGACCACGGGCAACAACGTCGGTACCGATCAGGATGTCGGTTTTACCGCTCTTCAGGCGGTCAACGGTGCGCTCACGCTGCTGCTGAGACATGTCACCGTTCAGCGCTTCTGCCGCGTAACCACGGGCAGACAGCTTTTCAGCCAGCTCTTCGGTCGCAGACTTGGTGCGTACGAAGATCAGCATCGCGTCAAACTGCTGCAATTCCAGGATACGGGTCAGTGCATCCATCTTGTGCAGGCCGCTAACGCGCCAGTATTTCTGGGTGATGGTAGTCGCAGTCGCGGTTTTCGCGGCGATCTTCACCTCTTTTGCATCGTTCAGGTACTTCTGCGCCACACGCTTGATCTGTGGTGGCATGGTTGCAGAGAACAGGGCGATCTGACGACTTTCTGGGGTGTGATCCAGAATCCACTCCACGTCATCGATGAAGCCCATGCGCAGCATCTCATCTGCTTCGTCCAGCACCAGGGCTTCCAGCTTGTCCAGGTTCAGAGAACCACGACGGATGTGGTCCATAACACGGCCTGGAGTACCCACGATTACCTGTACGCCACGACGCAGCTGACGCAGCTGGGTTTCGTAGCTCTGACCACCGTAGATAGGCAGGACATGGAAGTCCGGGATATATTTCGCATAGCTCTGGCACGCTTCGGCAACCTGGATCGCCAGCTCACGAGTTGGTGCCAGCACCAACAGCTGAGGCTCGCGACGGCTGAAGTCCAGACGGGTCAGCAGAGGCAGGGCGAAGGCCGCGGTTTTACCGGTACCGGTCTGTGCCATACCCAGCAGATCAGAACCTTCCAGCAGCGGTGGGATACTCTCCGCCTGAATTGGGGAAGGTGTTTCGTAACCAATCTCGTTAAGTGCACGCAGAATAGGCTCTGCAACCCCAAGAGAGGTAAAAGTCGGCTGGGTGCCAGATTCGGACATTAAATGGATACCTGTTATGCAAAAAAGAGACAATTGCTCGCAGAGGGAGCCTGTCAGGAGTGGTGTAAAGGCGCGAATTCTACAGCAAGAATGCTACAAATGTCCAGTTGAGAGCGCGAAAACGCCCATTTTGTGGGAGTTTTAACGGAAAGTGGGCCATGTTCAGCCGGTTTTTATGAACCGATGGGGTATGATGACGCCCGAAAATAATCCAACAGGAATCGGTTTTTGTGAAGATTCTGCTGCTTTCCGCGTATGACGCAGCCAGCCATGTTTACTGGCGCAAAGGGCTGGTAGAACAGTTTCCCGAACATGACTGGCAGGT
>NZ_CAXRBQ010000185.1:0-31282 GCF_964228735.1 Pontibacterium sp. | reverse complement strand
ACTGTTCCAGCTTGAAGGTACGCATAGTCAGATATCACTGTCTGGGTGAATCGAGAATGGCGTCCATATTACCGCCGCAGGCCGCGTGGTTACAGGTGTGTGGAGATGCGAAGCTGAGTTTTAAGTCACGGAATCAGGCTATGGTTATACGATCGAAGGTAGCTCCGCACAAATAGTCTATCATTTAGTGTTCATTTGATGTTAATGATAGTAATATCATTAGGGTATATGAGTAGATAGTCTGTAGGGAGAAAAGCCAATGACAAGTTACCTTTATGCTCGGGTAAGTACCTTTGATCAGAATGTGGAACAACAGATTACGGAGCTGATGCAGCATTACCCTTATGATCAGGTGTTTTCAGAGAAGGCTAGTGGTAAAACACTAGATCGTCCTGAATTCGAGCGTATGAAGGGTATGCTGGTTAGTGGTGACTCTATTACCGTGATGTCAGTTAGTCGGCTTGGTCGAAATACATCTGGTGTATTGGCCTTTATAGATCACTGTAAAGAACTTGGTGTATCTGTTCGTGTTCATGATCTTGGTGGTATCGATGTTTGTAGTCCCACAGGAAAAATGGTGTTAACTGTTTTAGCTGGTGTCGCTGAGATGCAGCGAGATGAAATGCTGGAGAAGCAGCGGATCGGAATTGAGCGAGCAAAAGTAGAGAAGAGATACACAGGACGCAGACAATCTCCTGAGACGGTTCGAAAGCTTGCTAGGGCTGTCGAGCTTATGAGTCATGATATGACGAGGGAGGAGGCAGCAAAGGCCGCTGGTGTGGGTGTGGCAACACTGTATCGCCATTTAAAAGCTGTACGAACCAAGAGTGAAAGTGAAGTAAGAGCGGATTGATAAATGAAACGGAAGCGTAAATGTAATGTTTGCAGTGGGGTCTTTGAGTCTATTCGCGTTGATGCTCTGTACTGTTCGTCTGCTTGTCGTCAGAAGGCAAAACGTAAAAACCGTGTATGTAGCTATTCTGATTGCGGAAATCGCCTAACTCGTGGTCAGACAAAATTCTGTAGCCGTGAATGCCAGAAAGCAGACACTGCAAAGCGGAAGGTAGACAGGTTTAAGCAAACTAGTTTTGGGTTGTATCTGCTACAAGAAGTGCAAAGAGCAGGAACCATAGAAGTCTTATCGGATCTGCGTACGTATGACCAGTTGGAGAAGATGTATGATCTATTCTGCAAGCGGTCTTTGTACAGTGGTTACCGCCAGAAAGCGGACTATCACCTGTGTCACTTGTACCCAGTCAAGGGCAAGCTTGGTGTTGGGCTTGTGTCTAGTAGGAATATGATTATAGGGATGGCTGGAGCGAACAGGTCTCTTGGGAACTACGAAAAGGAAGGTTTAGGCGTATACATAAAAACAGAAGATTTACAGGAGTGTTGGAAGCTAAATCATGACAGTCAGGTTTACTCTTTGGTTCGTGAATACCTGGGATCTGCTCTTGTTACCTTTTGTGGGAACCACCAGCTACAGCCTGTGAAAGAGAAGGCTGATGGATTCGACGTTAAAGCGTACATCCAACATCCAATTAATGTTTTCCGGTCCGAAGCAAAGAGAATCTCCAAGGATAGTAGGTTTTCTAAGGAGTTCAGGGCGTTGGTTTGTAGCGAAGCCAGTCGTTATAGCAAGGATAAGACCTATACGGATGAGGTGTGGACTCAACATCGAGACGAGAACTGTTGGTTTCCATGGGATAAAGAGGATTTTGATTATGAGCGTGACCTCAAACCATATTTAGAAGATGGTAGTACTGCACAGGAACAGTTGGAGATTGACCTCTTCATGTCATACTACACAGTGCTATCTGGAGATGCACCTTTTTGGTGTACCTCTTAAACGCTACATCCCCCGTATTTAAAGGGAATCCAGGGAATTTCTTGTAATAATTTACTAATACCAAGCCCATTTTAGAGGACTAAAATAGGCTCTTTTGGAGCAATCTGTGAGCAATAGTTAACCTTTCTGTTATTAACAACATAATACTGTGGATTGATAGTATTTTGCGTGATTGTTCTAGGGAGTGAGGCGGGGAGCTTGATAAGCTTTGCATTGGTTACAAAACAAGATACAATTCCTCGCAACTTGCAAAAATAATGGCTTTGTAATCTATTGATTTTTAAAGGTTAGTTCTGGATAAGATACGTAATTCGAATCCCTCCAGGCGCGCCATTTTTTGGAAGTTTCGCAGTATCCCGTTGCCGGTATAGCTCAGTTGGTAGAGCAACTGACTTGTAATCAGTAGGTCCCGAGTTCGACTCTTGGTGCCGGCACCATTTACAGGATATTCCTCGATAGCTCAGTTGGTAGAGCAGTAGACTGTTAATCTATTGGTCGCTGGTTCGAGTCCAGCTCGAGGAGCCAGCCTGATGCGGAGCGGTAGTTCAGTTGGTTAGAATACCTGCCTGTCACGCAGGGGGTCGCGGGTTCGAGTCCCGTCCGTTCCGCCACTTTTCATTCCTTACAAACAACGATCCTCACATCCCCTTGAGTTACAGGGGTGCTGCGGTATCGGTTTGTTTTTTGTTTGCACTTTGTCTCAGCTCTGTTACTTCTTCGCTAAGGCTTGTGGGAGCTATATTTACCAATCGAGAATGAAATAGCATTTCTGCAGATAAATCACATGAATATAGTTCCATGTCTTCAAAAGTAGTTTGGTAGATTTCGGCTTCCGCAAAAGAGGCTTTATTGACGGTGACAGACTTGAAAGATGTGTTGGTTAATATTGATTCTTGGAAATGACTTCTATTGACGTCAGTGTTGGTTAGCTTACTTCCACTTAAGTTTGCGCTCTCAAAGTGACAAAGTGTGAAATATGAATCTGTGATTTGAACACTGTCTAAGAATGCACCGTGTAAATTTGCTCCGTTCGCATCTACGTTTTGTATTGCTCCGCTAGAGAGAATCGCACCTGTAAGTGTCGCGTGTTTAAGCTCACAATCAAGAAAAGTAGATTTTTCTAAGAACACGTCCCGAAGAAAAGTACCGTTAAACGAACACTTGGAAATATCACATTTTGATAAGTTTGCGTTATCCAGCGTAGACAGATCGAAGTTGCAGGATATTAGGGATGCTCCTTTGATCCAGGCTTTTCGAAGGTTTGATCGTGCAAAGTTGTAGTTTTCCAGCCTTTGATTCGATAAGTCGATTCCTTGCAGGTCAACTGCAGATAGATCTGGTCGGAAGTTATCTTGGTCAAACTCTAAGTTTCTACGACATAGAATTGTTACCGCCGTTTGTATGTCTTCTCGTGGTGAAAAGTGAGCGGTGTTAGGAACAGACGTATCACTTTTATTTTCACCTTCTACGCGTGCGTGTAATCGTACGTATGCACACAGAACTTCCATAATTTGAGAATGATAAGAGTGATTGTTCTTAGCAATTTTTTCGAGCGCATATAGTGCGCCAAGGCGCAACTCAAGTTTAGGGATACCTGCGTCATTTGCAGCGCCTAATTGTTCGATAGCTTTGGTATAGGTTTCGGCTACATGGCTGTCCTCGGCAGTTGCTGCTTGTCGACTGGCGATGTGGGTACGCCAAATTATCATGGGAAAACCAAATAGTGCAGCAATTACGAAGCCTAAGTTTCGTATCAGTTCATGGTTCTGAGTTGCTCCAGTTATATGGCCGAAAAACAGAAGAGAGATAAGAAATATGAAAGCTAATAGCGAAAGAAATGTTATGGACATCTCTGGTAGGTGAGAGAGGAGATTTATCTTGAAAATGCTTGGCTTTCTATCCATGAAATAGCCTCTGAGATCCCTTCTATTAAAACTCTATATTAGGCTGAATTGAATTCTGGGAGTAGTCTACCGAGCAATAGTTGGTTAGAACTCTTGCCTGTCAGTTGCCAAAATTAACGGCTCGCGGTGTAAACCGTCCGTTCCGCCACTTCTTCTATAGCAATCTTTACATTTCATACCAGAAAGCTAACCAGGCACCTCGTTAAGCGCTTCCATCGCCTGCTCGGCCCAACGCAGGCTATGCCTGTAGGCCACTTCGAAAAATTGATTATCGATTTTGGATTGCTGGATGACCGGCCAGTTGGCTTCTTCGAAGGCGATAATTTCGTGCAGCAGCTGTCCCAGTTCACCCTGATGCTGAGAGATCGCCTGCTTGATGTCGTTGTCCAACGGCGTCTGTGTCAGGATCTCCTCCATCGCCACATCCAGCAGCAGATCCAGTTGTGAGATCAGACCCACCATAAAGGCACTGTCCCTAACCTGGGAGCCGGTGGCTTCGGCCAGCAGCTCACACATGCGACCGCGGACCAGCAGGTTTCGCGTTAACTCTTCCGGTTTATCGGTGTTGCCGGTGAGAGTGATCAGCGTTGCCCATTTGCGGATCTGGTCGTGGCCCAGCAACACCACCGCCTGCTGCATCGAGTCGATTGGACGGCTGAGTTGATAGGCGGCCGAGTTCACCACCTTGAGGATCTTAAAGGTGAGTTTGGGATCGAGGATGATCAGCTCTTCGATTTCGGCTGGCGTGATATCCGGGCGCTGCAGTTGCTGCAGGAGTTGCAGTAAAGCCGCGCTGTTACCTGGTACGGTCTTGCCGAGCACTTTCACCGGTCGGCTGATAAACGGCCCCTGAAACAGCTTAAAGCCCGCTTTCTTGCAAAACTTGAGAGTTTCAAAGTCGTCCACATTCTGCGCCAGGGCGGTGATGTTGGATTTTCTCAGCATCCTTACCAGACGGATGATCCTGTTGCGTGGCATCAGGCTGAAATCGATTTTGACGATGTTGACCAACTTCACCAGTGGCAATAGATGCGGTTGCATCGCAAAGCTGTCCAGGGCCAGTCGGTAGCCTTGCTGCGATAGCAGCTTTAAGTGCTTGATCAGGCTGTCGTTCACTTCGATGGCGGGGTTGATCTCGATAACAAAGCCTCTTTTGGGCAGGAGCAACGGGTTGCCACCCTCCAGCATGGAGCTGGGAAAGGGAAGGAAAACCGGGACTTTGCGAATCTGACCATCCTGAAACAGGCTGGTGAAGGTGTGCATGACCAGCAACGCGCCCTCTGTTTCGTGATCAAACAGCGAGTCTTCAATCAGCTCTGAGTACTGATAACGCAGCTGGTAGGCGATGATTTTCAGCTGACGATCAAAGATCGGCTGCCGGACCATTAAAACTTGCGACTGCTCAACACCCATTACTACATCCCAACGCGTTTGCGGATCTCTAGGTAACCAGGACGCAGCCTAGCAATAAGGGGTGACATTACACAATCAGTTGCTTGTGAATTGAACAGGCAAATGCAGTTCGAGAGGCGATTGGTTTCGGGGTAGTTAGATCGGTGGGAAGGGGCGTGGCCTGAACGGACGCACGCCCCTGAAGTTTGGTGGGTATCTGGTTCAGACTTGCTTCGCCCAGAACTGCGCCGACAGCTCTGAAAAGCCGTTCGAAATGGACAGCATATCCTGGCCCGTACGGTTGCTGGAGGTTGCGGCGTTCAGGTTCCTTTCCGACATATCACGAATCGTATAGATACTTTTGTTGATTTCATCGGCGACCGCGCTTTGCTGTTCGACGGCGCTGGCGATCTGGGTATTCATATCGTTGATCTGCTCGATTGACTGATAGATGGAGGTCAGTGACGACGCGGTAATGCTGCTTTGTTCCACACAGTGATCGGTATGGCGTTGTCCGGACTCCATCACATCCACGGCCCGATTGGCGCGGAGTTGCAGCTGCTCGATCATCGTACGGATCTGCTCCGTGGATGTTCGTGTTTTGCTCGCCAGGGTACGTACTTCGTCGGCGACCACGGAAAAGCCCCGACCAGCGTCGCCCGCCCGTGCTGCCTCAATGGCGGCATTCAGCGCCAGCAGGTTGGTTTGATCGGCGATCTCGCCGATGACGTCCAGAATGCCGGAGATACCGGTGCTGCTCTCCTTGAGCTCGGTGATCGCTTGCGTGGCCTGGCTGATCTGGTGCTGCAGTTGCTGGATCGAGCGGACACTCTCATCCACCACGTTTTTGCCCCGCTGGGCTTGCGTCAGGCTGTCCAGGGCGGCGGTCGAGCTGCTTTGGGCGTTGATCGCCACTTCCTGAATGCTGGCGGACATCTCATGCACCGCTGCGGCGACCTGATCGGTTTCAGCAAACTGCTGACGGGCACCGTTTTCGGATTGGGACACCGCGGAGCTGAGCTCCGATACACCGCCGGTCAGGTGTTCTGCTGAGTCCGAAATTCGGCCCACCAAGGCTGCTGCTTCTGACTCCAGCATTTTTAGCGCCAGCGCTAGCTGGCCGATGTCATCACGACGACCGGAGTAGATATAGCGGGCGACAGGGTTGTTAACAATTGTTTGCGACTGCTTCACCAACGCCTGGAACGGCTTGAAGATCCAAAAGATGCCAAGCGTACTTACGGCTAGTGCGGCACACATAAGTAGCAGCGAGCTGACGTTATCCAGCTGCAGGGCAAAGCAGATGGCAAGCGCCGAGATAAGCGGCAGTAACATGCAGAGTACAGTTTTGTGCAGCAGGCCGAGGCCATCTTTGATTGCAGTAGGGACCTTGCCTGCCATCAGCGGGGGATAGACCTGCTCAGCGCGCTCGACGTATTCTCGGCGTGGTTTGCGGCGCACCGACTGGTATTCCGCGATCAGGCCGTTCTTTTCAATCGGGGAAACGTAGGCATCGACCCAGTAGTGATTGCCGTTCTTGCAGCGGTTTTTCACGATGCCCATCCATGAGCAGCCGCCTTTTACGGTTGTCCACAGGCCTTCGAAGGCTGCGGGCGGCATATCAGGGTGGCGAACCATATTGTGGTTTTGTCCCAGCAGCTCCTGTTCATCAAATCCGCTGACTTGGGTAAACCCTTTGTTTACGTAGGTGATGCGTCCCTTCAGATCGGTGGTTGAAAGGATGTTGATATCGCTACTGTAGTCTTCTTCTATCTGAGAGATGGGCAGGTTCTTTTTCATTAAGTGTCTTCTGAGTTGCGTGAAAGTTTTGTATCGATTTCCTGTCAGAAAGGACTTCCCTTAGCCGGTGCAAGTCCGTTTGCGTTTTACTTCACGTCTCTACCTCCTCAATGATTTTCTCGCGTTCAGCACGTTCGAGCAGAACGGCAGCGATCTCTGCCGGCGGCATGGGGCGACCATGAAAAAAACCTTGCAGGTAGTCGCAACCCTGCTGCCGGAGGAAGTTGTGCTGGTGTTGGGTCTCTACCTCTTCGGCAACGACTTTCAGACCCAGGCTGTGGGCCAATGAGATCGTGGCCGTGCTGATGGCGGCATCGTTGCTGTCGGTTTCGATATGGCTGACGAATTCGCGATCCAGTTTCAGGATCTGAATCGGGAGTTTTTTCAGGTATGCCAGCGAGGAGTACCCGGTGCCGAAGTCATCGATGGCAATGGTGATCCCCATGGCATTGAGTTGCCCGAGAATGCTGATCGCCTGTTCCGGGTTCTCCATGGCCAGTGATTCGGTGATCTCCAGCTCAAGTGCACTGGCAGGCAATCCGCAGTGGGCGAGGGCTGCGGTGACCTGCGAGATCAGGCTGGTCGAGCGCAACTGACGTGCCGAGAGGTTCACCGACATACGCAAGTGTGCAAACCCCTGCTGGTGCCAGTGGGCTAGCTGCTGGCAGGCGGTGCGTAATACCCACTCGCCGACCGGTTCGATCAAACCGGAATCCTCCAGCACCGGGATAAACTCGGCTGGCGAGACGAGGCCCCGTTCCGGGTGGTGCCAGCGGATTAAAGCCTCCAGTGCACATATGTTGCCGCTCGCCGCATCGATCTGCGGTTGGTAGTAGAGCTCGAACTGCTCCTCCTGAAGTGCCTGGTTTAGCTGCTGGCCCAGGTTGAGTCGATGCTGGGTCTGCTCCGAGATAGTGCTGCAGTGGAACTGGAAGTTTTTACGCCCCAGGCTCTTGGCGTGGTACATCGCCGCATCCGCGTGTTTCATCAATTCCTGCACGGAATCGCCATCGTTGGGATAGACGCTCACGCCGATGCTGGGCGTGATATAGATGGGCTGATCATTGATTTCATAGGGGGCGGACAAGGTCTCCAGCAGCGTGCTGGTTTTGAGTGCGAGATGGTTGTGGTTGCTAAAGTGGGTGAACGCCAGGGTGAACTCATCGCCACCCAAGCGGGCCAGCAGATCGCTCTCCTTAACCGTGTCCTTCAGTCGTTTGGCCACCGCCTTCAGCAGTTCGTCGCCCACCTGGTGCCCCAGGGTGTCGTTGATGTCTTTAAAGCGGTCGAGATCGATAAACAGAATCGCCAGTTCCCGCTGCTCGTGCTGTGATGCGGAGATGGCCTGGCTGAGGCGTTCTTCAAAACTGAAGCGGTTGAGCAGGTGGGTGAGCGGATCGTGATAGGAGAGATGCTGTATCTGTTCTTCAGCGTTTTTCTGTTCGGTGATGTCGCTGAAACTGGCGATGTAGTAGCTGATCTTGCCCGCTTTATCGCGCACGGTATTGATGGTTATCCACTTGGGATAAATCCGGCCATCCTTGGTGCGGTCCCATAACTCGCCTTGCCAATAGCCGTTGTCCTGAAGGGCGTGCCACATGCGTTGGTATGTGGAAGGAGGAACTTTGCCCGAGGCCAGTATCCTGGGGTTATGCCCCCGGACCTCATCCTCCCTGTACCCGGTCAGTTCGGTAAAGGCTTCGTTGACCGATATGATCTGGTTGTTCTGGTCACTGATCAGTACCGCCTGCCGGCTTTGTCGGTAAACGTTGGTATATAACTCCAGCCGTATCCGATTCTGTTCCTTTTCTGTCCGGTCATCGAGGATGGCCACCAGCTCGCCGCTGGACAGTTTGTAGATCTGGATATCGAGCCAGAGCCGCAGGCGGTGGCCCTTGTAGACCGTGAAGGTATGGGCGTGGGGTGTGTTTCCCTGCCAGGCTTTCTTGATCGAGCTATAGAGATCATCCACCTTCTTGCGGCTGTAGGGCAGCAACTCCCTTAACGGGATCCCCTTTAAGCTGTAGCTGCTGCGGTGAAAGATCTGTTCACAGGCTGGGTTGGCGCTTTGCACCTCGAATTCTGTGCCGCTTTCGTGCGGCTGCAGCACCAGTACCCCATTGGGCATCGACTGAAACAGTTCCTGAAAGCGCGCTTCACTGCGTTGCAATGATTTGTGCTGTGCCTTGGTTTCACTGATGTCTTGCCAGGTGACGTAGATGATCGGGCCGGAGCTCGAGTGCATCGCAGACAGCGTCACCCTGACGGTGAAATGGGAGCCGTTCTTGCGCTGGTGAATCCATTCGAACTGGACGGTACCTTCGTACTCTGCCTGACGAATATAGGCGGTGGACTTGTCGACCGAGCAGGTTCCGTCAGCCTGGTAGAGGGGGGATATATCCGAGGGATGCACATGAAGCAGCTCGTCCTTGCAGCTGTACCCCAGGACTTCAACCGCGGCCTGATTGCACTCGATAAACCTATCCCCACGGATGATCAGCGACGGATCAGGGGAGGAGGTAAACAACGTCAGGATCAGGCTTTCGTCGTGGGAAGCCCGCGGTGCGGTTTCATACCAGCGCATTCCAGTAAGTCCCTTTACAGTACTTTTATTCTTGTTATTTCGGAGCTGCTTGAAAAAATATCCATAAGCTTAGTATGGATTTTCAATATTGCACTGTTGTTTCTTGTGGCTGTAGCTTCTTGTTAAAGGCTGGCTCAGCCGAGTCCTGTTTCGGCTGAGCCATTTAGGTCATATCGCTACTGTCAGGGCGCCGAGATATTCACGTTGTTAACCGCACCCTCAACATAGGTGTCGCCACTGCTGCGGGTAATGTCTGTCACCTGCAGGGTAACTGTGCCCACATTGGTTTTGATGTTTTTCAACTGCATTGTGCACTGGCCGCTGCTGTTGGTGGTGCAGCTGTCGTTGCTGCCGGTACTCCAGCTGGCATGCACCACGGCGGCGCTGACCGGATTGCCCTCGCTATCCACGATGGTGGCGGTGGCTTCCGCATCCCAGCGGTTGCGCCGACCCGGATAGGATTGGCCGGTGAAGGATTGCAGGCTCATCTCAAGCGCGGGTGGTGGGTTGGAGACGCCGCCTTCGGTTATGGAGAGGTGATAGACGTCAATCTCATCCGGGTTGTTGTGTGTTTTGGTCTGGTCGGTTGTGGTCACCCGGACATAGAAATTACCCGGATTGTGATTGGGCAGGAATACAGCGCTAGGGATGCCATTGCCCGCCATGTTCATAGTGAACAATGGAGTCCAGTTGCTGTTGTCACTGGAGTAGGACCAGAGGAACTCGTCGCCGTCGCTGCTTTCCTGGTATACATCGGCAACGATGTTGAGGACCAGACCGGTACCGTTCTGCAGGTTAAAGATCCAGATGTGTTCCAGAAGGTCCCAGCGATCGGCCGGTTTGCCGCCTTGATGGGACTCACCGAGACGTTGGTAGCTGCCGTCGCTGTAGTGGGTGTCGGTATAGTTGCCAGAGAGTACGGTGCCGGTGACATGGGTTTCACCTGACGCCAGCTGCTGCACGGTACCGTTCGGATCGTTGACAGTCAGGGTCAGATCAACCGCATACGGTGAGTTGTTACTGTCGTTGCTGCTGATACACAGGGTGCCGTTGTAGCTGTCTGGCGATAACCCGGTGGAGTTGAGGGTTACGGTGACGTTGCTGCCGCTGTTGGCGCCGGTGCTGCCGGACACAGGATCGGCAGAAGCCCAGCTCGGTTGTGTACAACCGCCACCGGTGCCAATGTCCCAGTCCAGTGTGGCGCTGCCAACGTTGTTGATGGTCAGGTTATGCTCCGTGCTGTCACCGGTAAAGTGGGTGGCGGCAATTGCTGTCGGATTGGTGGCAATGCTGGGTGCGTCAGAAGCTGCAACCGGTGTACGCACCTGATCACATTCGTTGTCGCCCTGGTCGGAGCTGGCGCAGGCCTGGCTGTGGATAATTGCGTTGTTGCTCAGTTCCACGTCATCCAGGTCCCAGCCGACACCCCCAACGAAACCGTCAGTGGCCATACGGAAACGCACGCGGATGTTCTTATTGGCATAGGCACTCAGGTCGACCAGCGTCTGCTGGTAGCCGCCGCTGCTGCCGGAGAACGCTGGGCGGTCACTGATCGCGCTGGCCGGGTTGGTGTTGATGATGCTGTTGTAGCCGTTGCGGAACATATCCGGGCCGAGATCGGTCCAGCTGCTGCCGTTGGCGGAGATCTCAACCACACCACCGTCCCAGTCCGCCTCGGTGTCGTAGTTGTGCCAGAAACTGAGCAGGGCATCGTCGCCCAAGCTGATGCTGTTACTGAGGGTCAGGTACTGGTCGCTGCTGGTGGCGATATCCTGTGCCAGCCAGGCGGATACCGGACTGTAGGGGTTCACGCCACTCAGTTGCCAGTCAATGGAACCGGAGGCGTGGGAGACGTTCCAGAGGCCGGTGCCATTTTCCATGTTGTCCGCCAGCAACAGGCCGGCGGCCCCGCCGCTGACCTGCACATCAAAGTGGCAGGTTCGAACTTCGCTGTCCGCCATGCCGCCCAGAGGGAAACTGATCACGCCGCCGGACTCACTGCCGCCACAGGTGGCCGAGTTGCTCATATAGCTTGTGTTGGCGGGCACGGGATTAATGATCTCAACACCGGTCAGTGGATTCCCGGTCTGGTTACGGATCTCAATACTGTAGTTGATGGTGTCGCCACTCTGCGCCCACAAGGGGCTGGCGCTGGTAAGGATGACAAGACGATCCTGACATGCGAGTGGGATGTCATAACCCTCTGTGCCGTCGCTGCGGCTGCCCACACTGCCCTGAGTGGCGCTGTAACCAAGGCCACGTTTGGCAAAGGCTTCCCAGATCAAGCATTGGTTGTCGCCCTGATTGTTGGTCATATCCGCGGCCAGGATTGCGTCGCGGGCGTCCACAAAACCCGGTGAACAAGGCTGTTGCTTGAGGCCGTCCATCACCAGCTGCAGCGCGATGTTGTTGCCTCCGGTGCCGGTATAAAAGTCGGAATCAAAGCCGTATTTGTCGATCAGTGCCCAGGTCATATCCCAGAGCATGGCGGCCCACACCGAGCCTACCCCATGGGGGATGGAAGCGGACTTGATTGAGTTGTAGGTGCGTGGATCGATCGCCAGATCGGTGCTATAGGGGTAGTCGCGGATGCCGTCGCCGTCGGTGTTCTCACCCAGCACGTAGGTGCCGATGCCGCGTTTATCGGTGCCGCTGTCGGTGGTGCGCATGGTCATCCACAGGCCGAAATAATCACTCCAACCCTCACCCGCCTGTTCGGTGTTGGTCAGGCAGGAGGTGTTGTTGGGACCACCGGTCAGGCGTTTGGAGATGCCGTGGCCGTATTCGTGCACAATGATGCCGTTATCCAGGTCCCCGTCGCGGCCCGGATTGGTTCGGTTCCACAGGTACATCTGCATACGCGGCGGGCTGCCATCCGGTGGGGTGGCCATGTTGGCATTGTTGATGCCGCCACCGTCCTGGGCTTCAGCACGAACCGCATCGTTGCCTTTACCCTGACCGGCGCTGTTGTTGTTCTGGAAGTTACCCCCTGCCTCATCAAAACCGTATTCCAGGAACACGTCGTGGATCAGGTTGTTCCAGTAGAACAGGTTGGTGATTGCTGCATCGATATACTGGGTGGGTTCCTGGGACAGGTTGATTGGGAAGTTGAAGTCCAGTGTTGGGCTGCAGGCACGGGCGTTGTCACCGCCGGTGGGGCTGTTGCTGGCGTCGTCATCGATGTAGGCATCCACGTTGTTACCGCTGGTGCATTGCCCGTCCACCCACGGTGACAGGTCGGTGAAGTTGAGAATCTGGCGGTTACCGTGGTTCGGGCTTTCCACCGGTTCCGGATACACCTCCATGGAGTGCTCGTGCACCACGTAGTTGGTCTTATCCAGTACATCGCCGGTGAGTGCGTCGATGCGGATGCGCCACCAGTTCTGCGCATCCAGCTCGTAGATCTCCAGATCCCAGGCCAGGCGTGCTTCGCCGCGGTTAACCGGCTGGTAAACCAGCTTGCCGGGGATCGGATTGCGGGAGATCGGGCCGGATGCCTCCAGCCCCAGACCACGGGCTGCTGCCGATACCGCTTGCCCAAATTTTAACCCCGGCAACGTGGTGTTTACCTGCTGCTGGATGTTGGACACAAAGCTGTTGTTGAGGCTGATCACGCTGCCGTCACGGGCGATATTGATATTGAGGTTGGCGCCGTGAACTTCGAAATTGCGGTAGCGTTGACGCAGATGGATATGGGTCACGCCGTTATTCGGTGAGCTGAAACGGTCGGTCAGCAGGGCCGTGTTGATATCACGGTTGGACAGACCCAATGCGTGCCGGTGACTGCGCAGGTAATCCAGCGCGATGGTAAGTGGGTCACCGCTGTTGGGGCCGGTCAGAAAGTGACCCGGTTGATGGGGCGCGGCATAGCTGAAGCTGACCACAAAAGCCGCACAGATACCAAGCAGGTAATAAGCGAAGAAACGGAAACGACGTAGCAGCGGTTGGGCGAACATGGTTTGTGTCCCCCTGGTCTGGGTGGTGTAGGTTTGGTTAGAACGTTTGCACAGGGCAGAACACAACGGATTATGCCCCGGCGAGTGCCTTTACTGGGGAACGAAGCAGGTTTTGAGCCAATACGATTTTGTCTTTTAAAACAGGGGATTAGCTTTGGTGATAAGAAGGCGAATGCTGAACTGTGTAAAGTCGAAGAAACATTTGTTAAGTTTGCTGTAGTGTTGATGTAACACCTGTAAATCCTGGCTGACGTACGTTGTTACCTCCTGCAATAAAAACAGGCGCTACCGCGAGGTAGCGCCTGTAGGGGTAGCCCTAAGAGGCGTCAGAGGTAACCACCACTCAGGTTTTCAGGATCAATATCAAACGGCTCGGATGAGCTTGGTGGTTCCGGAGCATCCACAGTGGTCAAAGGACCGGAGCAGACGCTGGTTGGATCCAGTACTGTGATCAGAACCGTTGGCAGTGAGCTGCTGGAGAAACCGTTCAGTTTCTCAACACCGTCGATCTCAACACGGAAGGCCGCGATACCTAGGTTTTCACCGGTCAGGTTGCCCAACAGCGGACCGTAGTTAATGCTTACATCGCTGTCGTAGACGATGGCACAGTAAGTACCACCTTCCAGACCCACCAGACCGGTGGCACGCAGCGGTGTCACATCTGGAATCTCATCCAGCAGGCTTTGCGGTACATTGCCGTCGACAAAGGCACGCAGGCCATCACCACCGGCATCGAAGCTATCCCAGGAGAATGGGATGGTTTCCGGAGCGAACCAGGCTTCATCGCCTACCTGGCCGGTCTGCAGTTTGAACATCTGACCAACGCGGTTGACGAAGAACGGCAGCGGAGCACGGGAGCCTTCGGCCGGTTTGTGCTCGTTCACTTCACGTTTGCGGAACTCGATACCGTTGTTCTGGTTAGGAATAACGTTACTCAACCAGTACAACAGGTTATTGTCGATGCTGTCCTCATCGATGATCAGCACACCTGCCGCTGCGGCTTCACAGCTGACTACGGCGCTGTCACTGTCACTGACCGGGTTACCGGTTTCGACAGAGATTGCATCGCCGGTCGCTACGTTGACTACGTCGCCCGGAACTTCACACAGATCCGGCTGACTGAGGGCTGGAATGTCACCTTCGTCGAGGACGATGGTCTGGCCTGCCACCAGGTTGCCGACGAAGAAGTCGACGATATTCAGCGTTGCGTCGTTGATGATCACATTCTCAAGATCGGCGGTACCGATATTGGTGAGGGTGATGCGATACAGGGCGCCGTTGCCGAGGCCGGTTGACGGAGCGGTATTGCTGTCGTCGGCATCAAAGTAGGTATTACCACCGTCCACGCTCACTTCTTTCAGCAGGCGGATCGCCTCTTCAACACAACGTACAACAGCTGGATCGCTATCGCTGACCGGGTTACCGGTATCTTCAGACGTACCGTCCACAATGGCGATATTGGTTACATCGCCCGGAGTCTGGCAGCGGCCTGGCTGGTTCAGGGCTGGGATGTCACCGGAGGTGAGGATCACAGTCTGTCCCGGAGCCAGATCACTGACCGGTTCATCAAAGATACCCAGGGAAGCATCGGTCACGGTAATGTTTACGATGTTCACGGTGCCGTTGTTGGTCAGGCTGATGCGGTACAGTGCGCCGCCGCCCAGTTCAAGTGCAGGTGCACCGTTACTCTGGTTGGCGTCGAAGTAGGTAATACCATCATCCACACTGACTTCTTTGAGCAGCACGATCTCTTCGCGAACACAACGTACGTTGGCGTTGTCACTGTCGCTGACCATGTTGCCGGTATCAACGGAATCACCGTCGGCAGTGGCGATATTGGTGATATCACCCGGTACCTGACAGAGTCCCGGCTGATCCAGTTCAGGGATCTCACCCTGATTCAGCACCACGGTCTGGCCGACTGCCAGATCACCAACGAAGAAGTCCACGATATTGAGCGTTGCATCGTTAACTACAACGTTTTCCAGAGGGGCTGTGCCGGTATTGGTTAAGGTGATGCGGTAAAGCGCGCCGCCACCCAATGCGGTCACTGGTGCACTACCGCCGGTGTTGGCATCGAAGTAGGTCGCGCCACCATCCACGCTGACCAGTTTGACGATATCAATCGCCTCTTCAACGCAGCGCAGTACGGCTGGGTCGCTGTCGGACAGCATGTTGCCGGTATCGCTGGAGATCGCCTCTACAGTGGCGATGTTGACCACGTCCCCCGGAGCCTGACAACGATTCGGCTGATCCAGTTCAGGGATCTCACCAGAGGTCAGTTCAACAGTTTGACCCGGTGCCAGATTGCCAACCAGGAAGTCCACAATACCCAGTGATGGGTCGTTGACCACGACGTCCATCAGCGTTGCAGTACCAATGTTAGTCAGGGTAATGCGATACAGTGCGCCTTCACCCAGGGCTGCGGCAGGTGCGCCGTTACTCTGGTTGGCATCAAAGTAGGTATTACCACCGTCAACGCTGATCTCTTTGATCAACTCGATCGCTTCGTCCACACAGTTTACGACGGCATCGTCGCTGCCCTGAACCGGGTTACCGGTAGCATCGGAGGTGGCCGATGCGGTCGCGGTGTTGGTTAGGGTACCCGGTGCCTGACAGCGTGCAGGCTGGTTCAGAACAGGGAAACTGCCAGATGTCAGTACAAATGAAGCACCTGAGGCCAGGGAACCAACGTTGGCATCGATAATGCCCAGGTCGGTATCGTTCACGATGACATTGCTCAGTGCTGCGGTACCGGTGTTGGTGATAGTGATGCGGTAGAGAGCGCCGCCAATAATGGCTACAGATGGTGCACTGCCAGCATCGTTGGCATCTTCATAGGTGGTACCACCATCAATGCTGATCTCTTTCAGTACCTTGATCGACTCGGTCACACAGAGCACGTTGGCGTCATCGCTGTCATTGACCGGAATCTGCAGGATCACGTCGTTACCAGCGGCAGTGGCGGTATTGCTTACCACTCCGGTACCGCTACAGCGACCTGGTACGTTCAGGGCTAAGATCTCGTTTTCGGTCAGTACGACAATCTGGCCAATGGCGAGGTTGCCAACGCTGTAGTTCACGATGCCCAAATCGGCATCGTTGATCACTACGTTTTCCAGCGCCGTATCACCGGTGTTTTCCACGGTGAGTTTATAAAGAGCGCCACCGCCAACCAATGTCGCCGGAGCGGAACCCGCATCGTTAGCATCAAAGAAGGTGCTGCCGCCATCCACGCTGACCTCTTTCTTGATATCGATACTTGGGTTCAGCGTTGGGATAGGTACCTGCACTTCGGCAATATCTGTTACCGGATCCACATCATCAGCATCTGCAGTGGCGGTGTTGATGATGGTGTCACCGATATCATCGATGGTCATCGGTCTGAGCGATTCACCAAAGGCGGAACTGCCGGCGGCCAGGTCATCATTCTGGTTGTCGTTATCTTCGTCGGTCAAACCACTGGTGAGGGTGACGGTAAAATCATCGCCGGTATCGCCCGGTGTACCGTTGTCATCTGTAACTACCAGATTCAGCAGCGGTGCGGTCTGCGCGCTGTTGATAACTTCGTAGCAGTACTTCGCAGTCTGGTCGAAGTTGATGATTTCGCTGTTCACACCCGGGCAGCTACCCGGTGCGATGGTCACGGTTTTAATGATATCGATCTGTGGCTGCTCGATCTGTCCCACTTTTTTAAACGGGATAGTCTGCGCACCACCGGAGATTGTATCTGCGGATGGAGAGATAACACGTGCTGCAGCCAACTGACCCTGCATGTTACCGGTTGGATTGCTGTTAAGCTGGCACTGGATCATTACGTCAACACGTACGACCACACTCTCACCGGCTTCCAGATCGGTTACTTCGACGGTACCCAGCAGTTCGCTGCCTTTTACAAACACAGGCCCGGTCAGGCTTTCGCTGACCAGTGTGGCAACACTGCCGAGATCATCATTGATACCGGCGTCGGTGCCGCCTGGGCCATCACCCGCGCCCATATCGATCACGCCGTAGTTCACTTCGGCATTCACGATATCGGCCAGGGCGGTGCCCTGCTGACCGGTGGAATGGGCGGTGAAAGAGTAGTCCAGCTCAATAACTTGAACTGGATCGGTTGGGGAGTCGTCAACGACCACCTGGGTCAGGAAGGTCACGATATCGCCACAGGCGAAGTCGCCGCCTTCAAGGGATTCAACGATGTCGTCGCCCCGGCCCACCGTGCGGTCGTCGAATGCGCCGCCACCGATGGTGTGGTTATAGGTCAGCGGTGCCGACGCGGTGAAATCTTGAGAAAAATCCCCACCATCCGACCACGCATGGGCACTGAACAGCAGGCTGAACACAACAAAGCCGAGGACACGGCTCAGCTGTTCAGTGAGTTTTACGGTGGTGTTGATGAGGGCGCCGAACCAGCTGCCGCACGTTATTACGCATTGCCTGAACGCACGGCATCTGGTCCTGATGACTGACATAACCGTGGACATTGAAAACTCTCCTTCGGGAGGCATCGCTGATGGTACAAACGGCTGGATGTCTTGCCCGGAAATGCAGATGAATGGGCGGGGCGGGCGGATCTGGTGAGTTGATATATCCGAGGATTTGGAGTGCCACCACGTCGGCAGATCGCTTGGTCCGACAGGTCCCCTTCCGGATATGGCCAGAGCGCCCGCACCCTTCGCAATTAGGGCAACGCAGGTTTTATGCCAGCCGGAGGAGGCCTTTAAATTCAGAGGCTTAGGACGAAACGATACGCGACGATGATTCTATCTGTACAAGTTAAGGAACGCATAGATACTGGGATGCTATAAAAATCTTTTTTTTTCAGTTGTTTAGCAAGGTGATTCGAAAGAACTTGGGTGTAAAGCTGGCTTTACGTGTGCCTGTGCAGATGCGTTGCGGGTCGATTGGAAGTGCTGAAACAGTGAAACTTTTAGCCACAAGTATTATGAAACTTTTTCAGCTGTCGCGTATCCTATGGGGCATGCGTGCACCGGTGGGTGCGCTTAAAGTCACACACGGATCTCATATGCTCACTCAGCTTTTCACAACAAGAAACAAAATGCTGGCGTCGATCGCCTTGCTGTTTTTTGTTGTCTATTGCGCGGTGGGTGGGTGTGTGTACCAGCTGGGTAAGCACGGCGGTAGACGGCGACACTCAAACGGCTCAGATCGTTGACCACAGCATGCATCACTCCGGCGACGAACCGATGCCGGATGCATCACACTGCGGCAGCGGCGAAAGCGGCTGTGAGTGGAGTCGGAAGCTGGTAGCCGACCCGATGCCGGATGCCGATCCGGACCATACCTATTTCCTGATCTACCTGATTTCGGCCAGCGTCCTGTTGGCTCTGCTCTGGCGGCAGGTGCGCCTGTTTGGCCCCTATGTCCGTCAGCTCTTTGTTTTGCGGGGATATCCGCGTCTCCACGTTCAGCACGCTGTATTTCTGAATTAAGCAACCCTTCTCTGTCATCTATACGACCTGCCGGTGAATACCGTGCGGGAGGTTTTTACATGTACAAGAGAACGGATTATGCGTTTACGTATATCTCACTTTGTTATTGCTGCGTTTACCGCAACTGCATTGCCGGTGCAGGCGGAGCTTACCTTAGAGAGCGCCATTCAGGAGGCGATCTCTAGTGACCACTGGGCGCGGAGCAGCGCCTATCAGGAACAGGCACTGCGTCAGCAGGCGATCGCTAGCGGTCAATTGCCTGATCCGAAAATGCGCCTGGCCCTGGCCAACCTGCCCACCGATACCTTCGATTTTGACCAGGAAAACATGACCCAGCTGCAGGTGGGGGTGTCGCAGCAGTTCCCGCGTGGGGACAGTCTGAAGATTCAACAGCGACAGCTTACGCAACGGGCCGATAAGGGACCGCTGCAGCGGTTATTGCGCGCCGCCAAGCTGAAAAAACAGGTGTCCGGCAGCTGGATCCAACTGCATGCGTTGCAGGAGCAGTTGATGTTGCTGGAGAACAACCGCTACCTGTTCCAGGAGCTGGTGGATATCAGCCGGGCCAATTTCCGCAGCGGTAAGGCACGTCGCTTTGAGGTGATCGATGCCGAGCTGCAGGTGACGCGTCTCAACGACCGCATCACCCGCATGCAGCAGCAGGAATCCGCCCTGCGCAGCCAGCTCAATCGCTGGTTGCCGGAAGCGATGAGCAATGAGTCCCTGCCCGTAAAGCTTCCGGGTCTAATCCCGGTTGTCCCGGTGTCGGAGCAACAGCAGATGCTGGAGGCGTTGCAGCGACACCCGCAGCTGCTCTTGCTGGAGCAGGATATCGAGATCCGTCAGCGCGGTGTGGAGCTGGCCGAGCAGGCCTACAAGCCCGGTTTCAAACTCGATACCAGCTACGGCTTTCGTGACGACATGCCAAACGGTCGGGATCGTGCCGACTTCTTCAGCGTGGCGCTGACCTTTGATCTGCCGCTGTTCCCGGAAAAACGCCAGGATGCCCGCCGCAATGCGGCGATCCAGCAGCGCGAGGCGGTGCGAGAGGACCGTCTGCTGACCCTGCGTGAATACCGTGCCGAGCTGCAACAGGCGCTCAGCAACTATGCGGGGCTGCAGCAACGTCTGGATATCTACAACAACGATTACCTGCGCCAGTTGCGGGAAAAACGTAAGTCCGCAACTCAATCCTATGCTGCCGCCGACGGCCGATTCTCCGACGTCGCGGCAGCCGCCATGGGCGAGCTGGAAACCAAGATGATGAAAATCCAGCTCCAGCATCAGCAAGCCCAGATCATCAGCAACATCAATTACTGGCTGGCGGGTGTTGATCCTGCGCTGGCCGCAGCAGAATCCGAGGTGAACCCATGAATAAATTTGTCCTGACAACTGCAGCCCTGCTGATCGGTGCTGCCGGAGGTTACTTTATCCAGGGGCAGATGGGTGGTGGTGCCGATATGGGCGCCACCGGTAAAGCCGCGGATGAACCGCTGTACTGGGTGGCACCGATGGATCCCAATTACCGACGTGACAAACCGGGCCTGTCGCCGATGGGGATGGAGCTGGTGCCGGTCTATGAAGAAGACCTGGCGGGTGGCGATTCACCCGGTACGGTCAGCATCGATCCACGGGTGGAGAACAACCTGGGGGTACGTACCGTACCGGTTTGGTTCAGCCCGTTGCAGGCCAACCTCTCCACCGTGGGTTACGTGGGGTATGACGAAGAGAAACGTATCGACATCCACTCGCGTATCTCCGGCTGGGTGGAGGTGCTGCATGTGAAGGCCGAGGGTGAATACGTCGACAAAGGCGCGCCGCTGTACGAGATCTACTCGCCGGATCTAGTGAATGCGCAGGAGGAGTATGTCGCCGCACTGCGCAGCGGCAACCGCTACCTGCAGCAGGCCAGCCGCGACAAGATGATTGCGTTGGGGGTACCGGAGCAGACGGTTACTCAGCTGCGCAAAACCCGCAAGGTCATGAACACCATCCCGTTTTACGCACCGCAGGCGGGTTTTGTCAGTATGCTGAAGGCGCGCCAGGGTATGTTTATCAAACCGGCGACGCGGGTGATGAGTATTGGCGCCCTGGATCAGGTGTGGGTGATCGCCGAGCTGTTTGAGCGTCAGGCTGCCCAGATCCAGGTGGGTGACAACGCCCGCATGCAGATGGATTTCCTGCCGGAACGGTTCTGGGGTGGTACGGTGGATTACATCTATCCCACCCTGAATGAAAAGACCCGCACCGTGCAGGTTCGGCTGCGCTTTGATAACCGGGATCTGGCGCTGAAACCGGGTATGTTCGCCCAGATCGATGTGCTGGCACAGCCAACGGCTGAGGTGCTGAACGTGCCATCCAGCGCGGTGATCGAAACCGGTGGCCAGAAGCGGGTGGTCGTGGCACTGGGTGAGGGCAAATACAAGTCGGTGGAGGTGCAGACCGGTGCCCGCATCGGCAACCGCACCGCGATCCTCGACGGGTTGTATCCGGAAGACAAGGTGGTGATATCCGCCCAATTTATGCTCGACTCCGAATCTTCCATCAGCTCCGACTTCATGCGCATGACACCGCCAATGATGGGCCGTATCGAAGAGACCTGGGCCCAGGCCGAAGTCCGTGAATTGAACGCCGAGGCGCGCACGGTGGTGCTGAAGCATAAGGAGATCCGTATGTGGAAGCAGCCGGAGATGGTGATGGAGGTGCCGGTGGATGAGGCGGTGGATCTGGAAAAACTGCAGCCGGGCAGTGCCGTGCAGGTGCTGTTGAACGGCGGCAACATGGGCAACCTGAAAATCACCGACGTGATCCTGCCGCAGCCCAAAGCGCCCCGTGAGCAAGGAGGCCTGATGTGATTAAGGGACTGATTTTCTGGTCGATCAGGAACCGCTTCTTTGTCCTGCTGGCGACCCTGATCCTGCTCGGCTGGGGTGTGTTTACCCTGAAGAACACCCCGATCGATGCCATTCCCGATCTGTCCGATGTGCAGGTGATCATCAAAACCAGCTACCCGGGGCAGGCACCGCAGGTGGTGGAGGATCAGGTGACCTATCCGCTGACCACGGCGATGTTGTCGGTACCGGGGGCGAAGACCGTGCGTGGTTTCTCGTTCTTTGGCGATTCCTACGTCTACGTGATCTTTGATGAGGATACCGACCTGTACTGGGCGCGCAGCCGCGTGCTGGAGTACCTCAGCCAGGTGGCGCCGAGCCTGCCGGCCAGTGCCAAACCACAGCTGGGGCCGGACGCCACCGGTGTTGGCTGGGTATACCTCTACGCGCTGGTGGACCGCACCGGCAAACACGATCTGGCCGAACTACGCAGTATGCAGGACTGGTTCCTGAAGTATGAACTGCAGACCGTGCCGGGTGTGTCGGAAGTGTCGCCGGTCGGCGGCATGGTGAAGCAGTATCAGGTGAAGGTGGACCCGGAGAAACTGCGCGCCTTTGGTATCCCGCTCTCCCATATCAACAGGGCGATCAAGCGGGCGAACCAGGAGAGTGGCGCGTCGGTGTTGGAGATGGCCGAAGCGGAGTACATGGTCCGCGCCAGCGGTTATCTGGATGGCATTGACGCGATCCGCGCGATCCCGCTGGGTGCGACCCAGCAGGGCACGCCGATCCTGCTGCAGGATCTGGCTGATGTAAGTGTGGGCCCGCAGATGCGCCGGGGTATCGCCGAGCTGGACGGTGAAGGCGAAACCGTCGGTGGCGTGGTGGTGATGCGCTTTGGTGAGAACGCCCAGAAAACCATTAATGGTGTAAAAGCCAAGCTGGAGGAGCTGCAGCGCAGCCTGCCGGAGGGCGTTGAGATCGTCACTGTGTACGATCGTTCCGGGCTGATCGAACGGGCGGTGGAGAACCTGTTCGAGAAGCTGCTGGAGGAGTTTGTAGTGGTGATCGTGGTTTGTGCCGCGTTCCTGTTCCACTTCCGCTCCTCCCTGGTGGTCATCATCAGTTTGCCAGTGGGCATTCTGATGGCGTTTATCGTCATGTACTACCAGGGGATCAACGCCAACATCATGTCGCTCGGCGGTATCGCCATTGCCATCGGTGCTATGGTGGACGGGGCGATCGTGATGATCGAGAACGTACACAAACATATCGAGCGCACCCCCCTCACGCCGGAGAACCGCTGGCGGGTGATTGGTGAAGCCTCGGCGGAAGTGGGCCCGGCCCTGTTCTTCAGCCTGCTGATCATCACCATGAGCTTCCTGCCGGTGTTTACCCTCGAAGCGCAGGAAGGGCGGATGTTCGCGCCGCTGGCGTTTACCAAGACCTATGCCATGGCAGCCGCAGCCGGTCTGGCGGTGACCCTAGTGCCGGTGCTGATGGGCTACTGTATCCGCGGAAAGGTGCTGCCGGAGCACAAGAACCCGATCAACCGCCTGCTGCTGGCGATCTACCTGCCGGTAATCCGCGCGGTGCTGAGCTGGCCTAAAACCACCGTCGCGGCTGCTTTGCTGGTGACCGCCGTGGGGTT
The DNA here is from genome assembly GCF_964228735.1 of Pontibacterium sp. Taxonomy (GTDB): domain Bacteria; phylum Pseudomonadota; class Gammaproteobacteria; order Pseudomonadales; family Balneatricaceae; genus Pontibacterium. The sequence goes on along the minus strand of NZ_CAXRBQ010000185.1, from coordinate 7,862 downwards.
CTGGCCGGTGGACAAGTTGGGTAGCGAGTTCATCCCGCCGCTGGATGAAGGCGACCTGATGTATATGCCAACCACTTATCCTGGCATCTCTATTGGTAAGGCGCGCGAGCTGCTGCAGCAGACCGACAAGCTGATCCGCACCGTGCCGGAGGTGGAGCGGGTATTTGGTAAGATCGGTCGTGCCGAGACGGCCACCGATCCGGCACCGCTGACTATGATCGAAACCTTTATCACCCTGAAACCACGTGATCAGTGGCGCGAGGGGATGACCACCGAGAAGCTGACCAAGGAGCTGGATAAGCTGGTGAAATTCCCCGGCCTGACTAACGCTTGGGTGATGCCGATCAAAACCCGTATCGACATGCTGGCGACCGGGATCAAAACCCCGGTGGGCTTGAAGGTGGCGGGGCCTGATCTGGCAGAGATCCAGAAGATCGGTCAGCAGCTGGAGCAGGTGATCGCCGAAGTGCCGGGCACCGCGTCGGTGTACTCCGAGCGTGTGGCCGGTGGACGTTATATCAAGGTGGATATCAAACGCCTGAAGGCGGCGCGCTACGGCCTAAATATCGCCGATGTGCAGGCGGTGGTGACCAGTGCCATCGGCGGCATGAATGTCTCCCAGACCGTGGAAGGGCTGGAGCGTTATCCGATCAACGTGCGTTATCCACAGGATTACCGCAACTCGGTCGAGAAGCTGCAGCTGCTGCCGCTGGTCACACCAACAGGGCAGCGAATCGCGCTGGCGGACGTGGCAGAGATCTACATTGAGGACGGCCCGCCGGGGATCAAGAGTGAAAACGCCCGCCCCAACGGCTGGACCTTTGTGGATATCGAAGGCCGTGACCTGGGCTCCTACGTGGCGGATGCGCAGAAGCATGTGGCAGAGAACGTCGAGCTGCCACCGGGTTACTCCATCAACTGGTCGGGGCAGTACGAATACCTGCTGCGCGCGCAGGAACGCCTGACCTACGTGGTGCCGCTGACGCTGGCGATCATTGTCATCCTGCTCTACATGAACTTCCGCCGCTTTGCCGAAGTGGCGATCATCATGGGTACCCTGCCGCTGGCGCTGATCGGGGGAATCTGGATTCTCTACATCAATCAGTACAACTTCTCGGTGGCGGTGGGCGTTGGTTTTATTGCCCTGGCCGGGGTGGCTGTGGAGATTGGGGTGATCATGCTGGTTTACCTCAACCAGGCATTCAAAACGAAACAGGCGGAAAATCCCGATGGCATGACGCTGGCCGACTTGCGTGAAGCGGTCATCGAAGGCGCCGGTATGCGCGTGCGTCCGGTGATGATGACCGTGGCGGCGATCATTGCCGGTCTGTTGCCGATTATGTACGGCACCGGCACCGGTTCGGAGATCATGCAACGTATCGCTGCACCGATGGTGGGTGGCATGGTCAGTGCCGTGGTGCTGACGTTGGTGCTGGTACCGGCGGTGTATTTCCTTTGGAAGAAGGGGGAGGTTAAGGACTAAGCGTTAAGGCACTGTCTGGATAGATGGGCAGTGCCCTTTTTGTGATCGAATGAGCTTTATAGTAATTAGTGTTTTGTTTAAGCGATTAGTTGGTGAATCTTTCGTATGAGTCATGCATAACATGATTGTTGTTCATATGACTTAAGCGTTATTAGGGTTTACAATTTCAATACTAAAATGGATTTTGTAAACCGGGGCCGTTAAAAATGATTGGAGAACGCTTACATCGAGCAAGAAAGGCAGCAGGACTGTCTTTGCGTGCGCTCGCCGAGCAAGTGGGAGTTTCTCAAACCACTATAAATAAATATGAGAAAGGCGTCTCAATGCCTTCTTCTTCTCAGATGATTAAACTGTCGAAGTCCTTAGGTGTGAAGGTAGAGTACTTTTTTCGGCCCATGCAAATTGAATTGAAAGGGGTTGAATACAGAAAGCGTTCCTCTGCACCAAAAAAATTGCTGGCAAAGATCGAAGCGGATGTTCTAGATCAAGCTGAGCGTTGGACTCAGCTGCTTTCTCTATATCCAAAAGCTCCTGTACCTGAGTTTTCATTGCCAAGTAGTTTGGCCGATCGTATTTCTTGCTTGGAAGAAATTGAGGTCTTTGCAGACACTGTGCGCGAAACTTGGGAATTAGGCCTTAATCCGGTTCCTGACATGATAGATGTGCTGGAGTCTATGGGAGTACTTGTGATAGTTACTTCTATTGACGTTGCTGGTCGTTTAGATGGTTTAGCGGCATCAGTCAATGGCACTCCTGTAATAGTCGTTTCCGCTCAATGGCCCGGAGATAGGCAGCGTTTTACTCTTGCCCATGAGCTTGGCCACCTGCTGTTGGAAGGTCGATTAGCTCAATCAATAGATGAAGAAAAAGCTTGTGATAGATTTGCTGGAGCTTTTCTCCTGCCTAAAAAGTCATTAATCAAATGTCTCGGCGAAAGAAGAAATCGGCTTGAATCAAGAGAGCTCTATCTTCTCAAGCAAGAATTTGGCATTAGCATGATGGGAGCACTAATAAGGGCTCATCAGTGCAGAGTGATTGCTGATTCAGTGAAAGATTCTATGTTTCGATACTTTTCTAAAAAGGGCTGGCGGACTTCAGAGCCAGGTACCCCTTATCCAAGTGAAAAGACTTACATGTTTCGTCAATTGGCATATAGAGCCTTGGCTGAGGACTATATTGGTGAATCAAAAGCCGCGGAGTTGATAGGGCTGTCGACTTCAGAACTCAGAGAAGAGAGAAAAATGGGAGGCATGGATGCAGCAGTTGTTAATCAGTGACTCAAATGTACTGATTGATCTCGAGGAGGGAGGGCTAACCCAACAGCTGTTTCTCTTGCCGTATACGTTTGCAGTGCCAGATATCCTTTATGCTGAGGAGTTAGAGGAAAAACATGGTTGGTTGCTGGATGTTGGACTTTGTCAGAAGGAGATGACTCCTGAAAGCATGGTCTATGTTTCTGAACTACTCGTGAAATATAGTGGGCCAAGTTTTAATGATTGTACTGCTTTAGCCTTAGCAAAGCAGGAAGAGTGCCCACTCATTACTGGTGATTTACGTCTTCGCAAAGCTGCAGATAAAGAGTCGGTGCCGAAGTTGGGGACGATTTGGCTCTTGGAACAAATGATAATTCACGGGATTTGTTCCACCAAGGAAGTTCGGGGTGCTTCTCTCAAAATGAAGCTTGCAGGTAGTAGGCTTCCATGGACGTTATTGGATGACATGCTTGCAAAACATACTTGATAGAGAGGTTGAGAACGTTCAGCCAACTCACTTAAACGTGGTGGATGGAGTTATCCATTGCAACCTTGATCTCACCGTAGGGCAGTTCATTATCTAACAACCACTCATCCATCTCATGCCCTAGATGGGTCAGTATCATCTTCTTCGGCTTCAACGCCTTAAAGATCGCAAGGCTCAGGTTCAGGTCGTTGTGATTACGCGGTGGCTGCGGTTGCGGCGGTACGCTGGTGTCGATAACCACTACATCCAAATCAAACTGCTTCAAATACTCTTCCGATGCTTCGGGCAAACCAACCGTATCGGTCAGATAGGCGATGCGTTTGCCGTCCTGTTCAATCAGGTAACCAAAGGTAGGTTTGGAGTGCTGCATCGGGATTGGGGTGATGCTTAAATCCGCTTGTGGTGAGAACGGCTCGAAGGCGGTAAGGGGCGGCAGGAACTCCAGGATGCCGGGGTGTTTTTTCAGGTCACCGGCCGCACCGCCATCTTCCGGCCCGTACACCGGGATATGGTCGTTCACGCCCCAGCGCAGGTGGAACAGGCCCTGGATATGGTCCATGTGGTAGTGGGTGAGCAGGATGCCGCTGAGCTGGCCGGGCTGGAAACGTTCGCACAGGTCGGTAAGGCCGCCATCGATCAGCAGACGGAGGTCACCGCTCTCCAGCAGGGCGCTGCAAGGCTTACGGCGCAGAGCCAGGTTCTGGCGGGCGTTTTGGCAGGCACGGCATTCGCAGCCGTACACCGGCACCTGACGAACGTCGCCGGTGCCCAGCAGGGTCAGTTGCATCTAGTTCGACACTTCTCTTTTTAGGTTGTTGTGGACCAACTGTAATGCTTGATCACTTCCAGCAAAGCGTTGATGCCGTGCATCAGGTCGCCGCTGTTGTCGACTTTGATCAGGTTGGAATCCAGGTCAGAGTTCAGATTATTCACCAGCTGCTGGTGGCGCGCCAGTCGTTGTTCGATCTCGATGGCGCCCTCGCGGCCACGGTTGAGCAGGCGGTTGCGCAACAGATCGGGATCTACATCGATCAATACCGGCACCAGTTCGTCGTACTGGGCCAGGGCGTGGGGCAGGTATTCGCGCGAGCCGTTGACCAGCACATTGAGTCCACGGTCCAGCCAACCGTTGATCTCGCTGCCGATGCCGTAGCGATAACCGTGGGACTGCCACTGCATGGTGAACAGGCCAAACTGGTCGCGCATCTGGAACTCCTCGGCGGACAGGTGCACGTGGTTTTCACCACCCACGCCCGGGGCACGGGTGATGTAACGGTGCGCCACGCAGCAGTGCTGCTCCGGGCGCAGGCGTTCACGGCAGCCTGCCAGCAGGGAGTCCTTACCCGAGCCGGAGGCGCCGATCAGATAAAACAGGGTGCCACTCATCAGAAGACCCTCCGTCCCTCACGCCAGGTGCGCTGAATCAGCGGCATTACCGCGTGTCTGTGTACCTGAACCAGGTCGGCGCGTAGGCCGGTTTTCAGTTCACCGCGGTCGAACAGGTTGGACGCCTGTGCCGGATTGCGGGTAACCAGGGCGATGGCATCAGCCAGGGTATAACCGTTGTCCTGCTTGGCAACCATAAAGGCCGCCTGCAGCAACGCCGATGGGTAGTAGTCGGAGCTGAGGATATCCAGCACACCTTCACGCGCCAGTTCGGCGGCGGCGATGTTGCCGGAGTGGGAACCGCCACGCACCACGTTCGGTGCCCCCATCAGCACTTTCAGACCTAGCTCGTGGGACGCACGGGCCGCTTCCAGGGTGGTGGTGAACTCGGCCACCTGCATACCCAGTTCGGCGGATTCCTGTGCGTGGGCCAGGGTGGCGTCGTCGTGGCTGGCGGTGGCGATGCCACGGTCGTTACACACTTCGCAGATAGTGCGACGGAAGCGGTCGGCGTACTGGGCGCTGTTGGCCTGCTGCTCGGTGATGAACACGTCCATCTCGGCATCGCTGAAGCCGTATTTGCCCTGGTAGTACTCGCGGTACTTCGGGATGTTCTCAGGCGGGAACTGACGCTGACCCGGAGCGTGGTCCATGACGGAGACCAGCTTGACCAGATCTTCACCGATGTAACGCTCAAAGAACTCCATCAGGCCCGGGAAGCTCACTTCGCAGCGCAGGTGCAGGAAGTGACTGGCACGGTTGGTACCTGCCTTTTCAGACGCCACGATCGCTTTGATCATCGCATCCAGTTTCTCGACACGGGTGCTGTCGCCGACGATGTCGCCCAGTGCCACGGAGTCGAAGGAGGTGGTGATGCCCGCGGCAATCAGCTGGGCATCGTGGGTGGCCATCGCCAGGTGACCCGGGTAGTCCACCTTCGGGCGTGGCGTGAAGTATTTTTCCTGGTTGTCGGTGTGCAGCTCGACCATGCCCGGCATCAGGTAGTCGCCGCTCAGGTCATCGGCCTGTGGCAGCTGGCTGTTGCGGGTGTCGATGTCGGCGATTTTACCGTCACGGATCACCAGGCTGCCGTTGACCACTTCGTCCGCCAGGATCAGCTTGGCGTTTGTCAGAATCTGTTCTTTCATATCGTTCACAACGATTCTCGTATCTGTTTATTAAATCGCGCGGATATCGACCAGACGGTCGGCTACGGCTTCACGTACGTCTTCATCGTGGAAGATGCCCACAATGGCCGCTCCACGGGCTTTGGCGTTGTTAATCAGCTCAACCACCACCTTGCGGTTGGTGGCATCCAGGGATGCGGTGGGTTCGTCCAGCAGCATAATCGGGTAGTCGACGATAAAACCGCGGGCGATGTTCACACGTTGCTGCTCACCACCGGAGAAGGTGCTTGGCGCCAGGTGCCAGAGGCGTTCCGGCACGTTCAGCTTGCTCAGCAGGTCTTTGGCCTTGGCTTCGCAGATCGCTTTATCCACCCCCAGATCCAGCAGCGGCTGCATTACCACATCCAGCGTAGAGACTCGGGGAATCACACGCAGGAACTGGGACACGTACCCCAGGCAGTGCTGGCGCAGGTTGATGATGCGACGGGGCAAGGCCTGGGTCAGGTCCAGCATCTCGTCGCCATCGCGCAGCAGGATCTCGCCACCGTCGACGGAGTAGTTGGCGTAGAGAGCTTTCAGGAAGGTACTTTTACCGGCGCCGGACTGGCCGTGCAGCACCACACATTCGCCCTGCTGTACTTCCAGCTGAGCGCCGTTGAGCACTTCGAAGCTGGCGCCACCCTGATTGTGCAGGGTGAAGGATTTTTGCAGACCGGAAACCCGGATCATGGTTGTCATGGTGTGTCTCCTTAATTCTGCAGAATGGATGAAACCAGCAACTGGGTGTACGGGTGTTGCGGGTCGTCCAGTACCTGGTCAGTGAGGCCGGATTCCACCACTTCACCGCGACGCATCACCATCAGACGGTGGGCCAGCAAGCGGGCCACGGCCAGGTCGTGGGTGACGATGATCACACTCAGCCCCAGCTGGGATACCAGGTTGCGCAGCAGGTCGAGCAGGCGCGCCTGTACGGAGACGTCCAGACCACCGGTGGGCTCGTCCATAAAGATCAGGCGTGGGTGTGTAACCAGGTTGCGGGCGATCTGCAGACGCTGCTGCATACCGCCGGAGAACTGGCTGGGACGGTCATCGATACGGTTGGCATCAATCTCCACCGCTTCCAGCCACTCTTCCGCTTTGGCGCGGATATCGCCGTAGTGGCGCTGGCCCACGGCCATCAGACGTTCACCGATGTTGGCGCCGGCACTGACGTTCATGCGCAGGCCGTCGCGGGCGTGCTGGTGCACGATGCCCCATTCGGAGCGCATCAGCACACGGCGTTCGGATTCGTCACCGGCGTACAGGTCCATCTCACCAAACTGTTCGCTGTTGTAGATAATCTGGCCACTGTCCGGCGTCTGGCGTGCCGACAGGCAACTCAGCAGGGTGGATTTACCGGAACCGGATTCACCCACGATGCCCAGTACTTCACCCGGGTAAAGGTCGAAGTTGATCGGACCGCAACCTTTGCCCGGTGCGTAGTATTTGTTGACGTCGCGTACACTCAGCAGCGGCGCCAGGTCTTGCCATGCGCTGGTATTCATCATGCTGGCGTCGCTCATGACCGTGTTATTCATGCTTTTTACGTTCATGCTTTTTACATTCATGACGTGGTTTCCTCACCCGCAGCGGCCTGGCGGCTGCGGCAATAGTCGGTGTCGGAGCAGACAAACATCTTGCTGCCTGCGTCGTCGATGATCACTTCATCCAGGAAGCTGTGGTCGGAACCGCAGATCGCGCAGTTCTCATCCCACTGCTGCACCTCGAACGGATAGTCGTCGAAATCGAGGCTCTTTACTTCGGTGTAGGGTGGTACCGCGTAGATCCGTTTTTCGAACCCCGCACCAAACAGCTGCAGGGCTGGCATGCGGTCCATCTTCGGGTTGTCGAATTTCGGGATCGGCGAGGGGTCCATCACATAGCGACCCGCGACCTTCACCGGATACGCATATGAGGTGGCAATGGCGCCATGCTGGCTGATGTCTTCGTAGAGTTTCACGTGCATCAGCCCATATTCCTGCAAGGCGTGCATCTTGCGGGTTTCAGTTTCACGCGGCTCAAGAAAACGCAGCGGCTCCGGGATCGGGACCTGATAGACAAGGATCTGATCCTCACTCAGCTCGGCC
>NZ_CAXRBQ010000184.1:0-16053 GCF_964228735.1 Pontibacterium sp. | reverse complement strand
AGGCGAACACGGCTGATGCAACCCTTCTGAAGACAGCAGCTCTCACCTACGAGAAGGGCAACTGCCCCGAAAACACTAAGAATTAGTCTGTAAAACTGATTTTTGGGCGCGAATACGGTCGGAACGACACTTCACATGGGGGCAAGAGCCCCCGCTGTTGTCACACGATCTTGAATTTACCCGACAATCGCGGCAAAGCAACGACCAGCAGAAGAAGCGGATATCCCCATTCATGGCTGCCGTTTCAACCAACGCAGCTAGCGGACAACAAGGACGGAGATCTTGGCATAGGACGCTACATATCCCGCGTTCGAGGCAAAGATATGCTCGATAAAACCTGGAATATGTGAAGCCATTACAATCATGTCCGCACCGACCTCTTCAGCGATATTGATCAGGTTCTTATCCAGGTCAACCGCCGGGTCATGGCTGATATGGGCAACGGTGGAGACCGCTTGCAAGCCGAATCTTGCCTTCTGACCAGCACTAAACGCCTCAAGCTTGGCGCTAAACTCTTCACTATTATGGGCAACCTCGCTTGGCGCCGATGCCGATACACCGACATAACAAACGGAAGTTTCGTAATGCTTTGACAAGTCTGCGGCGGTAACAAGCGCTTTTTCTAGGCTTTCAATGTGCGCTAAGTCCACCGGCACCATAATTTTCGTGTACATCGAGACACCCTCACCCTGGAGAATAAAGCAATGCGCTCTATTTCAGTGTTGCAGACGCCCCCCCATACAGCAAATTCGGCTAGCTGGAAGCCTCCCGAGCCTAGCACAAAAGCGAGAAACCAAGACATTTCTCACTCCACATACCCCATTGCCCCGCACTTAATCAGATATGCGCGACTTAACCGTCTTCGTTTTAATTACGTCGATACGGTTAAACCGCCTGCCCCGCGCAGAATCCTGAAGCCCACGCCCACTGGAAGTTGTGCCCACCAAGGTGTCCGGTTACATCCAGACACTCCCCGATAAAATAGATACCCGGCGCTTTCTTAGCTTCAAAGGTTTTCTGAGACACTTCGTTGGTGTCGATACCACCCAAGGTAACCTCAGCGGTGCGGTAGCCTTCTGTGCCACTTGGTTTTACCTGCCAGTTATGGAACTGATCGGCGAGGGCCTTAAGCTTGTCGTTGCTGCACTGCCCCAGCGTGCCGTCGATCTGCCAGATCTCGCAGAAAGTCTGAACCAGGCGTTTGGTCATTAGAGTTGAAAGTACGGTTTTGATCTCTGCCTTCGGACGGGCTTCCCGCTGCTCTTTCAGCCATTCAAGCAGGTCCAGTTCAGGGAACAGGTTGATGGTTACGTCTTTACCCGGCTCCCAGTATGAGGAGATCTGAAGCACGGCAGGGCCGCTTAGGCCACGATGGGTGAACAGCATGCTTTCTTTGAAGGTGGTATTGCCGTAGCTGATCTCAACCGGATCATGGGAGATACCCGAGAGCGGCTTGAAGTGTTCGAGCTCCTGCGGTTGCAGGGTGAACGGTACCAGCGCAGCGCGGCGTTCCAGCACCGTCATACCAAACTGCTCTGCCACGTCAAAGGCGAACGCAGTTGCACCGCCGTTCGGGATCGACAGGCCACCGGTAGCAACCACCAGGGATTCACAACGGATCGGGCCTTTGGAGGTTTCGATCTGATAACCACCTTCGACCTTTTCGATACCTTTTACTTCGGTTTCGGTCTGCAGGGTGACGCCAGCCCAGTCACATTCGGTCAACAGCAGCTGCAGGATCTCTTTACTGGATTCGTTGCAGAACAGCTGTCCCAGGGTCTTTTCGTGGTATTCAATACCGTGGCGGTCCACCAGTTCGATAAAGTCCTGTGCGGAGTAACGGCTGAGGGCGGATTTGCAGAAGTGAGGATTGGCCGAGATAAAGTTGGCCGGGCCGTTATGGATGTTGGTGAAGTTACAGCGCCCTCCCCCGGACATCAGGATCTTACGACCGATCTTTTTGGTGTGTTCAATAACCAGCACCGAACGGCCACGATAGCCTGCGGTGGCTGCACACATGAGTCCGGATGCGCCGGCACCCACAATAAGAACGTCGTACTGCTGCAAGGAAGCTGCCTCAATGGTGTTGAAAGGCGGCTATTCTACTTTTTTCTTGTTGTGGGAGCCATCACAGAGCGGCGGTGTGCCGGTTTGTTTGCACATACAAAGCCAGACTGATCCGCTTTTTTCAGCGACGAATACGACGGGATCGATACCGGTTCCCTGGTGAGAACCGTCACAGAAGGGTTGGGAGTTGGATCGCCCGCAGGCACACCAAGTATAGGTTTCTCCCTCCACCAGATCGACTTGTATGGGCGAGTCCCCGGCTCGGTGAACGGGTGAGTGAGACATGGTTTGATCTCCGGTTGTCTGTATCCCAAAAATAGAAGAGGGTTAACAGGAGATCAAACCATCAACAGAACTAATCGTCTTTCTTTTCGGCGTTGAGCTTACGGATCTTATCCGCCAGACGACCACCTTTTGGTTGATCGTTGGAATCCTGCTTATTCGCAGCTTCCTGTTTTTCAAGCTCTTTCTGATAAACAGACTTAGGCTTCTTACTGTCCTTCAGTGCCTTACGCTTACGGGATTCGTAACTGTTCGGATTTGACAGACGTTCTGCTTTGGTTGGCCCCGTATCTTCCTGGATGTACTGTGATACGTGACGACGTTTTTTCTTAAGACGGCTCATTTTTTCTCCTGTTGCTCCGCTTCAGCCTGCGCCGCTGCTTCGGCTTCTGCTTCAAGTCGGGCAATCTCTGCCAGACGGTGTTTCTCTTCCCACTCGGCGACAGTCTCAAAGGTGAGACAGCCAAGCTTGCCGGAACGCATCTCGTGCAGCAGCACTTCGGATGCTTTGTGCATATCGATCACACCACCGGGACGCAGACCACCGCGTTTGCGGCCGATCTCTTCCAGCAGTTTATCAGCACTTTCCGGCAGTGATTTCAGCTTGTAACGCTCCATGGCGCGTTCAGGATAATCGGTCAGCATAAAACCGGCCGCGAACAGCGCCACGTCTTCGTAATCGATTGCGGTATCTTTGATCGCACCACTCGCGGCCAGGCGGTAACCGGAATCCTTGTCTTCGATCTTCGGCCACAGGATTCCCGGCGTGTCGGATAGCGCCATGCCATTTTTGGTGGTGAAGCGGGTCTGACTCTTGGTCACCGCAGGTTCGTTACCCACCTTAGCGATGCGCTTACCGAGCAACGCATTGATCATGGTGGACTTACCCACGTTTGGGATACCCATGATCATGGCACGCACCGGGCGACTTGCATTGGAACGCGCCGGCGCCAGCTTTTTGCACATATCCGGAATGCGGTTGATCTGTTTTTTCTGCTCGTAGTCGATCGCTACAGCCATGGTATCTGGCTGCGCGTTGAAGTAATCGAGCCACTCCTTGGTGCGCTTTGGATCGGCCAAATCGCTTTTATTCAGGAGTTTAAGTGCCGGTTTCCCTTTACGCAGGGAGTCCACCAGCGGGTTTTCGCTGGACTGCGGTAAACGCGCATCCAGTACCTCGATGATGACGTCGATCTCGTCCATCACCTTGGCAATCTCTTTCCGCGCCTTGTGCATGTGGCCCGGAAACCAGTTGATACTCATCGTATAGTTCTTAATCAGGAAAAAGTTGAATGGGCGTATTATACCTGTGATTGCCCTGAGTTACCCGATCGATTGTTGTTAAGGGCATTAGAGGCCAATCGCCCCCTACAGAACGCAAAAAAGCAGGCACTGCGGCCTGCTTTCTGGTTTGTCCGATCTGGATTATAGCTGGTCGTAATGCTCGGCAAAGTGGCGCAGACGGTGCGCCAGCGCATCCACCTGATCGGCGGCTTTTTCCATCTCGTCCAGAACCGCGGTACTCATCGCAGATTCGATCAGCAACGACAGTTCGTCAAAGTGGGCTTCACCTACTGTCGCGCACTGCTCTTCTGACAACTTCGCCTTAAACGCTTCAACAACTTTCAGCGCGTGCTGGGTCTGTTTCATGGTCATAGTGTGTTTCTCCTTCAAATACCTGGGTAAGGCGCAGCGCGATTAAAGTGGTCCTGGAATCAGTACATGTTCATCACGCTCGTGTACGTCACGTGCGTTGCCCACAATCAGGGGGTCTGGCTTAAGCGTGATGCTTTCGTTCTTGTTTGGATACGGCAGTGCAGACAGCACATAGCGCATCGCATTCAGACGGGCGCGTTTCTTGTCGTTCGACTTGATTACAGTCCATGGTGCGTCGGCTGTATCGGTGTAGAAGAACATTGATTCTTTGGCTTCGGTGTAATCATCCCACTTATCGAGGGATGCCAGATCAATCGGTGACAGTTTCCACTGCTTCAGCGGATCGGTACGACGAGCCTGGAAGCGGCGGAACTGTTCATCACGGCTCACGGAGAACCAGAACTTAAACAGTCGGATACCACTGCGCACCAACATACGCTCCAGATCCGGCGTCTGACGCATAAACTCAAGGTATTCTGCGGGCGAGCAGAAGTTCATCACCTTCTCGACCCCTGCGCGGTTGTACCAGGAGCGGTCGAACAGCACGATCTCACCTTCGGTTGGCAGATGCTGAATATAACGCTGGTAGTACCACTGCCCCGCTTCCACCTCCGTAGGCTTTTCCAGTGCTACCACCTTTGCACCACGAGGATTCAGGTGTTCCATAAAGCGCTTGATCGTACCGCCCTTACCCGCTGCATCACGGCCTTCAAACAGGATGACAACACGCTGTCCCGTATCCCGCACCCACTGCTGCATTTTCAGCAGTTCAATCTGCAGCTCCTGCTTCTCTTTCTCATAATTGGTGCGGGAGATTTTCTTATCGTACGGGTAGTCATTTTCACTATCGATGACCGCTTCCAGCGGATCAACAGCAACAGGTGTTTCGGCGTCCTGAGAGACAACCTGATTGGCAATTTCTGCCGCAACTTGTGGCGCCACCTGTTCGGAACCAGAAGGGGGAACTTGAGGCTCTGCTGTCATAATATCTCCTTAATTTTTTACTTAAGTTCTTAATCTCTTGGCTCAATTATCCTCCTCTGCAGCGCTCTCATTCTTGATATAAATCAACCGTAACTCGTTGTAGCTAAACTACAAATTGAGCAACGAGAACCCCTCAGGTATTCTCATGCGTTTTTTATTTTTCAGGGCTCTTAAAACCTGACTTCAAAACGATTCGTCTTTCGGACGTCACTATCTTCCTTCAGAATCCGAGGCTACACTTAGAGACCAATCTGCTTCGACGCATCCAACGCGCCGAAGGCGGTCTTCCCGGAGAAATAAGAAAAAATGGATTCCAGCCCTCGCGGCCAGGTGTTAATGGCCCGCCAACCGATCTTCGATAGCGGCCAGAAGGTAATCGCCTACGAACTCCTGTACCGCAATGACCAGGACACCGAACAGGCAGTTTTCCGAGACGCCAGCGCCACCATCGAGGTGCTACTTAACGCCTACACCAGCATCAGCGATGCTGGCTCTGTAAAGCGCGTACCGGCGTTTATCAATATCAGCGAAGATATGCTGACCAATGACGCGTTTCCCGAGCTACCACGCAAGCAGGTGGTAATCGAGATACCCGCCACCATCAAACCGACCAAAGAGATCGTCAAAGCGATTCTGTCGCTGGCACGTGATGGCTACCGTCTGGTGCTCGATAACTACACCAACGATCCACACTTTGATCCGATCCTTAAGATCGTGCACATGGTGAAGGTGGACGTGTCAGCGCTTAGCGACAAAGAGATGCACGAGTGCGTTTCCCGCCTGCGCTTTTTTAAAGTCACACCGATCGCAATCAAGATCGAGAGCGGAGACAAACTGCTCAGTTGCAGTCAGATGGGCTTCAAGCTGTTCCAGGGGCACTTCCTGAGCCGTCCTAAGCTGGTTAAGGGCAAGAAGCTGGAATCCAACGCTGCTACACTGATGCAGCTGATGCAGGCGATCAACCAACCCGATGTCACACCGGAAGATCTGGAAAAACTGATCATCCAGGACCCGGTACTCACCTTTAAGATGCTGCGCATTGTGAACTCCGCTGCCTACTCACTGGTGCGCAAGGTGGAGTCGATCACCGATGCGGTGGTGCTTCTGGGAATGGAACAGATCCGCCGTTGGGTAACCCTGATCTCCATGACCAGCCACGACGACAAACCAGAAGAGCTCTGCCGTATGCTACTGATTCGCGGTGCAATGTGTGAAGCCCTGGCCCGTGCAACCGATCAGCGCAACGCCGGCAGCTACTTTATGGCGGGTATGATGTCCGGCCTGCATGCCCTGCTGGGTATTGATCAGGCGTCACTGCTAGAGCAAGTGCCGCTGGCAGACGACATTCAGGATGCGGTACGCGACTACGCTGGCCCTATCGGCGAAACGTTGAAGGCAGTGATCGCCTACGAGAGTGGCAACTGGAATGAACTGCCGCTGGATATGGATATCGATCTGTACGAAAGTGCCTATCGCCACAGTCTGCAGTGGACCCAGGATGCGATGCAGGCGATCCGCGACTAGGAGATGTGTTGGGCATCGCTACGCGATGGCCAACCTACACCTGAACCGCTCTATCGATTTCGATGATCCACCAAAAAGCCGCAGCAGGTTTCCCTCTGCGGCTTTTGTTTTTCCTAAACGGTGTCAGCCTAGGCGTTAAGCACCCGGCTGCAGATCAGGATGCGCGTCGGCAAAGGCCTTGATCTCGTTGCACGCGTCAGCGATGCGGGAGATGGTTGGGTACACGCTCATATCCACTTTAAAGCGGTTGGCGTTAAACACCTGCGGCACCAGGCATACATCCGCCAGCGTTGGAGTGTCACCGTGACAGAACGTACCGGTCTGCTCAGACTCCGCCAAACGCTTCTCTAGTGCTGCGAAACCCTCCATCACCCAGTGCTGGTACCACTGGATCTTTTGCTCTTCGGATACGCCGAACTCACCCACCAGGTACTTCAGGATACGCAGGTTGTTCACCGGGTGAATATCACAAGCGATCAACTGTGCCAGGCTGCGCACGCGTGCTTTCTCGACAGCGTCTGCTGGCAACAGTGCAACGGTCTCAGGGTATGCGTCATCCAGGTACTCACAGATGCTGAGCGACTGGTTGAACATCTCGCCGTTGTCTTCCATAGATGGCACGAAACCCTGTGCGTTGCGGGCACGGTTTTCGTCGCCACCCTGCTCGCCTTTCAGCAGGTTTACCGGGATCTGCTCGTAGTCCATGCCTTTCAGGTTCAGTGCAATACGCACACGGTACGCAGCGGAGGAACGGCAGTAATCGTAAAGAATCATTCTTTAAATCCTTTAAGCAAGAGTCAGGTCGCCCTCGGAGCGGGCTGCTACAAGAACGACCTACTTGGCCTTAAACTTTCGCTGGCAGCACGGTACCTACGACTTCACCGAAACCGATGCGTGCAGCACCTTCTTTCGCACAGAAGCCACGCATGATTACGGCGTCGCCATCTTCCAGGAAGGTACGGGACTCACCGTTCTCCAGGGTCAGCGCCTCTTTACCACCACGGGTCAGTTCCAGCAGGGAACCGGCTTCGTCATGCTGAGGACCGGACTGAGTACCGGAACCGAAGAAGTCACCCGGCTTCATGTTACAGCCGTTTACAGTGTGGTGAGCTACCATCTGCGCAACGGTCCAGTAGGAGTGTACGAAGCTGGATTCAGACAGCTTAGCTGGCGCCTGGCCTTCAGCGCGCATCTTCTCGGACTCCAGCAACACTTCCAGCTGGATGTCGAACGCACCTTCGTTGCGGTTCTGCTCGGACTCCAGGTATGGCAGTGGCTGCGGATCGTTTTCGTCACGGCTCCACGCGGTGCGGTATGGTGCCAGCGCTTCGGTGGTTACGATCCAAGGAGATACGGTGGATGCGAAGTTTTTCGCCAGGAATGGGCCCAGAGGCTGGTATTCCCACGCCTGGATGTCACGTGCAGACCAGTCGTTGAACAGGCACATGCCGAAGACGTGATCGTCAGCGTCGTCCAGTGCGATCACATCACCCAGCTCGGTACCTTTACCGATGTAGATCCCCATCTCCAGCTCGTAGTCCAGACGCTTACATGGACCGAAGCTTGGCTCGGTTGCATCCGGTGCCTTGGTCTGGCCCTGTGGACGGTGGAAGGTCTGACCGGACACGTCGATAGAGGAAGAACGGCCGTGGTAACCGATTGGTACCCATTTGTAGTTCGGCAGCAGAGGGTTGTCCGGACGGAACAGCGAACCCACTGCAGTCGCGTGGAACACGGAAGTGTAGAAGTCAGTGTAATCACCAATGGTGCATGGCAGGTCGTACTCTGCATCCGCCTGAGCGACCAGGCAGGCGCTCAGCTTCGCTTCTGCATCGGAGCCGCTACGCAGTGCCTGAGACAGTGCCAGACGCAGTGCAGACCACGCTTCGCTACCCATGCCCATAAATTCGTTCAGCGTTGGCGCCGCGCAAGCTTCAGCTGCAGTCTGCGCCAGACCGGAAAACACACCGGCGTCTTTCGCCGCTGCGAGGTCCACGATCTGATCACCGATCGCTACACCGCCGCGGAACGCTTCGTCACTACCCTGGCGACGGAACACTGCGAATGGCAGGTTTTGGATTGGGAAATCACTCTGTGCATCGTTCGCGGACGCTACCCAGCTGGTGAGGTTTAGATCGTGAGTTTCGTTCAGTGCAGGCATTATGCCCTCCTCCTATAATCTCGTCGTAATGACGAACCTGACTCGCATGTACCTTAACAACGCCATTATATTGGTAACATTTGTTACTGTCAGGTCACCCTAGCATAAAAACAGCAAAGGCCCACCTTTTAAATCGTACGGAAACACTGCCTGAGCACCGTTCCGCACCATTTCAGGTGAGCCTGTTCGTGCGTTATCTAACGCTTATTGTGCAGGAATGTGCTTGCGTGCAGTTTGCATCGCTTCAGACAGCACATCCTGGTCACCGATGTGGTTACACAGCAGCAGAATCAGACGCGCATTTACATCCAGGCTCTGCTCATCGTTCAGGTCACGGTGCAGATCGGTCAGCTCCTGATAGAAATCATCCGGACGCGGCAGATTTGGCTCGGTAATAAGTTTGCTCATTGTTTTCTCTCTTTCTTATTGTCCGTTACTTACCCAGGGCCTTGTTCTGGGCCGCTACAACTGCAGCTTTGTCGAAGCTGCGCATACGTGCTGTTACCAGCTGGTCAGGACGCATCAGGTAGAAGGTACCGCCCTTCGCATCCAGGCGCTCTTTCACAACACCCACGGTGTCGATCAGCAGCTCAACACCTTCCGGCAGAGCGATGTCCATCTCGTGGCTTGCAACAATGTAGGATTTAACCGGTACATCCTGCGCTGCCAGCTCACCCAGTTGATCAACCATTTCTGCAGTCAGGTCGTTGCGGCTATCAACGAACAGCATGCCGTTGAATACGTTACCCAGCGCACCCAGCAGGAAGCTGTCTTCGCCATTACGCTTAACCGGACCGTCGGTACATGGCGCACCTACAACCACTTTGCAGTTGAAGCTGCCATCGTCTTCAGTGTTCAGGGAAGACTCGGTCAGGAACGGTGGTACAGACAGACGACCACTGTTTACCAGCGGGCGTGCAAAGGTGTAGTCCTTCGCCAGCCACAGAACCGCATCACGGAACGCACGGTTCGCACCGTTCTTCGGCGTGATGAAGTCAGTACTGCGCGTGGAGTTCAGGATGTTCTCGTCCGCTGCGAAAGTACGCTCTTCAGAATAGGTGTTCAGCAGGCTGTCGTCCGCCTTGCCGTTCATCACCATCTGCAGCTTCCAGGTCAGGTTATCAATGTCCTCGATACCGGAGTTCGCACCACGTGCACCAAACGGAGATACCTGGTGCGCTGCGTCGCCTGCGAAGAAAATGCGGCCGTGACGGAAGTCGTCCATACGGCGGCAAGTAAAGGTGTATACAGACGCCCATTCCAGTTCAAACTCAACATCTTCACCCAGGAACGCTTTCACACGTGGGATGATGTTTTCTGGCTTTTTCTCTTCTTCCGGATCGGCATCCCAACCCAGGTCGAAGTCGATACGCCATACGTTGTCAGCCTGACGGTGCAGTAGTGTGGACTGACCTTCGTGGAATGGAGGGTTGAACCAGAACCAACGCTCTGGTGGGAATTTCTTCGGATCCATCACGACGTCGGCGATCAGGAAGCGGTCGTGGAAAATCTGGCCCTTGGACTCCAGTCCGCATGCCGCACGGGTTTTGGAACCCGCACCGTCACATGCAATTACGTAGTCCGCCTTCAGGGTGTACTCACCGTCTGGCGTTTCTACTGTCAGGGTTACTTCGTCGTCGTTCTGCTCAATACCAGTAACTTTGTTCTTCCAACGCAGGTCAGCTTTTTCCAGCTCATTTACGCGGTCAACATAGTACTCTTCCAGGTAGTACTGCTGCAGGTTGATGAAACCCGGACGGCGATGGTGCTCTTCCGGCAGCATGTTGAAGCTGTAGATCTGCTCGTTTTCGAAGAATACTTTACCGACGTTCCAGGTTACGCCTTTATCTACACAACGCTGGCCTACGCCCAAGCGGTCGGAGATATCCAGGAATCGTTTGGCGTAGCACACCGCACGAGAACCAACACTTACAGTGTTGTTATCGTCCAGTACAACAACAGGGATGTCGTGAATAGCCAGGTCAATGGCTGCTGCCAGACCCATTGGGCCCGCACCGATCACAACTACAGGGTGTTTAACCGGCTGCGCAGCGTCTTGGTCTGCAGAGCGGATATAGTCGAACTCAGGAAAAGTGTATGTGTTAAGCATCGCTTTGGCACTCGTATTATTGTTTTGGTATCTGCTCTAACACCTGTGACCTAACCAGGCTTCAAGAACCTGCGAACAAGCCAACTTCTGCGTAGACCTGTTCGCAAACTCCTCGGCAGATCCTTCATTTTTCTGCGTTTGGAATCGCGCTTCGAACAGTATCCAAGATAGCGGATTTGAGGGTTGTGATAATCCCTCCAGAGTGCACAAAATTATTTCCCTGCAAGAAACAAAGCGAAAATAAAAAACCGCACAAATACACCTTAATTTTCAATTAATTCAATAGATTAACTGTAAATACGGCATCATCAGCGCGGTTTCATCAATAAACGTTACGGCAACAGATTCAACGATCTATTGCCAAATCTTCAGGAATCGGAGGGCCATTCCTGTTGCAGGTTTTGCTCCAGCCAGCCCTGGAAAAATTCTATAAAGTGGCTCACTTTCGGTGAGATATATTTACGGTCCGGGTACACCGCAAAGATAGACAGTTTTTCCGGTTCGTATTGCGGGAAGACCTGCACAAGATCACCGGATTCCACAAAGCGGGAAATCACAAAATAGGCCAGGTTGGCGATGCCCCTGTGGGCCAAGACGGACTCTCGCACTACCAGACTGTTGTTGGCTTTAACGTCGCCGTCCACCTGCACGGTACAACGCCGCCCTTCACGCTCAAGCGACCATTGGTTGGCGTTGGATGCATGCACAAACACCAGGCAATTGTGTTTCTTCAGATCTTCAGCACACTCCGGATGGCCGTTCTTTTCCAAATATTCCGGTGTCGAGCAGATAAACATCGGCACTTTGGAGATCTCGCGGGCGATCAGGCTGGAATCGGGCAGCTGCGGATCGGCGATACGGATCGCCAGATCAAAGCCATCTCGCACCAGATCAGGCGCCCGGTCATCCAGGGTGACATCCACCTGGATGTCAGGATAGGCTTCCATAAATTCGGGAATAGCCTTGGCCAGCTGCATCTGGCCAAAGGTCATGTTGCAGTAGATACGCAGGACACCGCGTGGCTGCCCCTGCAATTGGGACACCAGGCTTTCAGCCTCTTCCACCTGGCTGATAATCTTCTGGCACTTCTCGTAGTAGGCCGCCCCCACTTCGGTCACACTCAGGCGACGCGTGGTTCGCTGCAGCAAGCGAGCGCCAATGTGTTGCTCAAGCTGGGAGATCTGCTTACTCACGGATGAACTGGAGATACCCATCTCTTCAGCCGCCAGCGAGAAGCTTTTCAGGTCCACAACCCGCACATAAATTCCCATTGCAGACAATACGTCCATAAGATCTCCTACTCCTGAATCTACAGCTTCTTCCACACTAGCAGTGGCCTGATAGCGAAACAAGCCATTTACCCTGCTTCTGCACCAACAGAGGGCGGCATAACATCTGATGCTTATAAAAAAGAAAAACGGCGCTGGGTTTTCACCTCAGCACCGTTTTCGGATCGGCAATTCTGGCACAGTTGTCACCAGATACCGAAGGAATCACCTGCTGCTGGAGAGAGTGGCAGCAGGTGTTACTGCAATCAGTCCTGCAGCTGATCCCAAACTTCCTGATCACGCTCGTCGGTCCAGATACGCGGCCAGTCTGTACCTTCAAACTCGTCCCACAGACGCTGCACATCGAATGGCAGGCAGTGTTCGAAGATCGGCCACATACCGAACTTAGGGTTCAGGTGTTCGTGAGTTGCTTCGAATGCTTCTTTCAGAGTGCCGCCACGCTTGTGAACTTCACCTACTTTCTCGATCATGCCGTTCAGGAAGCCACGGGTCTGCTCGATCGCCGCATCAACTTCTTCACGACCACGTGCAACCGCACCACGACCGCCAACCAGAACTTCTGCTTCGTACGCTTTAACTTTGTCCAGCGTGCCGGACGCCCAGTCAAAGTGGAACGCGTCACCGGTGTACAGCGCCGCAGCGGCTTCTACCAGGTCACCTGCGAACAGCACTTTCTGTTTAGGGATCCAGGCAACGATGTCACCTGCAGTGTGACCACGGCCACAGTATTCCAGAATCAGGCTGCCACGATCGCCACCCAGTGGAATCTCCAGACGGTCATTGAACACGATGTCCGGGTGGGTCAGACCTGGGATACCTTCAGGCTCACGGAACAGACGCGGCATACGGCCAAACTCGGATGCCCAGTCCTGCATACCACGTTCTTCGATCAGGAACTTGGTCTTTTCGTGTGCAATGATGGATTCAGCGTTGAACGCAGAAGCACCCAGTACACGTACCGCGTGGTAGTGGGACAGAACCAGATATTTGATCGGCTTGTCAGTGTGCTCACGCAGCTGCTCCAGCCAGTCGTTTGCCGCCTTAGGGGTCGCACGTGCTTCGAACGCTACGATGAAGTCTTCACCTTCAACCGCACATACGTTCGGGTCACCTTCTGCCGTCAGCGCGTAGACGCCGTCACCCAGAATTTCCAGAGTTTCTGTCTTTTCACCGAGGTCCGCAGAGGACGCAAAGGGCTTCTTCGCCATATCTGATTCCTATCGTAAATCTTTATTAATTCTGATTATCTCAATCGAGAAAGCATAGAATATCTGCGCTCTGTTCCCCTGCTGATCAGCAGCGAGGCCCAGAACCGGATTGAGTTAAGATACCCCAATCACAAACAAACATAACCGTGGCTCAGTGAACAAAATATATTCCCATTCGGAAACAATGAGCAGATCAGGCGCCCTCAAAAGCGGCTATTAATGCACTTTCAAGAAACAATCTGTTCCATCCGCTTCACCATCAGCATTGTTCTCTGATCTGGGCAGATCCACCCTGGTTAGCGATATAAAGGACCCAGCCAGAAAACGAAAAAACGCGATCGGCCTGAAGCTCAATCGCGTTTTCTATCATTCAGCAGACGCTTATTTCAGCGGCACCACCAGCACGGGACGCTTGGTGTGATGCATGACTTTGTTTGCAGTGGACCCCAGCAGGAACTGGCTTACTCCACTGTGGGTACGGGTACCCATCACAATTACGTCCGCATCGATATCATCGGCAACTTCCAGAATGGTCTTCCAAGGCACACCTTCTTCCACACGCGCGATGGCCTGACCTTCCTTCAGCATCTCGCTCTCTTCCAGCTCCTGTGTACAGAAGCGTTCGATACGCTCGGTCAGTTTGTCGCGCAGGTTCTGGATGCTCTGATCGTGCATCTCATTTAGAGACTCGTCGTTCATCATGGTATCGACGATGCTCTGTGCCGTTGCACTCAGCGGCTCAATGACGTGCAGAAACGTGATCTCAGAGTTGTAGTGACCACAGAGGCTCACCGCTGCACGGAAAGCAGGACGGGAACCATGATCGATATCAGATGCGTACAGGATCTTTTTAACTTGAGGCAGCATGGCAAGATTCCTTTTGCTGTCGGACGACAGCCAGTATTAGAAAACGAGAGGCCGTTGTACGGCCCCTCTGTCCTTAATCAGCGGTATAGCAGTTCCGGCAGGAACATAGAGATAGGAGCGATCAGGGTGATCAGCAGCAAACGGAGGATATCTGCACACCAGAACGGGGTAACACCTTTAAAGATGGTGCTCGCTTTGATGTCCCTAAGTACCGCACTCAGTACGAATACGTTCATACCTACCGGCGGCGTGATCAGACTGATCTCGGTTACCACTACCACGACAATACCGAACCACACCAGATCGAAACCCATGCTCTGTACCAGTGGGAAGAAGATCGGCACAGTTAGCAGCATCATGGACAGACTCTCAAACACCATGCCCAGTACGATGTAGATGCCTAGAATCGCAAAGATAACCAGCATCGGCGACACTTGCAGACCTTCCACAAAGGCCAACAGGTCAGCCGGCAAACCAGCACGGTTGATGAAGTTGGAGAAGATCAGGGCACCGATCAATACACCGAACAACATCGCAGAAGTACGTGCAGTATCCGTCAGGATGTCGAACAGACTACCAAAGTTCAGCGTCTTACGTGACAGCGCAATCAGGAATGCACCGCCAGCACCGATACCCGCCGCTTCTGTTGGTGTGAAGATACCCAGGTAGATACCGCCCATTACCACAGTGAACAGGATCAGCACACCCCAAACGCCGTTCAGCGCCTGGATACGCTCAGACCAACTCAGCTTCTCACCACATGGACCTGCAGCCGGGTTACGCCACACGACATAACGTACTGCACCGAGGTACATGAGAATACCCAGGAATCCAGGAATAAACCCTGCCGCAAATAGCTCACGGATACTGGTTTCGGTCAGTAGACCGTAGATCACCAGAATTACGCTAGGTGGAATCAGGATACCCAGGGTACCACCCGCCGCAATGGATGCCGTTGCCAGCGCGTCGGAGTAACCGTATTTGCGCATTGGAGGCATTGCTACCTTCGCCATCGTTGCGGAAGTCGCCAGACTGGAACCACAGATCGCAGAGAAACCACCACATGCCACAACAGTCGCCATGGACAGACCGCCTTTGCGGTGGCCCAGGAACGCGTTGGATGCGCGGTACAGCTCATGGGACAGACCTGATTTCGTTACCAGGTTACCCATAAGAATGAATAGAGGGATAACGGACAGACTGTATTCCTGTGCGGTATCAACCACACGCTTGGCAGCCATGGACAAAGAGCCCGTCCACCGGAAGTCTCCGATGTTGTCAAAAGTCAGGCCCTGCATGTACGCAAAACCGAAGAAGCCCACGATCCCCATGGAAAATGCAATCGGGATACGAACAACAACGATCAGGACCAACAGAATAGCAAAGCCGATCAGTGCTACTGTCATGCTGAAATTACCTGTCTAGCTTTATAATAATCGTTATTTAGTCACGAGATAGGAACAGAAGGCGGTATACGCCGTAGGTGATCATTGCACCTGCTGTTACCCAGCTCATTACAGCAATGTACTGAATAATCAGACCCATCGGCAGTTCGAGGTATTCGGTAACCTCGTCACGGCGCAGAGAGCGCGCGGCCAGGAAGTAGATCCGATCAGCCAGAAAATAAAGAGATGTAGAGATTAGGAATGCAGAGAACAAACCCAGTACTTTTAAGACCGTGCTTCCCAACATACGGTCGAGAATATCAACGACTACGTGTCCACCCCGCCAGGTAATAACCGGCATTTCAGCAAAGACCAGGATGGCAATGCCGATCTCTGTCAGCTCTGTGGCGCCATCTACGGAGTTGTCGAAGAAGTAGCGACCAACTACATCTGCACAGGTCAGAACCATCAGCAGAAACAGTGTCACAGCCGATACTAACTCCAGAGCAAAGGCCAGCCA
>NZ_CAXRBQ010000183.1:0-31296 GCF_964228735.1 Pontibacterium sp. | reverse complement strand
GTGACGCAGAAGATGGTCCTGGGGCACCAGAGAGTCTAGCGTGACCATTTCCAATTCAAATTGCTGTGCGGCTTGTTCTTTTAACATCAGACCAATAAAACAAAGCTCCGGTAAAAATACCAGAGCTTTGTCAGCAGTCTGCGTTTTTTATCTGTCAACCCCAGGCGCGAACCGGCCCGACATCCACATGGATAAAGTTACTGCGCTGGTAGTAACCGACGCCACCCACCTGCAGAGCACGAGCCTGGCTGCCTAACGCCTTCAGCGGCACACCCGGCAGGCGGATATCAATCGCTTTACCCAACATGTGGTAGCTGCGTTTAGCGACTTTCTTGCTCTGTTGGCGCAACTTGGCGTTGGTTTCCGGTGAACGGTAGCCGGAGATAACGTGGAACTGCTTGTTAACGCCGAGATCCTGCTGCAGGAGGTGCAACATGTCGAACAGACGGGTATCCATCGCCGTACTGCTATCGCTGCGATGATCACGCAACAGATGGTTCACATCGGCCAGAACTTCAGGGATATAGTGTCCATCGGCCCAGTAGGTCGCATCCAAGCTTTCACCGGTGTGCAGATTATAGAAACTAAGCGTGCGTTCCTTGCTTGCCAGGAGAGGGACTTGAGTGCCAAACGCAGAGACGCTGGCCAGTCCGAGTGCGGTTCCACTGAGGCCTTTTAGAAAACCCCGACGACTGATAGATTTCATAGACTCGACTAAAAAACAAACAATTAACAACTGGCCCGCTATTATGCATATAACGAACCAGAATGTACATTTATTAGCCTATTGAAAACTTTTCAACATCTCGCGCAGTCCACAACCGGTCAGCACGTGACAACAATGCCTCCTGATCACCAGTCTCGCCCAGAAGCTTCAGCACCAACGCAATAGTGGATTTCACCGCAAGCAAACCATATTCGTGTTCTGATTCACCTCGCCAGACCCGGCTAATCTCTTCCGAATCAAGCTCGCCCTCTTTTACAAACCGACGCGGCACGATTCGCGGCCATTCGTTTTCTTCCAGCTCCCCGTCAATCACCCACTGCAAGGTATTTTCGCCATCGGGTTTGGCTTCTGCTTCACCACCGTCACCCTTGATGGTGAGGTTGCGTTCAAATCCGAGGAGCTGAGCCGTCAGTTGATGCATCGGACCATACGGCGGATGGAAAACACCGTCAATACTGCACTTGGCATGCAGCGGGTTAAGCATACGGGACAAGGTGTGTACCGGTGAACGAAGCCCCAAAACGGAACGCAGCTGAATAATCTCGCCCAACGGCGGACACACATGATTGATCGACATAAAGGCAAAATTCACGCGGGATAACTCTGACTCTACATCCGACCAGCTCTCACATGCCGTTAGACCAAACTGCGCTAACATATCTTCGGTGTAGATACGCTCCGGGGTATGCCCCTTGGCCCCATGCATAAAAATACGATAGCCATGGCTGGCAAGGCAGAGCACCGCCAACAGAAACCAGGGATGACGTCGCTTTTTACCGGCATAACTGGACCAATCCAGGTCGACCTGGATCTGATCGGGCGCGGCATAGCGCTCCCGTGTTGCATCGGCAAAACCCGCCAGCTCCTCTGGCGCCTCTTCCTTAACACGCAGCAACATCAGGAATGCACCTAACTGCTCCGGTTCAACCTGTCCATCCAGTATCATCCCCATCGCTGCGGCGGCTTCTTCACGGGTAAGTGATCGGGTGCCCGTTTTACCCTTGCCGAGTATCCGGACGTACTGCGCAAACGGATGTTCCTGCTTCATAGACCTGCCTTGTGTATTGCTCTAAAGTTATCGCCCTAAACTATACACCCAAGCGATAGTGCGAATGAATCTCAGGCACCAAGAAGTCCATCTGTTTTTTAATGCCCTGACGTTTTTCACTCGAATTCCGGCCCCAAGCTGGGTGGAATTCTCAGGTGACAATCTGAATCGCGCCAGCCGCTACTTTTCCTGGATTGGGCTGTTGCTAGGTGCAGTTACCGCACTGGTTTACCTGCTCGCCGCTGAAGTTTTCCCATCTACCATCGCCATATTGCTTTCAATGGTCGCATCAGTGTGGCTTACCGGTGGTTTTCATGAGGATGGGTTGGCCGATGTTTGTGATGGCTTTGGCGGAGGCTGGGAGAAGAATCAGATCCTCACCATCATGAAGGATTCCAGGCTCGGTACCTATGGCGCACTGGGTCTGTGCTTTGCTTTGCTTACCAAATTCCAGGCGCTTTCCTGTATCGAGCAGGTCGCCCCTGCCCTGCTCCTTGCCCATACCCTCAGCCGCTTTGCAGCCCTTACGCTGATCTATAGCGACGATTATGTGCGCGAAGATATGGACAGCAAAGCCAAACCACTGGCCAACCGCATGTCGCGCAAGGAGCTGCTGATCGCCGGGATACCCGTGCTTATCTGCCTGATTCCGCTAGGTCCGAAGGCATGGCTGGTGATCGCCCCGGTATGGCTGATGCGCAACTGGTTGTCTCAGTTTTTCCGGCGCTGGATCGGTGGCTATACCGGCGACTGCCTGGGCGCGACCCAGCAATTGTGCGAGCTCGTGGTATATCTCTATTTCTGTCTGCCTTTTGTGCTGTTGGCCTGATAGAATCCGCGCATTCTGTTCACGGGTACTCTCATGCGAAAACGATCCACATCACACCGTCATACCGCTCGCCGCAAGAAGCCTGCACAGCCTGTCCACTCAACACCTATTGAGCTGACCATCGAAGGGCTGAGCCACGAAGGACGTGGTATTGCACGCCATGAGGGCAAAACCATCTTTGTGTCCGGCGCCCTGTCTGGTGAATCCGTTGAAGCCCGTATCACCAAAAACCACAAGCGCTATGCCGAGGCAGAGTGCATCCAGGTAACACAGGCGTCGCCATTTCGAAGCGAACCGGTATGCCCCCATTACGGCGTTTGCGGTGGCTGCGACCTGCAGCACCTTGAGCACACCCAACAGATCGAAGAGAAACAAGCGATCGTACTGGACCAGCTACAGCGCTTGGGAAAGGTCCAGCCAGAACAGATCGAATCTCCGCTGCGCTCTCAGCCCGAGAACTACCGACGCGCAGCACGCCTGGGGATCAATCAGCTGCAACGGGACGGGTCCGTTGTTATCGGTTTTCGCCGCCGCGGCAGCAACAAGCTAACGTCGATTGATCACTGCCCGGTACTGAATGAAAAACTGAATCAGGTTATCAGTTTGCTGCACGAGAGCCTGCAAGACGTTGAGAATGTACGCAACATCACCCATGCCGAAGTGGTGATGGGTGATAGCGAAGGTGCACTGACCTTACGCACCAAAAAGCGCCTGCCGGATGAGCTGATCTCCACGCTCACTGCTGCCGTGGAAGCTATACAGCTAAAACTGTATCTTGATGACGGCGAGCAGGTACAACCGGCGGTTGAGCCGGCACAACTGAAGTACGCACTACCAGAGCATAACATCAGCCTCAATTTCGAACCCGGCGATTTCCTGCAGGTAAACGCGGCGCTCAACGCGCAGATGATCCAGCGTGCAATCGACTGGCTTGAGCTGCAAAAGGATGACCGTGTACTGGACCTCTTCTCCGGTATCGGCAACTTTACCCTTCCCCTGGCCCGTTACGCCGGTGAAGTGGTGGGTGTCGAGGGCAGCGATACCATGGTCCAGCGGGCAACGAAAAATGCCCGTCGCAATCAGCTCGACAACACAGCCTTCTACAAAGGCGATTTGAGTGGCGACCTGCGACACCACCACTGGTACAACCAGGGATTCAACAAGGTCCTGCTTGATCCACCCCGCACAGGCGCTCTGGAAGCGATTAAACAGCTGCAACACTATGATGCAGACCGGATTCTCTATGTATCCTGCAATCCGGCCGCACTGGCACGTGATGCCGCCGAGCTAGCATCACAGGGCTATCGCTTTACCCGTTTCTGCGTGATGGACATGTTCCCCCATACCTCTCACGTGGAATCCCTGGCCCTGTTCGAAAAACCAATCAAGTAAGATTCACTATGCCTGAAATACTCTATGCTGATGACCAGCTTGTGGTAGTCAATAAACCCGCTGATCTGCTCTCCGTACCCGGACGCGGTGAAGACAAGCAGGATTGTGTGTGGCGGCGCGTCCAGCAAGCACACCCAACAGCCAGAATCGTACACCGCCTGGATTACGCAACATCCGGTTTGATGGTACTGGCGCTCAACGCCGACAGCCACCGCTATCTGAGCAACGAGTTTCAGCAGCGTCGCACCGAAAAATCCTATCAGGCCGTAGTGTTTGGCGATTTAGAGGGTGATAGAGGAGAGGTACAAGAGCCTCTGCGCTGTGATTGGGAAAACCGTCCGCTTCAGATTGTCGATTACGAACACGGCAAACAGGCTCACACACGCTGGAAAATGCTGCAGAAGGAAGCAAAAGGTACCCGGGTGCAGCTGTACCCGATCACGGGCCGCTCACACCAGCTTAGGGTACATATGCAGTTTTTGGGTCACCCGATCGTAGGCGACCGGTTTTACGCACCAGAAGAAGCGCAGGCATTGAGCCCGCGCTTGCTGTTGCATGCAGAAGAGCTGGGATTCAGCCACCCGGAAACGGGTGACTGGATGGACTTTCACGCGCCGGTCCCATTTTAACGGAAACACGCGCGTTTGATCAGTTGACCGTCCTTACCGGACGGCCTGCTTTAAAGCCCTGAATATTTTCCACGGTCTGATCCAGAATACGCTGACGCGCTTCACGACTACCCCAGGCGGAGTGCGGTGTGATGATCAGGTTTGGAATATCTTCCGACAACAGCACATTACCGTTAACCGGTGGCTCTTCGGTCAATACGTCGGTCGCCGCACCTGCCAGCTGCCCAGAGCGCAGCGCATCAGCCAATGCAGCTTCGTTCACCACGCCGCCACGTGCCGCGTTGATCAGCATGCTGCCCGGTTTCATCTTCGCCAACGCATCAGCGTCGATCAGATCCTTTGTCTCTTCAGTTAAAGGACAATGCAAACTCAATACATCCGCTTGTGCCAGCAACTCATCCATCGGCAGACGCCCTTCACGCTTCTCAGCTCCCGGGCGCTGCGCGATCACAACCTTCATACCAAATGCTTCAGCCAATCGGGCAACGGCACTGCCAAGGTTGCCGTAGCCATAGATACCCAGCGTCCGGCCCGCCAGTTCACGGATCGGAAAACTGAGCATACAGAACTGGGAGGCCTTACCCCACTCGCCCGACTTCACGGCACGATCGTACTGAACGATGTTGGTGTGCAATGCCAGGATCATCGACATCACATGCTGAGCAACAGAATCCACACCATAAGCAACACAGTTGCACACACGTACGTTCTGCTCACTGGCCGCATCCAGATCAATATTGTTGGTGCCGGTAGCAACCACACAGATCAGCTTCAGGTCGGGCGCGCCTGACATCAGGCCACGGTCGATTTTGACCTTGTTGGTGATCACGACATCGCAACCAGCAATACGCTCGGCAACCTGCTCCGGCGCCGTCGCCATATGTACGTCAAGTTGATCAAATTCCGCTTCGATCGGGGAAAGGTCCAGATCCTCCAGACTCTCCAGATCCAGAATTACCGCTTTCATATGGAGTCCTTTTTCTTATTTGTTTCTGAGACAAATAAGGGGCCAGAAGGCCCCTTATATTTAAGTCATAGTCGCAAGAGTCAACTTGCCGGAAGGTTTTTCTTCACTTCCCACAAGATCTCTTCGGCAACTTCGGCTGGTGCAAACAATCCCTGATCGGTCAGAACAGAGAGATACACGCCTGTGCGGGAGCGATTCAGCTTCAGCTGGTAACGACCGGTGTATTCGAAAGCATCAGACTCTTTGTTATAAACGCCCTCTTCACCCTCTTCACTGAAGACATAGATAACCTTGCCTGCAAACCAGATCTTGAAGCCGTCTTTCTTCTGCAGACGTTCTTGCTCAATTTCCTGCTGGCTCATGCTGGCGAGGCGATCTTTTTCCTCAGGGCTAACCTCCTTGGAGGTGTAGCGGATCTTCGGCGCGTTTGGATCTTTCTCTACACCCAGCGCCTCAGCCAACGCGGTCGTTTCGAATTTGATGTCGCCTCGGTCAGAGTGCAACCATTCGAAGAATCCCAACTCCTCCCTTTCACTAGCAGGCGTACTAGTGGTGAAAGAGAAATAGAACATACCGGACTGTTTGTCGACGGTACCCACATCGAAGCGATCGGCACTCATCGCAGTAGAAACAGAATCCCAGGCTTTATCCACGGAGGACTCGACCTTCAGGACCGGATTACCACGGGAATCACGCCCCAGCTCTGTACGCCCCTCTTGCGGCGCAAGCAGCTTGGTCAGAGTTGGTGCATCTTCTTTGTCGGCCGCTTTACTCAGGTAACGCAGCATTTCGAACATCATGTCCGACTTGTAACCTACATCACGACCACTCTTGTCCCAGTCGATCTCGGCAACTTCAGCGTCCTGCGCAAAACGCACGTGCTTCATGCTGATAGAGGTACGCTGCAAATTACCTTCTTCAGGACGCAGCTCCAGCTTCAACTTATCTTTTGCCGGGCCTTCGATATCCTGGAACGTGAGGCGTTTGATCCAGCTTTCCACAAAACCCAGATCTTCACCGTTGTTCTCAATCCATGCGGTTTCCATGGTGGCACTGCGCGGATCAGCTTTTGCCAGCTCGATGCCATTGTAGCGCCAGAAGTCTTTCAGCTTTGGCCACACTTCGTTGATCGGAGATTCAACAACGATCAGCTTCTCACCGGCTTCACGCTTAAGGCTAACCTTGTCGCTGGTCGCTTCCGTGTAGAAGAACTCCGGACGCGGTACGACATATTCGGTTGCTTTCTGCGTGGCGGCCTGTCCGATCTCCGGAATCACCATACCCCGCTCAGTTTCTCGGACTCGCAGGTGAGGCGGTACCTCCAACGCTTTTCCTTCACTGGCTTTTTCGTAATCCTGGCTGCGGTCACGGATAATACCGTTCTCTCCGTAGATCGGATTGTTTTCCACAACACTACACCCTGTTTGCAGGGCGCAGGCCAAAATCGTTAGAGATACTGCCTTTTTCATAGTCTCGGGCCGTTTAGATAATACCGGTAGTACGAAGTGCTTCACGCACCTCTTCGTGGTACTGCTCACTCAGCACAGTCAGCGGCAGACGGATACCATCAGCCATCAGACCCATCTCAGTCATCGCCCACTTCACAGGAATTGGGTTAGCTTCAACAAACAGCGCGTTATGCAGCGGCATCAGTTTGTTCTGAAGCTCACGGGTCTCCTCTGCCTGACCAGCAATAGCCAGTTTGCACAGTTCTGCCATCTCTGCTGGTGCTACGTTTGCAGTCACGGAGATGTTTCCGACACCACCCAACAGCATCAGTTCCGGCGCAGTACCGTCATCACCGGAATAAACCGCAAAGTCAGCCGGTACGCTGTCGATTACCTGCTTAGCACGCTCCAGGTCACCGGTCGCCTCCTTAATACCGACGATGTTTGGAATAGGTGCGAGACGCGCTACGGTTTCCGGCAGCATGTCACACGCGGTACGACCCGGTACGTTGTAAAGAATCTGCGGAATATCTACGGCTTCAGCAATCGCTTTAAAGTGCTGGTACAAACCTTCCTGAGTCGGCTTGTTGTAGTAAGGAGTCACCAGCAGGCAGGCATCCGCACCCGCTTCTTTCGCTTCGCGGGTCAGCTCGATCGCTTCTTTGGTCGCGTTGGCACCAGTACCGGCAATAACTGGGATCTTGCCGGCCACTCGTTTGATCACGCGTTTGATTACCTGGCAGTGCTCGTCACAATCAAGCGTTGCAGATTCACCGGTGGTACCCACCGCTACGATCGCGTCGGTACCCTTATCCAGATGGAGATCAACGACCTTATCCAGGGCGTCCCAATCAATATCTCCATTGGAAGTCATCGGGGTAACAAGCGCAACTAAGCTGCCAGTAATCATGTTTATCTCCATAGATGTAAGAGAGTGTATCGTAACGACCATGCAGAACCGTTACTACTCTTGTGCGGCCTTTACTCTGTATTTAAATCCAGGCCGTACTTGTTATCGTATAAGGGTTGGATATTCTATACGATTTTCTACACTCTTGAGTAGCCATCCAACCGATTGAAAATATAGGGAAAGCCGATGAGCACCGTAGCAATTGATCAACCTGTAGCCGATTTCACTGCAAATGCGACCAGCGAGCAAACAGTAACCCTCTCAGAACTGCGCGGCAAAAACGTGGTTATCTATTTCTACCCGAAAGACAGCACCCCGGGCTGCACCACCGAAGGCCAGAATTTTCGCGACCTGATTGACGAATTTACCGCTCAGGACACCGTTATCTTTGGCGTATCCCGTGACGGTATGCGTGCGCATGAGAACTTCAAAGCTAAACAGTCGTTCCCATTTGAGTTGATCAGTGACCCGGACGAGGAACTGTGCAAGCAGTTCGATGTAATCAAGCTGAAGAAAAACTACGGCCGCGAATACATGGGCGTTGATCGCTCAACCTTCCTTATCGACAAGGAAGGCGTTCTGCGCAAGGAATGGCGCAGTGTGAAAGTGAAAGGTCACGTAGATGAGGTACTGGAAGCGGTGAAGGCTCTGTAAGAACGCCTCCCCCTCCATTACAGAAACAAGTCGGGCCGGACTAATTCTCCGGCCCTTCAAGAACTTGTTGCGGCGCTTTCGGCCAGGCATTCACTATCGCCTTAACCAGGGTCGCCAACGGAATGGCAAAGAATACGCCCCAGAATCCCCACAGGCCACCAAACAGCAATACCGCCACTATGATCGATACCGGGTGCAGGTTTACCGCCTCGGAAAAGAGCAGCGGTACCAATACGTTGCCATCCAACGCCTGAATGATGGCATAGGCGATCATCAGGTACATGAAGTCATCGGTCCAGCCCCATTGGAAGAAACCGATCAGCGCAACCGGCAAGGTCACCAGCGCAGCACCGATGTACGGGATCAGTACCGACAGGCCCACCATAATTCCCAGCAGCGCAGCATAGTCGATCCCCAGAATCGCAAATACGATATAGGTTGTAGCGCCAACAATGACAATCTCGATCACCTTACCACGCACGTAGTTCGCAATCTGGTCATCCATCTCACGCCAGACCTTGGTCATCATCTCGCGCTTTGCGGGCAGGAGTGAAGCCCACCAGCTGGTAAGCGCACGGCCGTCCTTAAGGAAAAAGAACACCAGGATTGGCACCAACACCAGATAGATCAGCAGCGCAACAACACTACCGATCGAGTTGATCGAGAAGGTCACCACCCACTGCCCCACCTGGGAGAGCTCACTGGCAGCCTGGTTGATTAAGTCATTTACCTGCTCTGCCGAGATCATATCCGGGTATTTTTCCGGTAGGAGCAGCGCCAGGGCCTGAACTTCACTCAATATTCGGGGCAGTTCATTGAACAGATTCCCCGCCTGCTTCCACACCAACGGTAGAATAAACAGCAACGTCGCCAGAAAGACGCCGACAAACAGCAGAAAAACCAGTAGAACCGACCAAATATGCGAGAAATTGCGCGATTCCAGCCAGTTGACCGCTCCCTGCATCAGGAACGCCAGGATCAATCCCGCAAATACCGGTGTCAGCATCTGCCCCAAGGTTAGGATTACCAGCAACGCGGCACCCAACAGCACAAACAGCAGCACCGCCTCCTCATCCGAGAAGTAACGATCTATCCATTT
This sequence comes from Pontibacterium sp., assembly GCF_964228735.1. Lineage (GTDB taxonomy): Bacteria > Pseudomonadota > Gammaproteobacteria > Pseudomonadales > Balneatricaceae > Pontibacterium. Next base: position 21,593 of record NZ_CAXRBQ010000183.1, on the reverse strand, counting down.
GCTGAATATTCTATGCATTATCGATTCTCAACTCTCAGGTCGCAGATCTAGCCACGCTGAATAATATAGACGTACGGCTCTTCATCGGTGAACGAATCAAGCATCACGTGGTCGGATTGTTCTGTGTACGCCTTGAAATCGCGGATCGACCCTGCGTCCGTCGCAATCACTTTTAACACCTGACCAACCTCCAGTCGGTTAAGTGCTTGTTTTGCCTTCAATAAAGGCAATGGACAGTTCAGGCCTGAGGCATCCAGGATTTCATCAATTGCAGGTTCAGTCATTAACGTATCTTTACAGCGTACTGGGTTGAGTAAAATTCATCAGCCCAGCACTATATAACAATTTTTTAAGTATTAGCAGCGCGTTTTCGGACGGATTCTAAACCATGCCTATTTATCGCTTTTTTCTACCGCTGATAACATCTTTATTATTGGTTTTTCAGACTAATTCACTACATGCGGCCAGTAGCGGCCTGCCATCGATCAGTGACAGCGGCTTCTCAACCACACCGCAGGAAGAGTACCTGCTTGGCCGTACCTGGGTACGCATGCTACGCGGATCAGCGCGATTGTATGAAGACCCGGTCGTTGTCGCCTATCTGGAAGATCTGCTCTGGGACGTCGCCCAATACAGCCAACTGACAGACCACCGCCTTGAACTTGTTGTGCTGGATAACCCAACCCTGAACGCCTTTGCTGTTCCCGGCGGGATTGTAGGCGTACATTCCGGGCTTGTTGAAGCCGCCCAAAGCGAAGACGAACTCGCATCCGTGATTGCCCACGAATTGGCGCACTTGAGCCAGCGCCACTACGCGGCCCAGATCGATCAACAGCGTCGCAACCAGCCGTTCCTGCTCGCAGCAATGCTTGGCAGCCTGCTTATCGCTGCTGCAGACAGCCAGGGAGGTACCGCCGCACTGTCTTCAACCGTCGCCGCAAACCAGGCCTCCATGCTTGCCTTCAGCCGCCAAAACGAACGAGAGGCGGATTACATCGGCATGCAAACCCTGACCGCTGCGGGTTTTGATCCAGCCGCAATGCCGAAGATGTTTTCCCGCCTGCAGGCCAATGCGCGCTTTGGCAGCAAGCCACCGGAATTTCTGCTGACTCACCCGGTAACAGAGTCCCGTATTGCAGACTCCCTTAACCGCGCCGCAAACCTGCCGACACCAGATCCGCGCCCTGACGCCATCGACTTCGATCTGGTACAGGCCCGCATTATTGCCAACTACGCGCAAGATGCAGACAAACTGCTCACTAGCTTGGCAAGTAAGCCTAAGAAACAGGACAACGACACCCTGCGCTACGCCACTTTGATGGCGGCAATCAAAGCGAATAAGTTCGACCTGGCAGCGGAAGCTGCCAACGAAATGAGTGCTGACTTCAAACAGAAGCTTCCGGTTCGCCTGGCGCTGGCTGAATTAAACATAGCGCGCAAACAATACAGCAAAGCTAAGCGGGAGCTTCGCGCCGTTCTGAAACTGTTCCCGGACAACTATCCGACCAATGCGATTTATGCCGAATTGCTGTTGCACCAGGGACAGAATAGCCATGCGATTGCGGTATACAAAAAGCTGGCCGAGCAGCGTCCTAATGACCCAAACATCTGGTACAACCTGGCGGAAGTTCAAGGATTGGCAGGTAACACACTGGATGTCCACATTGCACGCGTTGAATACTTTATGCTGACCGGCAACCTTGATCTCGCCCTACGACAGCTGAAGTTTGCGCAGCGCACTCCTCAACTGACCGAGGAAGAACGCTCACAGCTGGAAGCCCTGGAACAGGAAGCGAAACAGATCAGAGAACAGATGAAAAAGGTGATGTGAACCAGCATCAAACGGACAGGCACAAAAAAGCCGCACATCTGTGCGGCTTTTTTATTTGCGGAATACGAAAACGTTTTTACTTATTCATATCCGCAGAGAAATCGAGCATACGCTGCAGTGGACGGCGTGCATCTTCAACCAGTTCCGGCGATACGATCACTTCGTCCTTACCTTCCTGCAAGCACTGCATGATATTCTCCAGATCATTCATCGCCATCCAAGGACAGTGCGCACAGCTGCGGCACGTTGCACCAGAGCCTGCGGTTGGCGCTTCCAGGAACTCTTTGCCTGGCGCTGCCTGCTGCATCTTATAGAAAATCGCACGATCAGTTGCCACAATAAAGTGCTTGTTTGGCAGATCGTGGGCAGCCTTGATCAGCTGAGAGGTCGAACCTACGGCATCCGCGATCTCAACCACAGAATCAGGCGACTCCGGGTGTACCAGTATCGCTGCATCTGGATATACCTGTTTCAGCTCCAGAATACCTTTCGCTTTGAACTCTTCATGCACGATGCAGGCACCATCCCACATCAGCATTTCGATACCGGTCTGCTTCTGCACGTAAGCACCCAAGTGCTTATCAGGCGCCCAGATAATCTTCTTGCCTTCATCTGCCAGGTGCTCAACCACCTGCAGTGCGATACTGGAGGTTACTACCCAGTCTGCACGCGCCTTAACTGCAGCAGAGGTATTGGCATAAACAACCACTTCATGGTCAGGATGCGCATCACAGAACGCACTGAATTCATCGATTGGGCAACCGATGTCGAGGGAACAGGTCGCTTCCAGTGTTGGCATCAGAATGCGCTTTTCAGGACTCAGGATCTTCGCCGTCTCACCCATAAAGCGCACACCAGCAACAATCAGCGTACTGGCTTCATGCACACTACCAAAACGCGCCATCTCCAGAGAGTCAGACACACAGCCGCCCGTCTCATCAGCCAGTTCCTGAATCAGAGGGTCAGTGTAGTAATGCGCTACCAGACACGCATCCTTCTCTTTTAACAGTTTTTTAATCTGCGACTTGTACTCTTCGACCTCTTGGCGAGAGTGACCGGAAGGAAGGTGCTCTTTTGCAAAGTGCTCCTGGACCAAAATGCGGTCGGAGATTTCCTGCTTGCTCAACATGTAAGTAACTGTTTCTTAATTATAAAGGCTGTATTGAAACTCCAGACGGTAAACCCTCTGGCCGCAGTCCGATTATACCATAGTCACACCACAGCTGGATTACCGTGCGGTGATAATAAAGCAACAGAATCTGTAATAAACAGCGGAAACGAAAAAGGAGCACCAATGCGCTCCTTTTTCTGAATCTGGTGGGTCTTATAGGATTCGAACCTATGACCAATTGGTTAAAAGCCAACTGCTCTACCAACTGAGCTAACGACCCGGTAGAGATCATTGAGTGGTGGGTCGTATAGGATTCGAACCTATGACCAATTGGTTAAAAGCCAACTGCTCTACCAACTGAGCTAACGACCCGCTCAATGGAGTGCGTATATTACGCTCTCATTTTTAAAGTGCAAGCACTAATTGTTAAAAATCTTACTTAAACAATAATTTTTTCAACAAGTTAAACGTATCGGGTTGGATCAGCCACGCCAGCGTCCACAAACCCCTTGGCACGCAGGCGACAGCTATCGCACTGCCCACACGCACGACCATCACCGTCTGCCTGATAGCAGGAAACCGTCAGACCGTAATCCACACCCAACGCAGTACCCTGCTGGATAATTTCGGCTTTGGTCAGGTCAATCAACGGCGTTTCCAGCGTCAACTTAGTTCCGGTTACACCGGCCTTAGTTGCCAGGTTAGCCATTGCCTCAAATGCGGCGATATATTCAGGACGACAGTCAGGATAGCCGGAATAATCCACAGCATTCACACCGATAAAGATGTGATGCGCATCAAGCACTTCTGCCCAGCCTAACGCCAGCGAGAGAAATACCGTATTGCGGGCAGGAACATAGGTTACAGGAATACCCTCTTCCTCCCCCTCTGGCACATCGATGCTGTGATCGGTTAACGCGGAGCCACCGAAATCCTCGAGATGCAAACGCACAACACGGTGCTCCTTAGCCCCCATCTGCGCTGCAACTTTACGCGCCGCATTCAGCTCTGTCACCGAACGCTGGCCGTAATCAAAGCTCAGCACATAACATTCGAATCCCTGGTCTTTTGCCATCGCCAACGCAGTAGCAGAATCCAGGCCACCAGACAGCAGAACGACTGCCTTTTTAACAGCACTAGTCATAAAAAAATTCCAGGAAAACGATTACTGGCGCTTAAACTCTTCAACGAGCGGCGCAACATTGGACTTCGGATGGTTCTTCAACACGTAATCCAGATATTCATCGGAACGTGCTTTATCACCCAAATCACTATAGATCACACCCAGCTTGTATGCCGCATGCGGCGCTTTGGGATGATCAGGAAACTGACCGAGTACGAGCGCAAACGACTCACGCGCCAACTCAAGCTTCTGCTCCGCGTGGTGAATCTCACCCATCCAGTAGTGTGCATTTGCTACGCGAGGACTGTTCGGATAATCACGCACGAAAGCATTAAACGCTACTACGGCACCGGAAAAATCACGTGCACGCACCAATGCAAATGCATCACGGTACGCTTTCGAATCAGAGACGCCGTTTTTCACACTTGGAGCGGGCTGCGCTGGCTTAACCTGCGGCTGCACCGCTGTAACAGCACCGGTAGAACCCGTCGCCGCCTGTTGCTCGGACTGTAGAGTAGACGATTCCGCAGCTGTAGATGCCGCGCTGCTATCGGCTTGCCCGGATGTGGCGGGTACTGACTGGTTATTAGAAGCCGCACCTGCAGGTGCGCCTGCGCCCTGATTACTCATCAGAGTGCTGATTCGGCGATCCAGATCACGGTATCGGTCCAGCTGCTGACGTTCCATCTTTTTCATGCGGAAAGCCTGCTGCTCAAGCTCACCACGCAAGGAACGTACTTCATCCTGCAGCTGTTGAATGATCATCAAGAGTTGCGCATTGCCACTTCCAACGGGTGGCTGAGCGGCCAGATTGCCCTGCGCCTGAACCGGCTGGTCATCTGTGCGAATCTCGATAACAGGGGGGGATGCCGCCATGGCGCCAGCACTGAAAGACAGTGCCAGCGCGATGGTGGAGAATCGACGAACTGAAGACATTAGTTGCTAACGTATTTCAGCTCTACGCGACGGTTCTGAGCCCAGGACTCAGAGTTGTGACCCAGCATTGCTGGCTTCTCTTCACCGTAGCTGATGGTTTCGATCTGGTTAGCGTTTACGCCGTTAACCTGCAGGATGCGAGCAACAGCCTGTGCACGACGCTCACCCAGAGCCATGTTGTATTCACGGGTACCACGCTCATCCGCGTGACCTTCCAGGCGTACAGACGCGCTTGGAGTTGCTACCAGGTAAGCAGCGTGTTTTTCCAGAGCTGCCAGACCATCCTGTTTTACAACAGACTTGTCGAAGTCGAAGTAGAAAACAGACTGCAGAGCAGCTGCAGCTGCAGCGTCAGCAGCCGCTTTCTGTGCAGCCATTTCAGCAGCAGAAACGCCACCGGAAACATCAGCACCCTGAGTGCTAGCAGAAGTGTCTGCAGTATCAGTACCTGTAGCACCAGTATCGGTACCACCAGTTGTACTACAACCTGCAGCCCATGCTACAGACAGAGTCAGCGCAACGGCCTTGGCTACATTGGAAGCTTTCATCGAATACTCCTGTAATATCCTTGATATGCTGGTCTCAACCAACATTAAAAATCGGTAAATTTAGATTATTCCCAACTGACGCATACGTTATAGGCTGGCCGCACTTATTGCAAGTACGGAGACCACGCCGGTTCACGCACATGCCCCTGCGAATCAGGCAACAGAAAACGTACGTTGCCATCAAGAGTTACACCACCCAGAACCCCTCGAGTACCCTTCTGTGTAGCATAAAGAATCATACTGCCGTTTGGTGCGATAGTCGGCGACTCGTCCAGGAAGGTTTCAGTCAGCACATCCACGCGTGACGTCTTCAAATCCTGTACGGCAATTCGGAATACATTGTCATCCCCCCGGTGCACCATCGCCAGGAAACGACCATCCTGAGTCAGCGAACCACGCCCGTTGTAGTTTCCTTCGTAGGTCAGGCGATCAATGGTTCGGCTCTTCAGGTGCATCTGATAAATCTGCGGTAATCCACCCCGATCAGACGTAAAGATGATGGAACGACCATCCGGTGCCCAGCTCGGCTCAGTATCAATACCATAGTGGTGGGTCATACGGGTCAGCTTACGCTTGAGCAGATCCAGGATGTACACTTCAGGGTTGCCGTCTTTGGACAAAACCAGCGCCATCTTACTACCATCAGGCGACCAGGCTGGCGCACCATTCAGCCCTCTGAACGACTGTACCTTCTGACGCTGACCGGTACGCAGATCCTGGATATAGATCGCTGGACGGGTGCTCTCAAACGACACATAAGCCACGCGACGTGCGTCTCGGGACCAGCTTGGCGACATAATAGGCTCTTTCGATTCCAGAATGGTACGCGGACGCGCGCCATCGGAATCCGCCATGCGCAACTGGTAGCGGTAGTTATCCGGCCCCAGCTGCTGCGCCGTCACATACAGAATACGGGTATAGAACGCCCCCTTAACGCCGGTCAGGTATTCATAAATATTGTCGGCAATAACATGGGCAATATCCCGCAGGCCGTTACGGCTGCCTACACGCGCATCGCGCAGGATCAGCTCCTCTTTGATCACGTCGTACACTTCGTACTCGACACGCACCGAATCACCTTGTGCAGGACTCATACGACCGATAACCAGAAACTCCTGTCCCAGAGAGCGCCAGTCGCGAAACGCAACTTCATTCTGACGGGTTGGGTTGCTGAGCATGTTGTCGCGATCCATAACACGGAACAGACCACTGCGCGCAAAATCGTTGGCGATCAAACCTGCAACATCTTCAGCCAAACCATAACTTCCGCTCCAGGAAAACGGCACTACCGCCAGCGGCGTTGGTTTATCCACACCCTGTGTCACCTCAATACGTAACTCCGCCTTGAGCGGCAGTGAAACCAGTAACACAGACAACACAGCAAAGATGTATTTATAAAGTCTCACTGTAAGATTCTCCGATCTTTTGAATGACATGTTTACGCTTGTACATTAGCGAGTACGACACGCACACAATATCAGTAGTTCCAATAAAACTGATGTTACTTACTGCCTAGCGGCGCAAATCTTCTGGGCGGAAGATCATCGTGAACTTGCGGTAATACCGGTCAAACACCACAGGATCAAGTTTCTGTAACTCGGGGAAGCGCTCAGCTTTCATCACCGCACGTACCGCATCACGGTCAAACCGATCATCACCGCTGGACTTACTCACATACGCATCATCCACCTCTCCTGAAGGTAGCAGATGAATGGAGAGCTCAACGACCATTCCGTTACGGGCACTTGCAGATCGACGCCAGTTGCTAGAGATCAGATCGCGTACGTACGACTCATAACTCTGTGCGGTCTGACGCCCCTCTTCTTCCGCCAGCAACGCCTCCTCTTCAGCCATTGCAACAGCCAAAGCATCTTGACGCGCTTTTTCAGCAGCCGCTTTGCGGCGCGCCTCGTCCTCAGCTTTGCGTTTCTTCTCGGCCGCTATACGTTCCTGCTCTTTCCGCTTGCGTTCAGCTTCCGCTTTTTTGCGTGCATCTTCGGCGGCCTTTTTCTCAGCGGCCTTTTTCGCAGCCAGTTCTTTCTGACGCTTCGCTTCAGCCTTGCGCTTAGCCTCTTCCGCCTTACGCTTCTTCTCAGCTTCCTTCTTGCGCGCTATTTCCTGTTTACGCTTCTTCTCTTCCGCAGCTTTCTTGGCTGCCTGCTCTTTACGCTTTTTCTCAGCAGCTTGCTTCTTTGCTATCTCTTGCTTGCGCTTCTTCTCAGCCGCAGCTTTCTTACGCTTTTCTTCCGCTACTTTCTTCTGGCGCGCCTGTTCTGCAGCTTTTCTCTTAGCGGCGTCTGCCTGACGCTTTTTATCGGCCTGCGTGGTCACCGTTTTCAGATCTACAATCTGGGCACTGACATGCCTCGGCACACGGCGCACCTCTTTCTCCTGGTCAAACCAAACATCCGCCAGGACGAAGAACACCGCACCGTGCAACAACAGCGCCAATAAGGCAGGGACAAAATAACTGTTTAATTTCACCCGATCGGCCCTACTCGGTAACCAGTCCGACAGTGCCGGCACCCGCCTGCTGCAGCAACACCATCAACTGCACCACTGCGTTGTAATCGACATTCTTGTCACCACGCACCAGCAACATTTTGTCCTGATTGGCCGCCAGAATTTTTTGCACGCGATCAGAAACTGTTTCAGCATCCAGCGGTTCTTCCGGATCTCCTCCCACATCAATAAAGTACTGCTGCTCGGCGTTTACAGTGATAATGACTGGCTCTTTGTCCTTGTCATCTACCGGCTCGGCGGCGGCTTTTGGCAACTCTACCTGAACCCCCTGCGTCAGCATCGGCGCGGTGATCATAAAGATCACCAGCAACACCATCATCACGTCGATATAAGGTACAACGTTGATCTCGGCGTTTAGCTTTCGGGTTTTACGATGGCGTCTGATCATATCCGCACCTTAAGACGCCGCGTGAACACGACGGTGCAGCACCGCAGAAAACTCGTCTGCGAAGGTTTCGTAACTACCCAGCAGGTTTTCAGCTTTTGCTGAGAAACGGTTGTAAGCAATAACGGCCGGAATCGCTGCAAACAAACCAATCGCCGTTGCCACCAAAGCCTCGGAGATACCCGGCGCTACAGATGCCAGGGTTGCCTGATGCACATTTGCCAGGCCACGGAAGGAGTTCATGATGCCCCACACGGTACCAAACAAACCGATATACGGGCTTACCGAACCTACGGATGCAAGAAACGGCAGATGCTGCTCCAGCTTATCCTCTTCGCGGGACATCGCCACGCGCATGCCTCGCTGCACGCCTTCCATCACCGCATCCGGATCGGACGTGCGCTGCTGGGTCATGCGGGTATATTCTTTCAAGCCTGCGCGAAAGATATTCTCGGCACCACAGTCCGGATTTGGGTGTTGGGTCACTTCTCGATACAGAGCACTCAGATCTACCCCGGACCAGAATCGCTCCTCGAAATTCATTAGCGCTTTTTTAGTGCGGCGCAGGAAGAAGTGTCGCTGGAAAATCATCACCCAGGAGAGCAATGACGCCACAACAAGCATTAGCATCACAAGCTGAACAACAACACTGGCGTTAACCACCAGGCTCCAGATAGACATCTTCTCAACCACTTCGGCTGCCCTCTATAACTGTACGAGTAAGCTCAGGCGGACGGGTCGCCTGTTCAGGAAAATTGGGTTTCAAATTATACCGGCGGGATATATCAGAGATCACGTCCTGTGCCTTGACGGTTAACCACGCTAACCGAAAAAACCGACACTAAACCGCATACCACCACCTCGCTTGAGCCCCTTACGGGTGACAGCTTGAGATGGGACGACAATCCTTGCCAAAAGTTCACACACTAAATCTGTTTATTTAGAACCACCAACGATGGCCCCGAACAACAGGACTTAACGGGAAACAATAACAGGTGCGGATTACATTAAAAAGGAGAGAAACTTACAGGGGATACTTAAGGGTGAGAGGCGATGCTGCGCACCGCCTAACTTACGGCTTTGAGGGACTCACCCTCAACCTGACAGCTGACACAACGTTGCGCCACCGGGTTGGCACAGAGCCGGTTCAGCTCGATATCTTCGCCACAATCAATACAGATACCGTAGTCACCTTCCTCAATGCGGTGCAGTGCTTCAATACAGGCCCGGATCTCTTCGGTATGACGCGAGAGGTTCAGCAGATTGACGGCGACGGTTGCAGCCTGCTCCGCCTCTTCAGCACGATCATGGCTTTCGCCTGCGAACGTGACCTCACCCATTTTCTGAGTATCACGAAACTCTTCACGCGCCTCTTCACGCAAACGCTTGAGGTCTTTCTCTATCTCAGCCTTTAACGCAAGTATCTTAGATGCCGTGACAATAGTGCCCATGTGCAGACCTTTTTTATCGTTATATGATGATGACTACCATCTTAGACAAAGGTCTGGGATACGGGCGTTGACAGATATCAGTCAGGGCTGCATAGCTAAACTAAGTTGCGATCTATTGATCCATGTCCGGTTTGTCGATACCGAAGTGGCGATAGGCATGATCTGTTGCTACACGGCCACGCGGGGTACGCATAATAAAACCCTGTTGGATCAGATATGGTTCCAGAACATCCTCGATGGTGTCGCGCTCTTCGCTGATGGCAGCTGCAAGGCTTTCCACGCCCACGGGGCCGCCACCAAACTTCTCGATCATGGTCAGCAGCATACGGCGGTCCATGTGATCGAAGCCGCTGTTATCCACATTCAGCATATTCAGCGCACGATCTGCCAATTCAGCGGTGATATGACCATCCCCTTTGACCTCGGCATAGTCGCGCGCACGTCGCAGCAAGCGGTTGGCAATACGCGGCGTACCGCGGGAACGGCAGGCAATCTCTCGCGCACCATGATCATCAATGCCTGTGCCCGACAAATCAGCAGAACGGCTCACAATACTGGAGAGGTCGTCGATATTGTAGAACTCCAGGCGCTGCACAATACCGAAACGATCACGCAGCGGCGACGTCAGCAAACCCGCACGGGTTGTGGCCCCCACCAGGGTAAATGGCGGCAGTTCCAGCTTGATCGAACGCGCAGCCGGGCCTTCACCAATCATGATATCCAGCTGGTAGTCCTCCATCGCCGGATAGAGCACCTCTTCCACGTTCGGGCTCAGGCGGTGGATCTCGTCGATAAAGAGCACATCACCCGGCTCAAGGTTGGTCAGCAAGGCCGCCAGGTCACCCGCTTTTTCCAGCACCGGACCGGAAGTGGTTTTGATCTCCGATCCCATCTCATTAGCGATAATATTGGCCAGCGTGGTTTTACCCAACCCCGGCGGACCAAAGATTAGTGTGTGATCCAACGCCTCTCCACGCCCTTTCGCGGCATGGATAAAGATCTCCATCTGCTCACGCACCACCGGCTGACCCACATAATCCTCTAGGGTTTTGGGACGAATCGCCCGGTCCTGGGCTTCTTCAACCGGGTTACTGGCTGGCGTTACAAAACGATCTGCTTCGATCATGAATGGAGCCTCAAAATCACTTTTAACTAATTAAACTGATACAGGTTGTGGTTATTCGGGTTCTGGCCGCCAAGATCAGCCGGTCACCATTGACTTCAGGGACTGACGGATCAGATCTTCACTGCTAGCTCCAACCCCCAGCGCCTTCTCTGCCGCGGCAATCGCTTTAGTCGCCTGGACAGGCTTGTAACCCAGGGCTACCAGTGCACTTTCAGCCTCGGCACGATGATCGGTTGCAGGCATAACTGGCTCAGCCAGATCCGGATCGCCGCCACCACTAAGCTGGAACTCGCCGAAGTCTTTAACCTGCAGATCCTTGAGTTTGTCTTTCATCTCAACGATCAGGCGCTCGGCGGTCTTTTTACCCACACCCGGCAGTCGTACCAGTGCAGCCGTATCCTGATCATGAACAGAGCGCACAAAATCGTTGGTACTGATGCCCGACAAAATGGTCAGCGCCAGTTTAGGCCCAACACCGTTTACCTTGATCAGCGTACGGAACAGCAGGCGCTCTTCACGATCAGCAAAACCGTACAACAACTGGGCATCCTCACGCACAACGAAATGCGTAAACAGAATCACCTGCTTGCCCAGCTCTGGCAAACGATAAAAGGTATTCATGGATGCCTCCACTTCATACCCCACACCATTCACATCGATCAACAGTTGTGGCGGGTGCTTTTCCAGCAACTCCCCTTTCAGCCGTCCAATCACGGTCTTACTTCTCCATATCCCGGGCGGTCTCCTCAGATTCCAGACGGTGACCTGCCACAATAAACTCCGGCAAACGCAGATCGGCAAACACCGCTGCCATACGTGCCGCGAAAATCAATCCCATCGAGATCAGCGCCAGCAGGCGATCATCGATCGAGCCGTTAAAGGCAACAAAGAAAATAGCCCCCGCCATCGCCGGGGTGGCATAGATTTCACCCCCGCGGTGCAGCACCAACGGAATCTCTCGGGTAAGAACATCGCGAATCATACCACCCGCGGTACCGGTGATCATGGCCATCATCACAACAACCACACCGGATTGTCCCATCGCCAACGCTTTCTGCGCCCCCAAAATAGAGAACAGCGCCAACCCCATCGCATCCAGAACCAGCAAGGCGCGGCGTGGATAAGCGACATAACGACAAAGAATAAATGCCCCCACAGCAGAGATAATCGCCGTCCAAAGATAGCTGGTATCCGCCAGCCAGGAGACCGGGTGTGCATTGAGGGTGATATCCCGAATAGTCCCGCCACCCAGCGCAGTCACAATAGCCAGAATAACAACACCCAGGATATCTACACGCTTGCCCTGAGCCGCTAGCGCACCGGTTACGGCAAACACCGCCACCCCAACGATCTCAGCAAGGTAGATAAAGGATTCGTACTGCATTTAGCGCCACCGGCCATTTCTGTTTCGGCGCGCACCCGCCATCTGTACAAGACTGGCACGGGTATGCGCATGACACAGCGCAATGGCCAGCGCATCGGCAGCATCCACCTGGGGCAAGCCCGGCAATTTGAGAATATGCGCCACCATATGCTGTACTTGGGTTTTATCGGCAGAGCCTTTGCCCACAACAGCCTGCTTTACCTTACGCGCGGCATATTCGTGTACCGGCAGATCCTGATTGGTACCGGCTACAATGGCGACACCACGCGCTTGCCCCAGCTTAAGGGCAGAATCCGCGTTTCGGGCCATAAACACCTGCTCGATCGCCATCTCCTGCGGACAATAGCGATTGATAACTTCAGTGACACCCTCATACACCTGCTGAAGACGCTCCGGCAACTCATCGCCTTTGATGCGAATACAGCCACTGGCCACATATTCATTTTTCGATCCCACGCTGTTGATCACACCAAAGCCGGTGATACGGGAGCCTGGATCGATACCTAGTATTAACATAAAACCGTCTGTTCCAATCGTCGCCGACCATAATACGCCGGACTGCAATGCTTGATGCAACCAGTATTTATAGCCAACGAACAAAAAAGCCGAGACAGCGGTCTCGGCTTTTTCACGGAGCCTTGAGCACTATTGCCCCCGGCTCCATTAGATCCCCAAAGGGACTTAAGGAGTTTTGCGCAGCTTGATGTTCAGCTCGCGCAGCTGAGCCGCGCTTACTTCCCCTGGAGCCTCAGTCATCATGCAAGATGCACTCTGAGTTTTCGGGAACGCAATCACTTCACGGATGGAGTCGGTACCTGTCATCAGCATGATCAGACGGTCCAGACCAAACGCCAGGCCACCGTGTGGAGGCGCACCGTACTGCAGCGCTTTCAGCAGGAAGCCAAACTTATCGTCCGCTTCTTCGTCAGAGATACCCAGGATCTCCAGTACAGTTGCCTGCATCTCTTGGTCGTGGATACGAACGGAACCACCGCCTAGCTCGCAACCGTTCAGAACCATGTCGTATGCACGGGACAGGGCTTCCAGCGGGTTCGCTTTCAGCTCGTCAGCAGAGCAGCTTGGTGCAGTGAATGGGTGGTGCAGCGCAGTCAGGCCACCGTCGTCGGTCTCTTCGAACATCGGGAAGTCAACAACCCACAGCGGTGCCCACTCACACTGTGCCATATCCAGGTCTTCGCCGACCTTGATACGCAGCGCACCCAGCGCTTCAGAAACAATCTTCGCTTTGTCGGCACCGAAGAATACGATATCACCGTTCTGAGCACCCAGACGCTCCATGATCGCCATGGTTACTTCTTCGCCCAGGAACTTGATGATTGGAGACTGCAGGCCTTCGATGCCGTTTTCGATCGCGTTAACCTTGATCCATGCCAGACCTTTCGCACCGTAGATACCCACGAACTTGGTGTATTCGTCGATGTTCTTACGGGTCAGCTGAGCACCACCTGGTACTTTCAGCGCAGCCACGCGGCACTTAGGATCGTTTGCAGGACCTGCAAAGACCTTGAACTCGATCTCAGCCATCAGGTCAGCAACGTCTACCAGCTCCATTGGGAAACGCAGGTCCGGCTTGTCGGAACCGTATTTCTGCATCGCTTCGGAGAATGGCATACGTGGGAAGTCACCCAGATCAACACCTTTCAGTTCCAGGAACAGCTTGCGGATCATGGTTTCGGTGATACCCATGATACCTTCCTCATCCATGAAGGATGTCTCGATATCGATCTGGGTAAATTCCGGCTGACGGTCAGCACGCAGGTCTTCGTCACGGAAACACTTAGCCACCTGGTAGTAGCGGTCAAAACCGGACACCATCAGCAGCTGTTTGAACAGCTGTGGAGACTGCGGTAGCGCGAAGAACGCACCTTCGTGCACACGGCTCGGCACCAGGTAGTCACGCGCACCTTCAGGGGTCGCACGGTTCAGGATCGGAGTTTCGATATCCAGGAAGCCGTTGTCGTCCAGGTAGTTACGGATTGCGTTGGTAACCTTGGAGCGGAAACGCAGTTTCTCCTGCATTTCAGGGCGACGCAGGTCGATGTAACGGTGACGCAGACGAACGTCTTCACCCACGTGCTGGTGCTCGTCCAGCTGGAACGGAGGTGTTTCAGACTTGTTCAGGATAACCAGCTCTTTGCCCAGCACTTCGATCTCACCGGTAGGCATATCCGGGTTTACAGTACCTTCCGGACGGTTGCGCACCAGACCACGTACTTCGATTACGTATTCGTTACGTACGCTGTCTGCCAGCGCGAAGCTTTCTTCACGATCTGGATCGAATACAACCTGTGTCAGACCTTCACGGTCACGCACGTCCAGAAAGATAACACCACCGTGGTCACGACGACGATGTACCCAGCCGTTCAGGGTAATTTCTTCGCCAACGTGTTCTTTTCTCAGATCGCCGCAATAATGGCTGCGCATAGTTTCCTGTTCCTGTTAAGTTACCAGTACACCCTCAATAAGGGGTGTCAGAGCTAAATTCAATTCGTTTTCAGACCGCGTTAGCTGCTGCTACCGCTGTCACCGGCCAGATTTTTCTTCTTACCGGTTTTGAAATCTGTTTCATACCAGCCACTGCCTGCCAAGCGGAATCCCGGTGCAGAGACTTTCTTCTCCACCTGGTCGCTATCGCAAGATTTGCAGTTTGGCGCTGGCGCATCACTACGCATCACCAGTTTTTCAAACTCGTGGCCGCAGCTTTGGCATTCGTAATCATAGATAGGCATTGTAAAACGCGTTCCAAATACAGATCTACGGAAAACGCGCGATTATAACCGATTTACCCGTCGGTTACAGGCCCCAAGGGAGGCATAAATGAAGGAGAGCTGACCGGATTCGATCAGCTCATGGGACAGGACTTTTAGTCTGCACTTTCAGGCGCGATGTTTACTTCACCGGTATTACCCAGCAACACCTCGACCTTATGACGAATTTCGTGGATCTGATCATCAGTATACGGCTGTACCGGCACCTTTCCCCAAATTGGGCCGGGCCACGCTGGATCACTCTCCTGACGCACCACATGATGGATATGCAGCTGCGGCACCATATTACCCAGCGATGCCACGTTCATCTTTCTCGCCGCAAATATGTCCGCCAGATTTTCCGCCAGGAAGGATGATTCATGGATCATCTGGCAACGCTCATCCTCCGGCAAATGATAAATTTCGGTCGCACCGGCGCGACGAGGCACCAGGATAAACCAGGGATAGTTCGCATCATTCATCAGCAGCAGGCGACACAGCGGGAAGTCTCCCAGTACAATACAATCAGCGACCAGCTGTGGATGCAGTTCAAATTCCAATTCCAGTTCGTCCATGGTTCCTCCGGAGAAATTTACTTACAATTCCAGACGTTAGCGGATCTCTTACAGATAAGAGTATAGGCAAATATGCTTGATATCGTACTCACTGACAATATCGAATCGATCGGTGCTGAACTTTGGAATGAACTCTGTGGCACCGATTATCCCTTCCTGCGTTACGAATTTCTGCATGCGCTGGAGCACTCCGGCAGCGTTGGCAAAGGTACCGGCTGGCTCCCTCTGCACCTCTCCTTAAAAGACGGAGATACCACTGTTGCCGTAATGCCGCTCTATCTGAAGCAGCACTCCTACGGTGAGTACGTATTTGACTGGGCCTGGGCTGATGCCTACTCACGCTACGGCCTGGACTACTACCCCAAACTACTCTCGGCGATACCGTTTACGCCCGCCTACGGCCCCCGCATCGGGACAAAACTGCCTCTTGAACAGGTCATTCCAGCGATCCGAGAAGGCATCCCACAGATCGCGGCGAAACTGAGCGCCTCCTCCTGGCACGGTTTGTTTGCCCCGAAAGACACCATTGAGCTATTTCAGTCTGAAACACTGATGCCTAGACTGGGCAGCCAGTACCATTGGTTTAATCGCGATTACCGAGATTTCGACCATTTCCTGGAGCATTTCAGCTCACGCAAGCGCAAGAATCTGCGCAAGGAAAGGAAGAAGGTGACCGATCAGGGTGTGGAGCTACGCACCTTTGCGGGAAACGAGATCTCCGATGCCCTGCTTCACCGCTTTTACCACTTTTATCAGATCACCTATCTGAAACGTGGCCGCAAGGGTTACCTCACACCGGAGTTTTTCACCCTGCTGCGTGACACCATGCCGGAACATCTGGTGCTGGTCCCAGCATTTGTTGATGGACAAGCCGTCGCCGGAGCATTGTCACTGCGCAGCAGTACAACCCTGTACGGACGCTATTGGGGTTGCCTTGAGGAGTACGACAGCCTGCACTTCGAAACCTGTTATTACCAGGGCATCGAATACTGCATTCGGGAGGGATTAGAACGGTTTGATCCAGGTGCCCAGGGTGAACACAAGATCCAGCGCGGCTTCGAACCGATCGAGACCTGGTCGGTACACTGGATTGAAGACCCCGGATTCCGTGAGCCTATTGCACGCTTCCTTGAAGAGGAGGAAGCAATGATGCGAGAACAGATCGCCGAACTCACCACCTGGTTGCCTTTCAAAAACGACCAGTAAGTTGAAATGCAGTGCATCCACCAGACAAGGGACACCCTGCTTGATGACGACTTACAACGTTGTCGCGGCAATCCAGCCAGCGTTCAGCAGCGGGATGTTGTAGTGGATAAAGGTCCGCACCACTGTGGCCGAGATATGTCGTGACCTTAACGGTTACTCACACAGTGAGCTAAAGCTGGTACAGACGCTTGTCTGCAACAGCCTCGTTGATCACTCGAAGCTTGAAGAAAATCCCGGCGGTATCTTACTCGGATCAAACTCCGCGACCTGGGTCGCAAAGGTCCAGTTATAGCCGTTGGGATCACGTAAACAGGCTGTGCGGTCGCCCCAAAACTGGGTTTCGATGTCGCCAACCCTTTCCGCCCCTGCGTCTACTGCCCTTTCAGCAAGCGCGTCTACATCTTCACAATACACATACAGACCGATGGGAGACATCTGACCACTGGTGACGGGAGACTGCTGAGGTGAGCCAAAGCTTCCTTCGGTTGCAAACATCGCGATCAGATCACCGTCACGCCGAACCTCTGCATGTACACCTTTACCGTCAAGATCACGCATCATAACGGCGCCTTCAAAACCGAA
The DNA here is from genome assembly GCF_964228735.1 of Pontibacterium sp. Taxonomy (GTDB): domain Bacteria; phylum Pseudomonadota; class Gammaproteobacteria; order Pseudomonadales; family Balneatricaceae; genus Pontibacterium. The sequence goes on along the minus strand of NZ_CAXRBQ010000183.1, from coordinate 4,044 downwards.
GGCCTGTTGATAAAACGCCAGCGAAGCATCGGCATCACGCACCATGATATAGGGCGTGAGCAACGCAGTTTGTTCCGGTTTCCAAGATTGCTGAGACATGTTCTTACCCTCCTTTATATGCCCCAGCTTAGCAGCCGTTTAAAGTTCGCGAGGGATATCGAGGATGTTTCCAGATGTTATATATTCATTGCCGCCCAGACGTCCCAGCGGGTCGAGTCGGTCCGCCATCACTTTAGTGCGCCCCTTGGCATCAGTAGTAACCACCTCATCGTCCAACCAGATGCGCTCCAACTTACCAAACACCAGGTTCTGATCGTTATCACCAATGGTATCGAGCTTGTATAACTCACAGGCAAATGCAATACGGGCATCTTTCAAACGTGGCAGATCAAAGCCATCAAACGGAACTGTATCCATCTCCACCAACTCAAGCTCAGACTCTCCCTCTGGCAGCACTTTAGCTGACCTGGTCATCTGTGGCGCCAACTCCGGATACGCCAGATGAATCACAAACTTTTTACGCTCAACAATATTGCGGAAGGTATCTTTGTCACTGCCATCCGGCTTGCGTCCCATCGACAACATAACCACCGGCGGTGCACTGCACACAGCGTTGAAATAGGAAAACGGTGCCAGATTCAGCTTGCCGTTTTCATGCTCGGACAACACCCAGGCAATTGGCCGCGGCACGACCGTTTGCGTCATGGTGTGGTAAACCTGATTTTGTGACAGCTCTGTAAGATCAATATTCATCTTTTGCTTCCGCACGGTGGTTTTAAAACGCTGTAATTATGACATTTTCTCATAAAAAGCCCCGTTTTGGCTGTGCATATGCAGCATGAAACAGATAATTCTTGAATGAATTTCATATGAAAAAATGTCTGCCAAACTGGTTAGAGATTCACCAACCCCTCGCCTACACTGATAGACCCCGAGCAAAGTTGTGCGGGCAGTTGTCCAGCAAAAATAATAAAAAATCAGCTTATTAATCGAGCTAAGAGGTTTAACAATGCTTACATACGAAGAATGTCTGGATATGTGCGATCTGACCGCTGACGAGGTAGACGCCATTGCAGAGCATGAACATATGGACCCTATGATCGCGCTCGCACTCGGACAGTATCTGATCAACCACGACGGCGAACAGAAGATTAAGCGCATTATTCTGGACGATATACACAAGGCTCAACGCGATGGAAATCGCAGCCACGAATTACTGTTGCAGAAAGTGCTGGAGCACTTCATCGCAACGCACCCTGAACACAGCGCCCGCGCCGCGGCCGCCGCGTAATGGGTACACAAACCAAATTAGATTCCCCTTCCTTCCGGTTGAGCGGTGGCGCAAGCCACCCTCACCGGACATATTTTTTTGACTTACCTTAACAACAGTATAAAGACTCCTGCCCCACCTACTCTAAATCAACAATAAACAAGCAGTCGAAAAAGATCGGTGTACCTTCTCCGGTAAATTCAGAAAGATTAACCATCCCGGAAAGACGAACCGTACCTTCACGCCCTTCAAAAACGCCACTTCCCGACAACACCGCATTTGAATCACCTGAAGCGCCTGTAATATGGGTAATTGGGAAACCATCAGGTGTAACGGTTACTTGGTTTACAGGTTGCACAGAGGTTAAGCCTCGAGTAACCAGTGTACCTTGAGGCAGATTAAAAAACGTCGTACCAACCAACATCAATCCGCCATTCGCTCCACCCGCTACATTAGACAAGCAGTCCGTTGCAGAACCTATAACCTGGCGGTTTTTACCGTTTACCAAATCAACATCGAAGCAAAATGCTTCATCTTCAAAGCCATCACCATCAATATCAGGAACCATTCCAATATACATCTCGTCCGACCCGATCAGGTTAAAAACCCAGCGGTTACCACTTCCCTTTCCCTCACCTGCAAATCCAGTGGATGCGCCAAACAATGCTGCGAGTGCGATTACTGCCAATACCCTCAGTTTCATAGTAAACCTCCAAACTCATTCATAAGGCGGACGAGGTACTGCAGCCCTAACCTTTGCCAATGCGGTTGGTATTCACACCGCTTAGCAAGACGTACGCAAGTTTGAAGCCAAATCTATAACCCTCTGAATTCAAAGCGACTTAGGTTGAGTGATACATTAGAGCATTGTCTGCCTTGTAACTCTGGAGTTACACAAACAGCGCAATATCAAGCCTCCGAAAGCCGGGGACACGGACTAAATAAGGCGATCTTGCGGCAAGCTAAACTTTCCAGAGCAAAAGAAAGCGATTGATAGAAGGGAAAAGAGAGCAAATGATCTGACAACAGATCTAATCTGAGAGGAATACAGGGATAAGGGTGAATCAACCCCGTAGCATCATGAAGCCTATCGATGCAACGGGGTTCATTGAGATTGCGGTCAGAGCATCTTCCTGACGCTTTCGCTTGGAATCATTGGCACTTCTATCTCATCCAGGTTCTTGTACTCAAACTGGTCGCTGATTGCCTGAATCCACTGTTTTGCCCGCGGCAACAACTCACGATCATCTGACTGCATACGTCCACAGCTCACCAGAATACCCATATCGGCACCCAGATAGCTGTATTCCCCCTCGCCATACACCCTGAGATAGAAGGCATTTTCATCGTCGCCGACATTACTCCAGTCGATGGACTTACGGATAAACTCGATCCCGCCGTCCGCCTGCATCTGCCAGATGCCTGATTGCGGTGCTTTGGTAATCAGGCGCACCTGATCTTCGGTATGTTTCAGCACCAACTGTGTCCAACTGCCGAAGTCTGCCCAGCGCTTCTGAATCTCCTCGACATCAATCTCAAAGTCCACATCCATAAACTCCAGCAAGTGGAACAACATCAGCGGAGCACCGCCGTACTTGGATGTCACAAGATTGGTCAAAGGGCTCGCGCCGCTGATTCGCGGGTTGATCTCGCCCAGATACACCTCGCCATCATCGGTATCGACCAGGTAATCAAAACAGAAGGTGCCGCGATAACCGTGCTCATACAACTTGTCGCCCATCGCCTTAACCATAGCGATGGTCTTCTCACGCTGCTCGCCTTGTAGCAGTGCCGGGAAGATATCGTTGCCACACCAGCCACCTTTATATGGTGTCAGTTCGGCGTAGCCCGTAATGTCCGTCTGCAGCGGCCCCACAAGCGTTCCGCATCGTGTTGCGACCGCCTCCACCGTTCCCGGAATATGGTTGATATATTTCATCACCTTGAGGGTTTCGCCAATGATCTTATCGGCATTTTTATCCCAGTCTTCCTGACTGCGGATAAAGAACGTGGTTTTACCGGAATCACCATAAGGTGTCTGCACCACCAGGTTGTCACCCAGCTTTTTCTCTGCAGCCAGCGCCTGAAGCTCTTCATAGGTGGAGGCCTTCACATCCACCAGGTTTGGCGCACTCGGCACACCTGCTTCATTGGCAAGTTGTGTGGTAACGATCTTGGAATCGATATGGGTACGTAAAGCAGCAGAAGGCAATGCCATTTCCAATCCGAGGCTGGCGGCAATCTCTTCTGTTTTTTCGTCAAACATCACGGTAAGCAGCTTGCCACCGCCACCGTTGGCTTCCAGCAGATCAATAGTATCTTTATGACTCAGCAGATAGTTGACCATGTCCTCCATGGACTGGAATTCCCGCTCTCCATCCAGAGTGGGATTGGTAACACGAAAGTGTCCGCCATCAAACGAATCGAAATGTGTCACATATTTAAAGGCCTGAATCCACTGCCCCAATCCCAAGACGTTGTACGCAGTCGGTGAAACAAAATAGATAGGTGTTTTGTTCTTGCGGAAGAACCTATAAATATCGGACAGGCCCTGAAGCTTAATCTCGTTTTCCATATCAAAATCCTCTGTTGCGTACTCTGTTATTTTTGTTGTGTCACTAGATTTTTTTATACTAGAGACTGCTAGCCAACTCGATCTGAAAATTTCTCCAAGAAAAAAACAACTTCTGCAAATTTCTTTTCAGACAACTTGGTCGCTGCAAGTAAAAATGGAAGCGCATGTTTATGTCCCAGCACAACCATTAGACTATGAA
>NZ_CAXRBQ010000182.1:0-9094 GCF_964228735.1 Pontibacterium sp. | reverse complement strand
ATCTCCACACTCGATGGCTATATGTTGCAGTATCCCCCTGACCTGTCCCTCAATGGCGAACATGTTGGCTTGGTCTTCCCCGACAGCGGCAAGGATATTCTCCTGGAGATTCGCGACCTGGCGAAGGATCAAAAGCAGGGTTTTATCCGTTATATGTGGCCCAAGGATGGCAAACGTGGTGAGGCCGCCATCAAATTCAGCTACGTAAAGCTGTTTGAGCCCTATGGCTGGGTGATTGGTACCGGTGCTTATCTGGAGACGGTGCGTAACGAGCTGAGCCGGCGCGAGCTTACCCTGGCCGATCAAGTTAAAAAACGGATCTACAGTGCCGTTGTGGTACTGGGGGCAGAGTTGCTGATCGTGCTGGCAGCCATGTGGCTGATCGGCAAACGTCTGGCGGGCAATATGCGCCTGATCCGGCATAGCTTTGAGGAGTCGGTCTCGAGTCGTCAGCATATCGACGTGGAAGAGGTCTACTTCGACGAGTTTCGCGCTTTGGCGCATAGTGCCAACAACATGATCGATGGCCTGAACCAACAGGCAGATGAATTGCAGCACCGGGTGCTACACGATCACCTGACCTCCCTGCCAAACCGCTTACAGGGGGCCAGCCACCTGAACAGCATGATCGAGCGTTCCATCCATTCCCAGTCGATGGTGGGGCTGCTGTTTATCGATCTGGATAACTTCAAAGAGATCAACGACTCCCTCGGCCACTCGGCCGGTGACGAGCTGCTGCAGAAGGTGTCCCTGCGTCTGCAGAGCGTGGTGCGCGAAGACGATATTGTGGCACGGTTGGGTGGCGACGAATTTACCGTAATCACCGGCCTGCTAAGTGTGCGTTCCGATGCGGCGGTGATTGCCGACAAACTGCTGGCCGCGTTCCGTCAGCCGTTTACCGTGGAAAACACCGAACTGCATATCACCGCCAGTATCGGTATCAGCCTGTTTCCGGACGATGGCGACGACGCGGAGATCCTGCTGCGTAACGCCGATTCCGCGATGTATGAAGCAAAACGGGACGGCCGCAACGGCTTCCGCTTCTATACACCGGATATGACTGTTGAGGTGCGTCAGCGTGTGCTGATGACCGACGAGTTGCGCGAGGCGATCGACAAGGGGCAGTTCCTGCTGCACTTCCAGCCGCAGCTGTGCCTCAGTACCGGTGAAGTGATTGGTGCCGAAGCCCTGGTGCGCTGGAAACATCCAGAGCGGGGCATGGTACCGCCGGGAGAATTTATCCCGTATGCCGAATCCAGTGGTCAGATCGCCCAGATCGGTGAGTGGGTGCTGCGCGAAGCCTGTGCCAAGATGGCCGAGTGGCACGCACAGGGGTATTCACTGCGCAAGGTGGCGGTGAATATCTCCAACCAGCAACTGCGTCGCCGCTCACTGGTCACCCTGGTGAAGAGTGCATTGAAAGATACCGGCTGCGAACCGGATGCGCTGGAGCTGGAGATCACCGAAAGCACCCTGATGCAGAATCCGGAAGAGATGGTTGAAGAGCTGGTGCAGCTGAAGGCACTGGGGATCAGCCTGGCGATTGATGACTTCGGTACCGGTTACTCGTCACTGAGCTACCTCAAGCAGTTGCCGATCAACAAGCTGAAGATCGACCGCTCCTTCGTGCGTGATATCGATGTGGATGAGAACGACCGTGCCATCACCCGTGCGATAGTGGCATTGGGCAAGAGCCTGAACCTGACGGTGATTGCAGAGGGGGTAGAATATGCGTCGCAGATTTCGTTCCTGGCGAACGAAGAGTGTGAGCAGATCCAAGGGTTCTTCTACAGCAAACCGCTGCCGGAAGCGGAGTTCCTGGAGTACCTCAACACCCATAAATCCCGACGGGAGGAGATGGCAGAGTGGATCTGACCGCTCTGCCATCGATGCGATAGCAACTTAGACTTCGTCGTTACCGTCGATCCAGTGCAGCGCCTGCAGGAACTGCGCGCCGGTGAAGTGACGAGTTTCGCCGCCTGCCAGCAGATCACCAATCTTTGCCAACCACTCCATCCAGCCAGCATCACCCACCACGGCCAGACGCAGGAAGTCGTTGCGGTGCGCCAATCCAAACTTCGCCTCTTCCCACAGAGCTGCCGCCTCAAACCCGGTGAATCCGTGGTCCAGGTACAGCAGTACGCGTATTTTCTCGTGCGCGGCCAGTTTTTCTTCAAGGAGTGGGATAAAGGTTTCGGTATAGTCCTTGGCGGTGAGAGTTTCCGTCGCCTGTACAACGATAATATCCCCGGCCGTTTCCGGTAGGTTGTAGAGCATAGTGGTTTCCTTTTTGAAAAACGCTTTGCCGGGGATTATACGCGGGAACGGTGCTTTTATCCGGTCTAAAGGGTATAGTGCTCCACCTGATTATTGACGGGTCTGACTGATGAACTACATCCCACTATCTGAGTACAAAAAAGCCTGGATTTTCCGCCACCGTGATCTGCCTCTGAGCGCTGAGGACCTGGAACAGATCAAACCGATGACGGAAAAGCGTGCGGCTGAAGTGTGGTCTCAGAATGTGAGTCGTCAGAGCACCCACTACACCCATTTTTGCAAGGGTGACTGGGCCGGACAGGGTAACACCTGGGAAGCGAGTGGTAGCTGGCAGGGTGCCTGGGACAGCGACGATATGGCTCTGCCGGAGGAGCTGGCGGCGTTTATCCAGTGGGACGACAACACCGTGGTGTACTTCTGCTACGAAAGCGACCACGTAATCCAGACCACCTGGGAAGTGTTCAAGCGCGCGTGGAAAAACTTCCTGTTTATGGACGATGGCCCGTTGCTGATCGGCCGTAAGCGGAAGGAAGTGGCCCAGTTCTTTGAAAACGGTCAGTTCAAACTGGGACGCCGTCCTTAAACTTCAGGTTTTAAAACCCCTGGTTTGATCTCTTCAGGAAAATGCTGCGCCACGGCCGCTTTGATCGCCTGGCCTAAGTGGCGCGCAGCCCGTCCCGCATAATCGCCCTGACTGTATACCAGATAAAGCTGCACTCGGCGCTCTGAGCCCTCCTGCATCGGCAACGGTTTCAACAGACCCTGTTCCAGCTTGTCCATGATTTTGATCTGTGGAAACCAGGCGTAGCCAAGGCCTTTACATGCAGCATCGATGGCGGTGCTCTGGTTACTCAGTGTTAGTCGTTGCTGCGCACCCAACCAACCCGCATCCGCGCGTCGTGTGCCTGAATCACGTACAACCAGCTGGCGTTGTTGGCGCAGATCCTGGTAGGTTAGATCTCGTCCCAGTTGATGCAACGGGTGATCTGGATGGGCGACTGCGATAAACCTGATCATCAGCAGTGGATCACCCAGAAAACCGGTCGGTACCATACCCGTGATCGCCAGATCCACTTCCCGCGTAATGACAGCATCTTGGGTGCCGCTCAATACCGTTTCTTTTATATCAACACGGGTCTGGGGCGCATCTTTGCTGAACTGAGAAAGAGCTTCCAGTATCAGCCAGGGTGGAAACAGCGTCTCCACCGCCATATTGACCTCCGCTTCCCACTGTTCGCCAAACTGCGCCGCCAGTGCCTCAATCTGTTCTGCTTCATGGACCAGGGTTTTCGCCCGTTGCAGTAGGATCTGCCCGGCGGGGGTGAGCTGTGCCTTGCGCCCCTGGATCGCCAGTACTGGGATACCCAGGCTTCCCTCCAGTTTCTGGATTGCATAACTGACTGCCGACTGGCTCTTACCGATCGCTTCCGCCGCCTGGGCATAGCCACCGTGCTCCACGACGGCGATCAGGGCTTGCCACTGTTCCAGCGTTACCTGTGTTTTCATCTTATATATCTAAAAAATTGATAATAATGCGTATATTTTTGCTGTTTTTAATCGTTTAAATCAATACGAAAATAGCTCCATCAACATCGAACACAGCGATTCACATTCATTTTAGGAGCAAACCATGAGCAAACTACTGCATATCAAAGCAAGCGTATTTGGTGACGAAGGTCAGTCCAGCCAGTTGGCTGCACGTTACATCGATCAGTGGCAGCAGCGTAACCTGGGTAACGAAGTAGTCGTACGTGATCTGGTGGGTGACTCCGTACCACACCTGGATGGCGCAGTCGTTGGTGCTTTCTTTACCCCGGAAGAGCAGCGCAGCGCTGAACAGCAGGCGATCGTGGATTTCTCCGACACCCTGATCAAAGAGCTACAGGATGCTGACGAAATCGTACTGGGCTTGCCACTGTACAACTTCGGTGTGCCATCGCAGATGAAAGCGTACTTTGACCATCTGGCGCGTGCAGGCGTGACCTTCAAGTACACCGAAACCGGCCCGGTGGGTTTGTTGGAAGACAAGCCGGTACGCGTATTTGCTACCCGCGGTGGTTTGTACAAAGACACCGGCATGGATCACCAGGTGCCATTCCTGAAGCAGTTCCTGGGCTTTATTGGTCTGAATAACGTAGAGGTTATCTATGCAGAAGGTCTGAGCATGGAAGAGGTGAAGGAAGACTCTCTGGCAAAAGCCCGCGAAGCAGTGGATCAGCTGGCATCTGTCTGATCCGCATCAACCAAAAAACAACGTAGAGCGTACGTGGAGGTGAACAATGGGCTTATTGATTGATGGCGTATGGCATGATCGCTGGTACGAAACCAAAGCAAGCGGCGGCAAGTTCGTGCGCAGTGAATCGCAGTTTCGTAACTGGATCACACCGGGTGGTCGCCCAGGTCCAAGCGGCAGCGGTGGTTTTGAAGCCGAAGCGGGTCGCTACCACCTCTACGTGTCGCTGGCGTGTCCCTGGGCACATCGCACACTGATTATGCGTAGCCTGAAGGGGCTGGAAGAGATGATCTCCGTATCAGTGGTTGATGCGCTGATGTTGGAGCAGGGCTGGACCTTTAACAACCCCGATGCCAGCGCGCCGGCGGGTACAGGTGACACTTTGTACGGCCTGAACTATCTGCATCAGGTGTACAGCAAGGCACAGCCGGATTACACCGGACGGGTAACGGTACCGGTGTTGTGGGACAAAAAGCAGCAGACCATCGTTAACAACGAATCCTCCGAAATTATCCGCATGCTGAACAACGCGTTTGATCATCTGGGTGCGAAAGCGGGGGACTACTACCCGCAAGCGTTGCAGAACGAGATTGATGTGGTCAATGAGTGGATCTATCCGAACGTAAACAACGGTGTGTATCGGGCGGGTTTTGCCACGACGCAGGACGCTTACGATGAAGCGGTGGAGGCACTGTTTACCACCCTGGATGAGCTGGAAGAAAAACTGAGCAAGCAGAGCTATCTGGTGGGTGACCAATTGACAGAAGCAGATATCCGCTTGTTTACCACGCTGGTGCGCTTTGATCCGGTGTATGTGAGCCACTTCAAGTGTGACCGCAAAATGATTGCCGAGTACCCGGCCCTGCGTGGTTACCTACGTGAGCTGTATCAACTGCCGGGGGTAGCGGAGACCACCAATATGGAACATATCCGCCACCACTACTTTGCAAGCCATCGAATGATCAATCCAACCGGCATTATCCCGGTGGGCCCCGAGTTTGACCTGCTGGCCCCTCATGGGCGCGAGCAACTGTAAGGCGGAGATACAACATGACTATCCGAACCATTCAACAGATTATTCCGGCCATCGATACCAGCGACGGTGCGGGTGTGCAGCTTAAGCGGAGCATTGGCCAGCGCCAGCGTATCCGGGTTGATCCGTTCCTGATGCTGGATGCCTTTAACTCTGCCAACGCAGATGACTATATCGCCGGTTTCCCGCCCCACCCACACCGAGGTTTTGAAACTGTGACCTATATGCTCAACGGTAGCATGATTCACCGTGATCATATGGGCAACGAGGGTGAGCTGGTTGCTGGCGGTGTGCAGTGGATGACCGCCGGGCGAGGAGTGATTCACGAAGAACGTCCGCAACGTACCGATGGACTGATGCGGGGTTTCCAGCTGTGGGTAAACCTGCCGGCCAGTGAAAAGATGAAACCGGCCCACTACCAGAACATCGAGCCTGAGCAGGTGCCGGAGGTACAGCTGCCAAGTGGTGGTCAGGTTCGCGTGGTTGCCGGTAGCCTGGACGTGGGCGGTGATACCGTGTCTGGCCCTGTAACAGGTGTGGCCGCTGATCCGGTGTATCTGGACCTGCGCCTGCAGCCGGGTGAGAGCTTTACCTACCCGGTGCCGGAAACTCACAACCTGTTTATCTACCCATACGAAGGCGCATTGCAGGTGGATAATCGCCGCATCCAAACCGATCATGCGGTGGTGTTGGCGGATGGTGACGAGGTCTCAGTGCAGGCTTCGGACTCTGGTGCGACATTCCTGCTGTTGGCGGGTAAACCGATCGGCGAACCAATTGCCCAGTATGGCCCGTTTGTGATGAATACACCGGAAGAGATCGACCAGGCGCTGAAGGATTATCAGGACGGTCGGTTGACGGACTAAGTTCACTTTTTAGTTAGTAGTAGCTTGCCCCGACAACGTATTCGTTGCCGGGGCTTTTTTATGGACGCGACTTATTGCCCATCACAATCGGCGACAGGCATAACCTGTTAACCGGTTGGTTGTTACCCGGACCGTATTCTTCGACTGATTTATCGGCATTTACGCCGCAAATACCTTAGAATTGCAGCCCGATATTGAGATTTACCCTGAGTAATCCGGCAGGGGAGAGAGAATTACGATGACGGAATTGATCGCTCAGGAGAGTGAACTGCACGTTTTGATGAGAGAGTGGCGTCGCGACTTGCACGCCCATCCCGAGACGGCATTTGAAGAACACCGTACTGCTGCCAAGGTTGCTGATCTGCTGCAATCCTTTGGTCTGGAAGTACATACCGGGCTCGCTGAAACCGGTGTTGTAGCGACGCTGACTGGTAAAGCAGCAGGGAAAGGCATGATTGGTCTGCGGGCTGATATGGACGCGCTGAATCTGCAGGAGCTGAACAGTTTCTCTCATTGTTCGCAACACGACGGTAAGATGCACGGTTGTGGGCATGACGGGCACACGGCCATGTTGCTCGGTGCAGCGAAATATCTGGCAGAACATCGTGATTTTGCTGGGACAGTCGTGTTCATTTTCCAGCCTGCTGAAGAGGGAAAGGCCGGTGCGCGGCTGATGTGTGAACAAGGTTTGTTCGAGCAGTTTCCAGTGGATGCCGTGTATGGCATGCACAACTGGCCAGGTTTAAATAAAGGTGAATTTACGGTACATCACGGGCCGGTCATGGCAGCGATGGATCTGTTTGATATACAGATCACCGGTAACGGTTGCCACGCAGGTATGCCTCACATGGGCGTTGATCCTGTTGTGGTTGCCGGACAGTTGATCGGGGCGCTGCAGGGGATTGTAAGCCGTAATCTTAGCCCTCTGGATTCCGGGGTGGTCAGCGTTACCCAGATGCATGGGGGGGATGCTCACAATATAGTACCGGACAGCGTAACGTTGTCCGGCACCTGTAGAACATTCTGTGAAGATGTGAGAGCGCAGATCCGACAGCAGATGGCAAACATGGTCGAGAACATCTGCGCGGCATATGGAGCAACAGGTACACTGGATTATCGCTCGGGCTATCCGGCTACGGTAAACGACCCGGAGCACGCTGCGCTTTGTGCCGATATTGCGGGAAGCCTGGTTGGCAAGGAAAAAGTCCATCAGAGTGAACCGCCGAGTATGGGGGCTGAAGACTTCTCTTTTATGCTGCGGGAACGCCCGGGAGCCTACATCTGGATCGGTAACGGTTCGGCAGAAGGTGGGCGGGGACTGCACAACCCTTACTATGACTTTAACGACGAAATATTGCCGTTGGGTGCCAGTTATTGGGTATCTCTAGTGCAAGGGCTGCAGCCTGCGAGCTAGATCAATAGGAAATCAAAATAACGTCGGCGTCCAGATGTTGGTTTTATGGACGCTGACTTTTCCTTTCACCGCTTCAAACTGATCAAACGCCAAACTTATCCCGTTGCAGCGCCAGTTTCATTAATCCGGCTACACTCAGCGAATCGGTAATCTCGCCATCCAGTGCCATACGGATCGCGTCATCCAAAGACAGGCGGCGGATGGTAATGTCTTCGGTGTCTTCGTGATCGTGTTCTTCCTGGCAAAGCCCTTTGGCCACAAACAGGTAGGCGATCTCGTTACAGACGGAGTTGGACGGGTGCATGGTCATTAGAGGGAAGTATTCATCGGCGACCAGGCCGGTTTCCTCTTTCAGCTCCCGGCGGGCGCATTCCAGCGGATCTTCCCCGACCGGGCTGCCACCTTCCGGAATCTCCCAGGAATATTCGTTCAGGGCGTAACGCCACTGTCCAACCAGCCAGGTGTAACCTTCATCATCCACGGGAATAACACCCACGGCTTCATTCTTAAAAGTCACCACACCGTAAATTCCACGGCCACCGGCAGGGTTGACCACCTGGTGTTCGCATACGTTGATCCATGGATTATCGTACTGGTCTTCCTGGCTTAGGGTTTGCCATGGGTTTTCATAATCTTTCACAGCCTGTCCTTCTTACGCACATCCAAAATCAAACAAATCTAACCACATCACTGTTTCTCGGCCATGCAGTCTTTCAGTGCGATAGTGACACAAATCTCTAAGAAATGGGTGCTGTTGCAATGCCGTAATCAGACCTTTGGCGTGATCTGCAAGAAAGTTCTAGGTAAACCGCAAGATACTTCCAAGGTGTTGTATTAGCTGTTGCTAAACCTACTTTAATCCTCAAGGGCTGGAGCGTTCGTCATGGAACAGATTACTAAAAGCTCAGTTCGCCGCTTGCCAAGGTTGTCTGCAGGGATAGTGGTGCAAGTGGTTTCAAAGGATGGACAGTTAAAAATGTTAACGCTGTTGGTCGAGGTACATGGGGCTGAGGTGGTGATTGGCCGCCTGCCTGGCTCGGCAGCCGAGCGTGAACTCTATTTCGGGTTCAACCAGACCTTGCTGGTTCGAACAACCGACCGAGGCGTCATCTACTCCTGTGACACACAGGTTGTAGACGTTTCCCTGCACCGCGCACGCCTGCGCAAGACTACCGCACCCCGGGAGATCTACCGCCAGTACCAGCGTATGGATCAACGCTATGACTGTGCACTGTGCGCGTATCTGCATGGGCATTGCGCGGTGCAGGATG
>NZ_CAXRBQ010000181.1:0-15557 GCF_964228735.1 Pontibacterium sp. | reverse complement strand
GAGAAAAAAGTACTCGAAAGAGGAGCGCGAGTTATCTATAATTCGCGCTCCTTCCATTTTGGGGAAGGCAGTTGTTGTTTTTGCTGTATGCGAAACAACCAATAATTATAAGTTAGGTCGGTTATAAAACGGTGTCATCGTTTTATCGCTAGCCCTAAATTTAGAAAGGCGAAATATCAATGAAAACTTTCGTTGCTAAGCCAGCCGAAGTAAAACGCGACTGGTTTGTAATTGACGCAGAGGGTGTAACTCTGGGTCGTATGGCTACCGAAATTGCTCGTCGTCTGCGCGGCAAGCACAAGGCTGAATACACTCCTCACGTTGACACCGGTGACTACATCGTTGTTATCAACGCTGAGAAAGTAAACGTAACTGGTAACAAGCGTACAGACAAAATGTACTACCGTCACACCGGTTACCCAGGTGGTCTGAAAGAAGCTTCTTTCCAGAAAATGATCGAAACCTACCCTGAGCGTACTATTGAGCTGGCCGTTAAAGGCATGCTGCCAAAAGGTCCGCTGGGTCGTGCTATGTACGCAAAACTGAAAGTGTACGCTGGCTCCGAACATCCGCACCAGGCTCAGCAGCCAAAAGAACTGAACGTCTAAGGGGAAGGTCACTATGTCTACTCAGTACTACGGCACTGGCCGTCGTAAAACTTCCACTGCTCGTGTATTCCTGCGTCCGGGCACTGGTTCTATCACTATCAACAACCGTTCTCTGGAAGAGTACTTCGGTCGCGAAACTGCTCGCATGATCGTTCGTCAGCCTCTGGAACTGACAGAGACTGTTGAAAAATTCGACCTGTACATCACTGTTGCTGGTGGTGGCGGTAACGGCCAGGCTGGTGCGATTCGTCACGGTATCACCCGTGCGCTGATGGAGTACGATGAGACTCTGCGCCCAGCACTGCGTCAGGCGGGTTACGTTACCCGTGACGCTCGTGAAGTTGAGCGTAAGAAAGTGGGTCTGCGTAAAGCACGTAAGAAGCCACAGTTCTCCAAGCGTTAATTCGCTGCGCTGTTTTTTGCAGCGCGATACAGAAGAAAAACGCCTGTTTCCTCTGGGATCAGGCGTTTTTTTGTGCCTGCTTTTTGTGCCAGTGATCAGGTCAATACTTTGATCTAATTTTGCGACACTTGGCCGAATTCACCTTGTAAGAAAGGGGTAATTTCATTAATATCTTGGCCATTTTTAGAATCCATGTTTCCGTGGCTTTTTATACTTAGCGGCCAATAGTTTTTGCATCTGCAAAAAAAGCTTGAGGTCGAGTAGGGGAGAACATCTTAAATGAGCAATGACGGCGTGAATAAGGGTCGGCGTCGCCTCCTTATCGGTGCTACATCCGCAGTTGGTGCGGTTGGCGCTGTAGGAGCGGCTGTCCCATTCGTAGCTTCTTGGAATCCAAGTGCCAAGGCTAAGTCTGCTGGTGCACCTGTAAAGGTGGACGTAAGCAAGCTTGAGCCGGGTCAGCAGACGGTCGTGAAATGGCGTGGTAAGCCAGTTTGGATCGTTCGTCGTGGCCCAGAGGCGCTGGAAAGTCTGAATGCACTGAACAACCTTCAGGATCCTAATTCTGATAACGCTGCACAGCAGCCTGCGTACATTCCTAAAACCCCAGCGCGTGCGATTCGTGAGGATATCGCGGTACTGGTAGGTATCTGTACTCACCTGGGTTGTTCTCCGACCTACCGTCCGGAACTGGCTCCTGAAGATCTGGGTTCAGATTGGGTGGGTGGCTACTACTGTCCTTGTCACGGCTCCCGTTTTGACCTGTCCGGCCGTGTAATGAATGGCTCCCCGGCTCCAAGTAACCTGGTAATCCCGCCTCATTTCTATGAGAGCGATGATGTGATTATCGTTGGTGTAGATCAGGAGACTGCATAATGGCTGGTTACCGTAACAAAGGAAATCCTGGCCTGATGGGCTGGATCGATGATCGTTTCCCTGCAACAGCAATGTGGGAAGATCACCTGTCTAAATACTACGCTCCGAAGAACTTTAACTTCTGGTACTTCTTCGGTTCCCTGGCACTGCTGGTGCTGGTTAACCAGATCCTGACCGGTATCTGGCTGACCATGAGCTACTCTCCGACTGCTGAAGGTGCATTCGATTCTGTCGAGTACATCATGCGAGATGTCGAATACGGCTGGATTCTGCGTTATATGCACTCCACCGGCGCATCTGCATTCTTCGTGGTGGTTTACCTGCACATGCTGCGTGGCATGATGTACGGTTCCTACCGCAAGCCGCGTGAACTGGTGTGGATCTTCGGTATGACAATCTACCTGGCGCTGATGGCTGAAGCCTTCATGGGTTACCTGCTGCCATGGGGTCAGATGTCTTACTGGGGTGCACAGGTAATCGTTTCCCTGTTCTCTGCGGTACCAGTGATCGGTGAAGATTTGGCACTGTGGATTCGTGGTGACTACCTGATCTCTGGCATCACTCTGAACCGATTCTTCTCCCTGCACGTAATTGCGCTGCCGATCGTTCTGCTGGCACTGGTTGTGCTGCACATCATCGCGCTGCACGAAGTGGGTTCCAACAACCCAGACGGCATCGAGATCAAAGAGAAGAAAGACGAAAACGGTGTGCCGCTGGACGGTATCCCATTCCACCCTTACTACTCTGTTAAAGACATCGTAGGTGTGGTGGTATTCCTGTTCGTATTCTGTGCAGTAATCTTCTTCTTCCCAGAAGGTGGTGGTTACTTCATTGAAGCACCTAACTTTGAACCTGCTAACCCGCTGAAAACGCCTGAGCACATTGCACCGGTGTGGTACTTCACTCCGTTCTACGCAATGTTGCGTGCAATTCCACCAATCGCTGGCTCCCAGTTCCCTGGTGTAGTTGTAATGGGTGGAGCTATTGCAATCCTGTTCGTACTGCCTTGGCTGGACCGCAGCCCAGTTAAATCTATTCGCTACAAAGGTATGCTGAGTAAGATCTGGTTGGTGATCTTCTGTGTATCCTTCGTAGTGCTAGGTTACCTGGGTGTTGTTTCTTCCACTCCAATCCGTACGTTGGTGGCTCAGATCTGTACTGCACTGTACTTTGCATACTTCTTCCTGATGCCGTTCTACACCAAGATGGAAAGCACTAAACCGGTACCGGAGAGGGTTACAGGCTAATGAAAAAGTTTCTTGTTGCTATTGTAATGGCTGTCCTGCCACTGGCTGCGAATGCAGCTGGTGGTGCGAAAGCCCCGCTGGATCACATTGAAGTTGATCCAACTAACCAGGCTTCCCTGCAGCGTGGTATGCAGACCTTTGTGAACAACTGCATGGGTTGTCACTCTCTGAAATACCAGCGTTTCGAGCGTGCTGCTGTTGACGCGGGTATTCCAAACGAGCTGGTTGAAGAGCACCTGATCTTTGGTGATCAGAAAATCGGTGAGCAGATGACTATTGCTATGTCTTCTGCTGATGCGGGTAACTGGTTCGGTAATCCTCCGCCAGACCTGTCTCTGGAAACGCGTCTGCGTGGTCCTGACTGGGTTTACACCTACCTGCGCGGTTTCTACAAGGATGAATCCCGTCCGTACGGCGTAAACAACACAGTCTTCAAAGACGTGGGTATGCCAAACGTACTGGAGCATCTGGAAGGTGTGAAGGTGAACAACTGTACGCCTGAAGAGCTGCACGCCGCTCACGGTAAGATCGACCCGCTGACCGGTAAGAGCATGAACAGCTGTATCACCGTTGTTAAAGAAGGTGAGCTGTCTCCAGAGGAGTTTGACAAGGTTATCTACGACCTGACCAACTTCCTGGCTTACGTAGGCGAGCCGTACAAGCAGGATTCCAAGCGTATCGGTATCAACGTGCTGATCTTCCTGTTCATCTTCTTCTTCTTCGCTTTCGCGCTGAAGAAAGAGTACTGGCGAGATGTACATTAAGAACTCTGTGGTACAATAACCCAGGTTCTTATATTGCGCGGTCCGGATGGGCCGCGCATTTGTTTCAAGATTAAGCAATTTATACGGAGATCTATCGATGGGCGTAGTGGCAAAACGTTCTTCCATGACTTTCTATTCCAATGGTGAGGATCACTACAGTCATCGAGTGCGTATTGTGCTGGCTGAGAAGGGTGTAGCAGTAGAGATTCATGACTGCGACGCAAGCGATCTGCCAGAAGATCTGGCTTCCCTGAACCCTTACAATAGCCTGCCAACGCTGGTTGATCGTGAGTTGGTTCTGTACGAGCCAAACGTGATGATGGAATATCTGGATGAGCGCTTCCCTCATCCGCCGTTGCTGCCGGTTTACCCGGTTGCGCGTGCTGAAAGCCGTCTGTACATGCACCGTATCCAGCGTGACTGGTGTTCTCTGGTGGATCAGATTCTGGCCGACCCGGAAGACTTTGAAGAAGGTGAGCGCCTGCGTAAAGAGCTTCGCGACAGCCTGGTAGCTGTATCTCCTATCTTCGCAGAGAAGGAATACTTCATGAGCGAAGAGTTTTCGCTTGTGGACTGCTGTCTGGCACCGGTTCTGTGGCGTCTGCCGCTGCTGGGTGTTGAGCTGCCTGAAGATCAGTGCAAGCCGCTGCTGAAGTACATGGAGCGTCTGTTCGAGCGTGAATCGTTCCAGGCGAGCCTATCTGATGCAGAGCGTGAAATGCGCGACTGATAGCAGATATTGCCAGCGTCTATGCTGGTGCATGAAAATAAGGGGATGAAGGTGACTTCGTCCCTTTTTTGTATGGAGTTGTTATGAAGCCAAGTCGTCCCTATCTGTTGCGTGCACTGTACGAGTGGATGCAGGATAACGATCTGACCCCACACGTGGTCGTTAACGCTGACTGGAGTGGTGTTGTGGTGCCGGTGCAGTTTGTCGAAGACGGCCAGATTGTGTTGAACATTGCGCCAACCGCTGTGCGTGGATTTATGGTTGATGACCATGCGGTAAGCTTTAATGCGCGCTTTGGTGGTGTGCCTATGGACGTGTATATTCCGTTGGGCGCCGTGATTGCGATCTATGCCCGGGAAAATGCTGCGGGTATGGGTTTTGGAATTGAACCGGGCGCTGATCTCTATGACATGGATGAGCCGCCGCCGGAGCCGCCAGAGCCGGAAGCGCCGCCAAAGAAAAAAGGACCTGTACTGAAGGTCGTAAAATAAAAAAAGCCGGAGCGAGTGATCGTTCCGGCTTTTTCTTTGACGTGTGATGGCGTTACTGGTCGATGTATTCGAAGATCTTCACAATCTTCTGTACACCACCCAGACCGCTGACGATGCCGACAGCAGCGTCGGCTTCCGCTTGGCTAACCAGTCCCATCAGGTAAACGGTGCCGTTTTCGGTTACCACTTTGATACGGTGGCCCGGTACACCTTCATCAATCAACAGCTGGCTTTTGGTTTTCAGTGTCAGCCACACATCGCTGGCATCATTCAGCGTTGAGGTGCTGCCGGAGACTTCGATTTCGTTGTGTACGCGACGCACTTTGCGTACGTTGGCAACGATCTGCTCTGCCAGGCTGCGTGTCTCTTCAGAGGGGGCCTGTCCGGTGAGTAGGACAATGCCGTTAAAGCTGGTCACGCCCACAGACGCCCCTTGAAGCTGTGGTTCGGCTTCCATCAGGTTTACGTACGCTTTGGTTTCAACCACTTCATCGTCAACATAGCTGCCTACGGTGCGGGAGCCATAGTCTTCAGGGATGGGTTCCTCACGACTGGCGCTGATCAAGTTAGAGCAGCCGCTCAAAGTCAGAGAGCAAATAAGTGTAGCGATTGCGAGTTTCGTGTTCATCAGAGTTCGCTTCCAAACAGTTGAAAATCGACCAGATCACAAAGAGAGTGCAGAACGAGCAGGTGCGCGTCGTGCACCAGAATTGGGTCTTCTGCCGGTACGCAGATCTCAACCTCATCCGGGCCAAGCAGTGCGGTCATGTCACCGCCGTCATTGCCGGTCAGGGCGATAACCGTCATTTCCCGGTCGTGGGCTGCCTGAATGGCCTGTACCAGGCTGTTCGAGCGGCCGTGGGGTGACACGATCAGCAGTAGATCGCCGGGTTGTCCCAGGGCACGAATCTGCTTGGCGTACACGTCGCTGAAGCTGCTGTCTTCGCTGATGCCACTCATCGTATTGGCATCAGCATTCAGGCTGATTGCCGGCAGACCCGGACGTTCCTGGCGAAAGCGGTTAAGCATCAGGCTGCAGAAATGCTGAGCCAGCGATGCTGAGGCACCGTTTCCGCAGGTTAGCACCTTGGCGTCGGTGACCAGGCAATGGAGTAGCAGCTCGCCCGCATGTGCGATCATGGGCGTATATTGTTCGATGGTAACGGCATTCACCTCCATCGAGTTGTGAAACTGACTGACGATACGGTCCTCAAGTTCCATTTTTTTTCCTTAACACTGCTACATCATAGTCTGAAGGCGTCTTTATACCACAGTGGCGCGGAGAGTGCTTCTGTCGAGTCAAAAGCGATGACATCGAAGCGGCATTCGAGGTTGCTAAACTGTTGGTTGCGCATCAGGAAATGACGTGCGGCGTGGATGATCCGCTTCTGCTTGGATGGGGTGACGGATTCGGCAGCGCTGCCGAAGTGAGGGTTGCTGCGCAGGCGGACTTCGACAAACACCAGTGTGCTGCCATGGCGGAGGATGAGGTCGATCTCGCCTCCGCGGCAATTGTAGTTTTTGGCTAATGTCTTTAAGCCAGCGCGTTCAAGGTAACTGCGGGCGTATTTTTCGGCGTCCTTGCCGATCTGTTTTCGATCCATGAATAGTCCTAAGGTTGGGCGGTGCGCGCCTGTTGCATCTGTGGGCTGCCTTTGCGGAACTGGGCCCACTGCAGGATACGAACGACGGTTTTGTCCGGGTTGACGCTGAGGGCGCCGGTTTCGCCCTGAATACTGGCGCCTTCACTGGTGGCGAGCTGATTCAGGTAGGGGTACAGCTTGTAGGCGTCAATGCCAAGGGCATAGAGGCGGCCAAAGCGAGTGTCAGTGTCCTGGCGTTTTTGCGCCAGGTAGCGCTTGGTTTCGGACGGTGCGGTCAGTGACCATGGGGCGTCAACAAACTGGATGCCGTTCAGGTCGCGATCGCGCTGACTGTCGCTGGTGCCGGCGAACACATGGGATGTTGCATAAATCGGCAGGTTACCCGCGTAGTGGAAGGCCAGGATCGGTTTGATCTGGCGGGCATCACCCGGCAGTGCACTCAGGAAGATGGCGTCGACATCCTTGCGGCGGCGCTCTTCAAACTTAACTTTGCGACTGCTCATCTGGAAGATCTGTTTCGCGCGTTCGGCGCTCTTGTCGGTAGCGAGCAGCGAGCTGATATCGCGGGAGAAGTCTTCCTGGCGGTCAAAGCGGGTGCTGTCGGCAACGGTGCCGCCCAACGCGGTAAATTCCTCTTCGAAGGCATCACGAATGCGGGTGCCCCAGTTGGTCATTGGTACCAGGGCCAGTGCAATACGGTGGCCATCGCTCCAGATTTTTCGGGCGGCCTGGCGGGCTTCATCTTCAGCGGCCAGACCAAACTGGAACACCTGGTTGAATTCGCTGTTGTGGTCGTAGTTGAGCGCCAGTACCGGGGCTGGCATCGGTGCGCTGCGATTCAGGGCGCTGACGTATGACTTTTGCAGAGGACCGATCACCAGATCAATCTGCTGCTCGTTGATCAGGTTCTGCAACTGAATCGGCTCGCTCACTTGGGTGGAATCCACAAACTGAATCTCGGGTACTGGTTTGCCGTAGGCCTGGTCGTTAAAGTACGCGGCCATGATGCCTTCGCGGATCGCGGTGGCGGCTTTGTTCAGTTTGCCCTGCATCGGTAAGAGTACGGCGATGCGCTGTGCCAGGATCGGTTCTGAGCTGGTAATCGCTTCGGACTGGGGCGGTACCAGGTGGGCAGGGTGGGACTCCCACAGTGTGTTCCACTCTTCGGTCAGTTCGTTGAGCTGATCCAGGCCGCGGGCTTGCTTGTGGATAAGTGCAAGCTCAAACCAGCCTTGCTCATAGTAGGTGTTTCCGGTTTGCAGGCTGAGGGATTGCAGCTGGTCTGGAGGCAGCATGCGCAGTGCATTCCAGATCTGGTTATGCAGTTGCTGCAGCAGTGCCGGATCCTGCTCGTTGGTGCTGATTTGGATTAGCTCCAGTGCTTCGCTCACGGGATCATTCTGCAAGCGGAAAGCTTCAGCGCGCAGCTCGCCGATGCGGGTAGCCTGTTCCAGTGACGGCCGATAGGTGCTGTCCGCCGGAAACTCTAGATAACGCAAGGCTTCCTGTGGCTGTTGTGCATCCAGGGCGGCACGGGCGCGACTCTGGGCGACCTCGTAACGAAGTGAGGGTGGCAGGTATTCCAGCTCGACATCGCCCAGAATGCTCAGGGCGGCTTCTTTGCGGTCCATGCGAATCAGGATGTTCGCGGCTTGCACGCGCAGGCGTGCTGCTTGAATCGTTGGGGCCTTGGCTGCTTGTTTTAGCAGTCGCTCCACTTCCATGCGTGCTTGTTCATCGGAACTGTAATCCGGTTTGGTTGCTTGTGTCGGTTTGACCGGTGGCTGGCTACAGCCTGCCAAAACAAGTCCGAGAATGCCTGCTGCCAAAGACAGGCGCCAATGAATCGTCATATACTTCTCACCCCGGTTTTTAGGATGGAATAGCTGATGTCTGAATCTGCACTGTATGTTGTGGCTACCCCGATTGGTAACCTTCAGGATATGTCACAACGCGCCGTTGAGGTGCTGAACAACGTTGATGTTATCGCAGCTGAAGATACGCGGCACAGTGCCCGTTTAATGGCGCACTTTAACATTAATACGCGACTGATTTCAGTACATGATCACAATGAGCGTCAGCGGATTGAGCAGATCATTGATTTGTTGGCCGGTGGTAGCAGCGTGGCGCTGATCTCTGATGCCGGAACACCATTGATCTCCGACCCAGGATTTGTCGTTGTGCGTGCTGTGCGCGAAGCGGGTTATCGGGTAACGCCGGTGCCGGGTTGTGCGGCATTTGTGGCTGCATTGAGTGCGGCAGGACTGCCCTCTGACCGGTTTGCCTTTGAGGGGTTTCCTCCCGCCAAAAAAGCGGCGCGTAAGCAGTATTACGCGGATCTGGCTGATGAGAGCCGGACGCTGGTTTTTTACGAATCACCGCACCGGGTGCTGGAGTCGCTCAAGGATATGCAATCGGTAATGGGGGACGAGCGTCAGGTAGCTATAGCACGCGAGTTGACAAAAACCTTTGAGACAATTCATTTGGCGCCACTTGCAGAACTGATTGCCTGGATGGAGGCGGATCATAACCAGCAGAAAGGGGAGTTTGTATTGTTGGTGCATGGCAAGCCAAAACCGGAAGCTGGGGTTGTGGATAACAAATCGCTGCAGGTGTTGGATGTTCTGCTTGAGGAGTTGCCGGTGAAGCAGGCAGCGGGGCTGGCATCAAAAATCACCGGCGTGAAGAAGAACTTGCTCTACAAGCTGGCGTTGGAGCGTGTGGATAATTAGTTTTCCGGTATCTGGGACGAGTTTTTTTCAGGATCGTCATATTGCTGTGGCAAAGAGGGTACGTAATGCGTATCCTTAGCGCCGGAGAAGTCCGCTAGACAGTCGCTGCCTTGTTTCGGCAAGGGGGAGGAAAGTCCGGGCTCCGCAGGGCAAAGTGCCAGATAACGTCTGGGCGGCGAAAGCCGACGGAAAGTGCAGCAGAAAGTATACCGCCTAAGTATCTTCGGATAACGGTAAGGTTGAAATGGTGAGGTAAGAGCTCACCGCGTGGGTGGCAACACTCCACGGCGATGGTAAACCCCACTCGGAGCAAGACCAAATAGGGATCCTTAAGGTATGGCCCATACCGGATCCGGGTAGGTCGCTTGAGGTGTATGGCGACGTACACCCTAGATGAATGACTGTCCACGACAAAACCCGGCTTATCGGCGGGCTTCTCCTATAGTTTTATTCAGGTTTTGCCTCTCTTTTTTGTGCGCCCGCACAGTGAAGTGCTTTTTACCCCTTGTAATTCAATAGCTTCAAAAAAGTACGGCTTTTACGGCCTTCTTCCACTATTAAACAATCTAATAATTGCCTGATTTTACGCGGGTTTCCGGGTAGGTGTTGCCTTGCATTTGCTGGGGTTAATTTCTATAGTGTTGTTTAGTGGTATAAAGTGGGTAATTGTGGGTAATTTTGGTGTTCGAGTGGTACCCAAGTGAGGCCTGAGTAAACAACGATGTTTCGTGGCGTTAATCCGATCAACCTGGACGCAAAGGGACGCATGGCGATCCCGGCACGCTACCGTGAGCAAATCATGGGGTGTTGTGACGGCAGTCTGGTGGCCACAATCGATACGGAAGAACGTTGCTTATTACTTTACCCGCTTCCCGAATGGGAAGAGATACAGAAAAAAATTGAGGCCCTACCTAGCCTCAATCCAGCGGCACGCCGCCTACAGCGATTACTGATCGGTCATGCGACTGATCTGGAGATGGATGGCAATGGGCGTCTGCTACTACCTGCACCGCTGCGGGATTACGCGCAGCTCGACAAGAAGATTGTGCTTCTTGGGCAGGGACGAAAATTCGAAATATGGAGCGAGGCGCTCTGGGAAGCAACTCGCGATGAATATCTGCAGGTAGACGAGGGTAATGAAATACCCGAAGAGATGCAGACTCTGTCACTTTAAATTGGATACATGCTGAAGAATGGCGCAGGAATTTAAACACATTACGGTGTTGCTGGATGAGGCTGTCGATCTGCTGGTGCAGGACCCCGACGGTTTCTACGTGGACGGTACTTTTGGCCGTGGCGGACACACTGCACTGATCTTGGATCGCCTTTCCGACAGTGGTCGTGTAATGGGGATTGATAAAGATCCCCAAGCGATTGCGCATTCTCAGCAGCGGTTCGGAGACGAGCCGCGTTTTTCTATTTGTCACGGCAGTTTTGCCGAGATGGAACAGTTTGTCACCGATGCCGGCATGATGGGTAAGGTTGATGGGGTGCTGCTGGACCTGGGTGTGTCTTCTCCACAGCTGGATGACCCGGAACGTGGTTTCAGTTTTACGCAGGATGGTCCGCTTGATATGCGGATGAACCCGGGTATTGGTGAAAGCGCCGCCGAGTGGCTGGCCCGTGCAGAAGAGAAAGAGATCGCTGATGTGCTCTACACCTACGGTGAGGAGCGTTTCTCCCGCCGTATGGCGAAAGCGATTGTTGCAGAACGTGAAGAAGCGCCGATCGTAACTACCGCGCGCCTGGCGAAGATTATCGCGGAAGCCAACCCAGCATGGGAAAAAGGCAAACATCCGGCGACACGTGCATTTCAGGGTATCCGTATCCACATCAACCGGGAACTTGAAGACCTGGAACGTTGTCTTGATCAGGCGCTGGAAGTGCTGGCTGAAGGTGGGCGTCTGGTTGTGATCAGCTTCCACTCGCTGGAAGACCGTATCGTTAAGCGCTTCATTCGCAAGTATGTGAAAGGTGATGAGCATCTGCCGCCAGGTATTCCGGTGACGCAGGATATGCTCAACCAGCGACTGAAGTCGGTAGGGAAAGCCGTGAAAGCGGGCAAAAAAGAAGTGTCTGACAACCCACGCGCACGCAGTGCAGTGATGCGCGCAGCAACCAAGATTGCCTGATGCTTGCATTGCAACGGTTTCGCAATTTTAAAGAGAAAGACGCGAAACCTGAGCCGGTAAGGATCTACCAGGCGCAGGAGCTGATTAAGCCCGCGCTAATCCTGTTTGTGACAGGTTTTTTGGTTGTGTTGTCCGCGTTGATGGTGATCTTTGCGTCCCATGATTACCGCAAGCTGTTTCATCAACATCAGGTGGCGGTCAGAGAGTACGACGAGCTGCAGGTTGAATGGGGGCAGCTACTGCTTGAGCAGGGAGCTTGGGCAGCGAATAACCGGGTGGAATCCCTGGCGCTGAAAAAGTTGCAGATGCAGGTGCCGGACCCCACAAAAATTGAGTTTGTGCGCGATGAGTGAAGAGCAGACACACAGACAGATAGGCAAAGGTTGGCGGCTTGCCCTCGTGCTGGGCATGCTGGCGGCGATCACCTTTGGTATCGGTTTTAAGCTGATCTCACTCTATGTGGAAGAGCAGGAGTTTCTGCAGAACCAGGGTGACGCCCGCAGCTTGCGTGTAATCCAGGTTCCGGCCCATCGCGGCATTATTACTGACCGCAATGGTGATCCGATTGCGGTCAGTGCGCCTGTGGCGACGGTCTGGGTCGACCCTAAGATGGCTGACCTCAACCATGTATCGCTGGCGAAACTGGCGCAGGAACTGGGAACCAGCCGCACTGCGCTGGTGAAAAAGATTTCGGCGAAACGTGGCAAACGTTTCATGTATTTGAAGCGCCAGGTGGAGCCGGTAGTCGCTGACCGTATTCGCGCGTTGAAAGTGCCGGGTATCCACGTGGAGCGGGACTACAAACGGTTCTATCCCGCCGGTGAAGTGGCCAGCCATCTGGTTGGCTTTACCAACCGTGACGGTAAAGGGCAGGAAGGACTGGAATTGTCCTACGAGAAAGCGTTGCGTGCGGAGCCCGGTAAACAGCTGGTCCTGAAAGATCTTCTGGGGCGTACGGTTAAACATATTCGCTCCGAGAGCGCAGCACAGCATGGCCAGTCGCTGCAGCTCACCATCGATATGCGCTTGCAGTATCTGGCGTATCGAGAGCTGAAAGCAGCCGTCACTGCACATAAGGCGGATGCAGCATCCTTAGTCATGCTGGATGCTAAAACGGGTGAAGTGTTGGCGATGGCAAACTACCCGTCGTACAACCCGAACAACCCGGCGGACCGTGTATCGTCAACGATCCGTAACCGTGCGGTGACGGACCTGTTTGAGCCGGGTTCAACCATGAAGCCGATGACGGTGGCTGCGGCGTTGATGAGCGGAAAATACG
Source organism: Pontibacterium sp. (assembly GCF_964228735.1). Lineage (GTDB taxonomy): Bacteria > Pseudomonadota > Gammaproteobacteria > Pseudomonadales > Balneatricaceae > Pontibacterium. The sequence continues at coordinate 2,691 of NZ_CAXRBQ010000181.1, read as the reverse complement.
GAATGCGCAGTGTAGTGGATACAACTCCCGGCTACATGCGCGTGAAAGGTAAAACCATCCGTGATCATCGTAACTACGGTGAACTGGATATTACCGGCATTATTACCAAGTCCAGTAACGTGGGCTCTGCGAAACTGGCGTTGAGCCTGGAGCCGGGTACTTTGCATCATCTGCTGCAAAATGTAGGGCTTGGCACCGCAACAGGTATTGGCTTCCCGGGTGAGCGCTCAGGGCGACTGCCTTACCTCGCAGAGAGTCAGATATTGCAACGGGCCACCATGTCCTATGGCTATGGATTGTCGGTCACGCCGCTGCAGCTTGCGCAAGCATATCTGCCGTTGGCAAATGATGGCATTTTATCGCCGGTGAGCTTGCTGCATACAGAGAAACCACTGCCGCCGGTGCGTGTGATGCCTGCTCAGGTGGCGCGTTCTGTACGTGGCATGATGGAAACAGTGATCAGCATCAAGGGTACCGGCAAGCAAGCGTCGATCCCGGGGTATCGCGTTGCGGGTAAGACCGGCACTGTACACAAAGTGGGTAGCGGCGGATATATCGAAGATCAGTACATCTCGGTATTCGCAGGTATCGCGCCAGCGAGTGACCCGAAAGTGATTACAGTGGTGATGGTGGATAACCCACGCAACCAGGAATATTACGGCGGTGAAGTGGCGGCACCTATCTTCTCCCGAGCCGTGGGTGGGACGCTACGTTTGCTAAACGTGCCACCGGATAACCTGATTCAGCCGGATCAAAGAGTTGATCAACAGATGGTACAACGCTGATGGATACCATAAAACGCACATTGGGTGAGTTGTTGCCAGAGCTGCATCAGGCTGATGCCGGGCAGATCCTGGTGAGTGGTATTAACCAGGACAGCCGTCAGGTAAAGGCAGGCGATCTGTTTTGCGCCCGTGCGGGTGGAACCCATAAAGGCAGCGATTTTATTCCGGATGCGCTGGCGAAAGGTGCTGCCGCAATACTGATCGATGGTGATGAGCAGTACGCAAATCAAGGTGACGTGCCGGTAATTGCGGTTGATGGATTGGCACAGCGACTGAGTGATATCGCGGGAGCGTTTTACGGCAAGCCTTCAGCTCGGCTTCGAATGATCGGTGTCACCGGGACTAACGGCAAAACATCCTGCAGCCACTTTTTGGCTCAGGCGCTGAACAGCTTGGGTGTGCGCACAGCGGTGATTGGTACTGTGGGCAATGGCTTTCCGGATGCTTTGGCAGGTGCAACACACACCACTCCGGATGCGGTTGGTCTGCAGGCACTACTGGCCGAGTTTGTTGAGCAGGGTGCGGATGCAGTGGTGATGGAAGTGTCCAGCCATGCGCTGGACCAGCATCGTGTCGCCGGTGTCCAGTTTGAGGTTGGTGCGTTTACCAACCTGAGCCGAGACCACCTGGATTACCACGGCACTATGGACGAATACGGTGCGGCCAAAGCGAAGTTGTTTACCGAGCTGAAGCCACAGCATGCGGTGATCAGTGCCGATGATGCATTTGGTCAGCAACTGGTTGAGCAGTTAAGTGGCTCCCTGTTTAGCTTTGGTGTTGAGCGTGGTGATATCCAGGCAGGCAATATATCCCTGCAGAAAACGGGGATCGATGCACAGCTGAAAACGCCTTGGGGCGGCATGGACTTGAAAACTCAGGTCGTGGGCGCATTTAACGTCTCCAACCTGTTGTTGACGGTGGGTGTGCTGGGCGCGATGGGTTTTAAAGCCGATCAGATTGAGCGGGAGTTGGCGGCGCTCACGCCGGTGCCGGGTCGAATGCAGTGCCTGGGCTCTGGTGATCAGCCGCTGGTAATTGTGGATTACGCGCATACACCGGACGCACTGGAAAAGGCACTTGAGGCGACCCGTGAACACACCGCAGGCAAACTTCTGTGTGTATTTGGCTGTGGCGGTGATCGTGATAACGGTAAGAGGCCCGAGATGGGGCGAATTGCGGCGAAGTTGGCGGATGTACTGTATATCACCAGCGACAATCCACGCACGGAGGACCCGCAGCAGATTATCGATATGATCGTGCCGGGTTGTGTAGATGCTGAAGAACAGCGCATTCATGTGGATCGCGAGCAGGCGATCCAGGCGGCCGTTAAGGCTGCAGGCAGTAATGATGTGGTATTGATTGCCGGTAAAGGACACGAGGATTACCAGGAAATCATGGGGAAACGGTATCCGTTTGATGATGTTAAAGTCGCGCAAGCAGCGCTCGGGGAGTGGTCAGCATGATCGGTGAATGGCGCCTGAGTGACCTGCAATCTGCATTGGGTGGTGAGCTACCCGGTGGTGATGCCGTGTTTACCGGTGTCAGCACCGATACCCGTTCCATTAAGCCGGGTAACCTATTTCTGGCACTGAAAGGCCCGAACTTTGATGGCCATCGTTTTATCGAACAGGCGCTGGATAAAGGTGCGGTTGCTGTAGTTGTGAGCGAAGAGCAGCCGGCTGATATCCCCCAGTGGCTGGTGGACAACACGCACACTGCGTTGGGACTGATTGGTAAGCTGAATCGCCAACGCTTTGATAAGCCTGTGTTTGCAGTTACCGGCAGTGCCGGTAAAACCACCGTGAAAGAGATGCTGGCGGCGATCCTGGCCCAGCAGGGTGAGGTGTTGGCCACCCGTGGCAACCTGAACAACGACATCGGCGGTCCGCTGACGTTGATGGAGATC
>NZ_CAXRBQ010000180.1:0-11436 GCF_964228735.1 Pontibacterium sp. | reverse complement strand
GTTGTCTGAACTGAGAGCGGGGGTTGCCAGCCTGTTTATGAAATCCCGTCCTCGCCCCTCAAGGCCGAGGACGGTAAAGATGTCAAAGACTCGTTATCCGGTGGATCGCAATGCTGCTCCCCTTAAGTGAACAGCATTACGCTCAATAGCGGGGTTTCTTTTTATCTTAAGATCACGATTATCAGGCTGGCAGCGCATCCTGGCTAGCGACACCCTCAGGCAATAGAGCCTGGGCCGCCTGCTTCAGTGATCCCAGCAGAGGCTCAACCAGTTTAATCACAGCAGACGCGTCACGTGCGTCAACAAAACTTACCGACGCCTCAACATCCAACTCTGCCAGCCACTGCTGGTAATCCTCCATGGATGGGTTCGCCTGCACGTCCTCGCGGGTTACACCTACAACCAGCGACTTGCCTTCAATAAGTTGGGAAAACGCGTTCAGATAATACTTCAGATCTTCCTGTGGGCACTCACGAGCGTTATCCAACATCAGAACAACACCGTTAGCGTCGTAAGCGATCTCCTCACTCAGCATGTCCCACATAAAGTCAAAGCGGGACTGACCCGGTGCACCGTACAGGTGTGCTTTTTCATTGGCATCTGTGGTCAGGCGGCCGTAATCGATCGCAACAGTTGTTGTTTCCTTATAATCGCTGACTTTGTCTGCGGAAATTTTTGCTTCCGTGTTTACGCATTCGATTTCACTTACCGCTTGGATCGCACTGGTTTTACCGGCACCTACCGGGCCAATAAAGATGATCTTCTTATTATCCATTTAATCTGAACTCTAATTGTTCAGGGTAAAATTAAAGCCCCTGGATCAGCAGACTTATCCCTGTTTGACGGAATCTTCAGTCCCGACCATTTCCTGATCGGATACCCCACACGCGCTCGACTCTTCTTGTCGTAAAAACACGCTCTATTCTACAGATCCCCACTGAAAGATGAATCGTTCAAAATTCTGGCATGCCGCACACGCATGCCACTTTGCGTACCCATGATTAACGTCAAACAGTACCTTTTTATAGCTTTTCCAAAGGAACAGATGGGTTAAAATAGGACCGTTGTTCTAGAAAACTGAAGCTGTTGAGAAAAGACATTTCCGCTTCTGAAAACGGGAAGTTTTTCGCAAAAATGGGATCAAATATAAAGGTCTGACCAGTTATCAAACCGAGCTTGCAGTATACCGTGAGCTTACGTATATTCACCGCATCCTTTTGTGAGCAAATGCTAATATGCAACTGAGCCGATTTACTGACTACACTCTCAGAGTTCTCTTCTATACAGCCGTAAATAACGACCGCCTCACCACTCTTGCCGAAATCGCGGGCTTCTACGAAATCTCCATCGAACATCTGCGAAAAGTTGTGCACGCCCTGTCTAAGTCCGGCTACCTACAAACATTTCGTGGTAAGAATGGCGGCATCCGTCTGGCTGTACCCCCTGAAGAGATCAACTTGGGTGACGTAATTGCACAATCGGAAGGCACCAGCCCACTGGTCGACTGTATGGGTCAGGACTGCAAACTGACAGGCTTCTGCACGCTGCAATCCGTCTTCCATGAAGCACAACAGGCGTTTATGGATACTCTGCGCAAATACACCCTCGCCCAGATGCTCGACAGCCCGCAACTCCAGAGTCAGCTGATCACAACAGATCGCTAAGATCCGGGGAGACGCCCAGGCGTTCATGCAGCGCCGGGCTGGTTGTGGTGTACTGCAGATAGACCTTCTCATCCGGATTCAAGCGAGCTTTGATTGCGAATGCCGCCAACGCAGCCTCGTGGAATCCACTTAAGATCAACTTCTTCTTCCCCGGATACCAGTTGCAGTCGCCAATGGAATAGATGCCGTTACGATTGGTCATGAACTTCTCCGTATCCACCTTGGCCTGATTCCGTTCTGTTTCAATTCCCCAGGAGTCCAGAGTGCCACTGTCGGGGCTGAGGCCAAAGAACACCAGCAGGTGGTCCATCTCCAGACGGCGTACCACACCGTCCATAGACATCACTTTCAGGCCAACCAGCTCACCATCACGCTGAACATAATCCACCACCCTGCCCGTCAGGAACTGCATATGGTGATCGTCACAAAGTGCGTGCATCTTCTCGACGGTATGGCTTTGCGCCCGGAAGCGATCTGAACGGTGGATCAACACCACACTTTCCGCTTCCGGGTGCAGTCGCATCACCCAATCCAGCGCGGAGTCACCACCACCAAGTATCACCAAACGTTTACCATGATGGCGCGTTTCGTCGGTGACGGCATAAAACAACTGAGTATCCTCGAAGCGATCGATACCATCGACCTTCAAGCGAATCGGCCGGATCGCGCCCGCTCCGGTTGCGATTACAACAGCAGCGGTATCAAACTGGAGTCCGTTATCGGTCTCCAGCAGAAAGCGGTCATCATCCTGACGCTCAATCCTGGCGACACGCTGCTCGAAGTGGAATTCAGGATTAAACGGCGCGATCTGTGCCATCAGGTTTTCAACCAAACCACGTGCGGAGATCTCCGGGATCGCCGGAATATCATAGATCGGTTTATCCGGATACAACTGGATACACTGACCACCCGCATAGGGCAACGCTTCAACCACATGCGCACTAATCCCCAGCAAGCCCAGTTCAAATACCTGAAACAGGCCACACGGCCCTGCACCTACAATCACCACGTCGGTTTTGATCATGCCATCCTCCGGATTTAGTCAGCCAAAAACGCTTCTGCCAGTTGTCTGGAATGATTTGCCTCCAACCAGCCAAACAGGTCCCGTTCTTCGAAGCGCACATGCTCCTTCAAGCACTGTGCGAACCTGATGATCGCTTCAGGGTCATCCTTTGCCAGCAGCTCTCTAAGCTCTTGATGGTCATTCAGGAAGCGCTCTTTATGTACCCCCGACAGCAGGTTTTGGAAGCCCCTCTCTTCCTCAGCGAAGTGCAGCTCCAGTTCTTGCTGCAGTCCCGCTCGGACGTCTCTCCAATAAGTTATAAGTAAGTTTTCAGGTTTTTGCTCAAGCGCCTGAATACGTTTTGCCACCACCAGTGCCCTGTGATGCTCCCGACTTAGAGGGATTAGAGCCTCGCTGCGTTTCAAATTTCCACTCCTCTATCTACGAACTTCGACCGAGAAAAGGTCAATTTTATAGATATGCTATTAACATGTATTTATTTACCATGTTATAGTCCGCATCAACATGTTTTTCAAATACATTTTACTAGAGGAGAGAGAATCATGGTGGTTTGGAGCGATACAGAGCTATGGGTCTTTGGCGCGCTGATTGGAATGGTGTTGCTGAAGCTTTGGAGCGTATGGCATGTTTCGGTCAAAGCCCAAGCCGATCGCAATGGACGCCTGATTTTTCTGGGATTGATCATCGGCCTGACACTGTTTGGTGTCGGTGCCAAAACCTACATCAGTATGATGATGGGTGTATGAGTTGGAAGGTTTAGACAATGAGGAAAGCCGGGCAAGGAATACCCGGCTTCTGCTGAGGTGGGATTACTCCTCAACCTCCAGTTTCTGTGGGGATACCAGAATGCCGTTGTTATCGGCATAAACGTATTCACCCGGACGGAAGGTCACACCACCGAATGAAATCTCTACGTTCAGGTCACCCAGACCACGCTTTTCAGTTTTCATCGGGTGAGTACCCAGCGCCTGAACACCAAGATCAATCTCGCCAATAGCATTCACATCACGAATACAACCGTTGATGATGATGCCAGCCCAACCGTTTTTCGCTGCTTTCTCCGCCAGCATGTCACCCAGCATTGCACGGCGCATAGAGGAGCCTCCATCGACGACCAGGACTCTACCTTCACCTGGCAGTGCAACCTGCTCGCGTACCTTGGAGTTATCTTCAAACGCTTTCAAGGTGACGATTTCACCACCAAAACGTTCACGGCCACCGAAGTTTCCAAACATCGGTTCTACAACCTGCACCAGCTCAGGGAACTGATCACAGAGTTCAGGCAGCAGATCTTTCACAGCTTGCTCCTTAGATTATTCGAATAATTATGTTTGTAACCCGTGCTTGGCTCTCAGACACTCTCTTCGGAATGTTCCGCCTTTAGCTACAGGCCTATTTACCCTTGTAGACGAAAAACCGTCTGGCTCAGTGGGGAAACACGGTCCCCAAAAGAAGCCCAAGTGTGTCTTATTTATTGTGCAATTGCACTACAACCTTAGGGTGGAAACCGCGATGTGAAACAATCTGTTTGCAGATCACCAGCTTATCGACGGCGAAAGAGGTAGTGATCCATCCAGTTGCCGTCGTTTGCTGTGGAGCTGTATTCGATCAACTCCAACGCTGGGTGGACCCCTTCTAGCTCACCCGGCTCCAGGCAGAAACGCTTGGAGAAACCGGTTTGCACATGGTGCTCAACGTTGAAGGTGGTCAATAGCACTAGGCCACCCGGTACAATGTGCTCAACCAATTCCGACCAGAAGGCAGGCGCCGGTTTGTACAGGGTGATGACTGCATTATCAAACTGTCCCAATCCGCTTAGCGCACCGGGCTGTTCAAGATCACATACTTGGATGGCAACCTGATTACCCTGCTCTTCTGCGAACGTCGCTAACCGCTCAAGACCATTTTCGGAGATATCCAGCGCGGTTACAGCAAACCCTTCGCGTGCCAACAGCAGTGAAGCCGCCCCATCCCCTGCAGCAATATCCAACACGCTACCTGACTTCAGACTACCGATATGTTTCTGCAGAAATGAAGGTGCTGTTGGTGGCCGGTCACCTTTACTCAGGTAACGGGCATTCCACTTATCACGGGCTGCGGACATTGGAGATTTCCTTTGCGGGATATTTGAAGAGCAAACTATACACCGCCCTGCTACAGACGTAACAGAAGCGGTGTATTCAGGTAGGCTTGATCAGCTGACGCGCTGAAGAACGTCCAGCAGGGTCTGCACTGGGTGTGGCAGTTGTTGCTGATCGATACGTTTCACCTGAGAACGGCAGGAGTAACCGGTCGCAACCAACTTGCCTTTGTTTTCAGGATTGTTCACCACATCGGCCCAGCTCATCTCATAGATCTTGCGGGACGTATTGTAGTTGGCAGTCTCGTGCCCATAGGTACCGGACATACCGCAACAACCGGTCGCCACAACGTCCAGTTTCTGACCAAGCGCGGCAAAGATGCTCTGCCACTGTTTGATGGAAGGTGCGGCCGAGGTTTTCTCAGTACAGTGTGCCATCAGTTTGTATTCACCCTGAGGCAACACACCTGCAACCTGTTCCAGTTTATCCAGGTTACTCGCCAGCCATTCCTGAATCAGCTGCACTGGTGGCTGTGTATCATCGTTGTCGTAGCTGTACTCCTGACGGTAGGTCAGGGTCATGGACGGATCGATACCGATCAAGTCGATCTCGGTAGCCGCCAATTCATTCAGCATCTCGCGGTTTTTCGCCGCGATCTTTTCAAACTGATCCATGAAACCGTGTACGTGCAGCGGCTTACCGTTTGGTTTGAACGGTGCAACCATCACGTAGAAGCCCAGGCTGCCCAACAGATCGATCAGATCCAGTACCAACTGGGTTTCAAAGTAACTGGTAAAGGCGTCCTGTACGATAATCACGGCCCGCTCGCGCTGTACATTGGATAGCCGGCTGATCACGTCCATGGTAGCAAACTCGACGCCACGCTCTTCCATACCCAGTTTCAGGCTGTTGGTGCAAATCGTTGGGCTGTCCACCATGCCCATATGGCGCTGGAACAACCTTTTCATGGTGCCGTTACGCATCGCCCAGTTGTACGGCGCCGGGAACTTGGCGAGGTATGGGATCATCAGTTCCAGGGAACCCACCATGTAATCCTTCATCGGACGCAGGTAGCGGCTGTGGTACACCTCCAGGAAGCGGGAGCGGAAATCCGGTACGTTTACCTTGATTGGGCACTGGCCAACACAGGATTTACACGCCAGACAGCCCTGCATCGCGTCGTACACTTCATGGTTGAAGTCGTACTCACCTCGGCGCTTGGCCAGCGTATTTTTAACCTTACGTGGCAGACTGCGCAGGAAGGACTCGCCTTTAACTTTCTCGCTCTCTTTGGTGAGATCCACACCCTGGTTGGACATCAGGCGGGTCCATTCACGGATCAGAGAGGAACGCCCCTTCGGCGAATGCACACGTTCGCGGGTCGCCTTCCAGGATGGGCACATGGCGTCGTTTGGATCGTAGTTATAGCAGGCGCCGTTGCCGTTACAGTACATCGCAGCATCGTAGTACTGGAAAGTATTCGGATCGATCTGACGGTCGTATTGCCCACGGGTTGGTACGCCATCCACTTTCAGCAGTTCAGCACCTTCAATCGCCGGTGTGGCGATCTTACCCGGGTTCAGCTGATTGCGTGGGTCGAAGCAACCTTTGATGCGCTGGATCTCTGCGTACAACTCACCAAAGAATTCCGGCGCATACTCAGAACGTACGCCTTTACCGTGTTCGCCCCACAACAGACCTTTGTATTTGTGGGTCAGCGCAACCACTTGGTCGGTCACGTCACGGATCAGGGATTCCTGCACTTCATCCTTCATGTCGATCGCTGGACGTACATGCAGTACACCTGCATCCACATGCCCGAACATACCGTACGCCAGATCACGTTCATCCAATACGGCGCGGAACTCCATAATGAAGTCGGCCAGATTTTCCGGTGGTACCGCGGTATCTTCCACAAATGGGATCGGACGTTTCTGACCTTTAGCATTCCCCAGCAGGCCAACTGCTTTCTTGCGCATTGCCCAGATCTTTTTGATCTCGTCTGCACCGTACACCACGGTGTGGCCGAAACTTTTCCCTTCCTGACCTGCGACCGCTTCCAGATGGTTGGTCAGCTTTTCTACTTTGGCACGCAGCTCCGCTTCGTCATCACCGGTGTATTCCACCAGATTGATACCGCTGATCTCCGGCTCGCCTTCGGTGGTTGGGAAATAATCCGCAACGGTGTCCCAAATGATGTCACCCATCGCCAGGTTCAGAACCTTGGAGTCAACGGTCTCAACAGAGGTTGGGTCGTACTCCATGATCGCTGTTGCATCCCGCATTGAGGATTCGAAGCTATCGTACTTAACGTTGACCAGGGCTGCATATTTAGGGATCGGCAGCACGTTCAGCTTCGCCTCTGCGATAAACGCCAGAGAACCTTCCGCACCACAGAGCACAGAGTTCAGGTTAAAGTTGCCGTCCTCATCGTAGATGTGCGCCAGATCGTAACCGGTCAGGCAGCGGTTCAGTTTTGGGAACTTGGCGTCAATCAGCTCTTTCTTGGTGGTGAAGATCTCGTCCACCACGCGGTGCGCTTCACCTACCCGGTCGTCACGCTGCTTAATCTCAGCCAGCTTTTCCGCAGTGATCGGTGCGGATTCCCACACGGTGCCATCCAGGAAGACGGACTTCAGCTCCAGGACATGGTCACGGGTCTTGCCGTACATGCAGGAGCCCTGACCGCTGGCGTCGGTGTTGATCATGCCGCCCACGGTAGCGCGGTTACTGGTCGACAGCTCAGGTGCAAAGAAGAAGCCGTAGGGTTTCAGCGCGGCATTCAATTGGTCTTTTACCACCCCTCCCTGCACACGCACCCAACGCTCGTCTGCGTTAATCTCCAATACCTGGCTCATGTGACGGGACACGTCCACCAGCAGGCCATCAGTCAAAGACTGGCCGTTGGTGCCCGTACCTCCACCACGTGGGCTCAGCACCACTTCAGCAAATTCTGGCTGGTTGGAGAGCTTGGCAATGCGTACCAGGTCCTCAAGGGTTTTCGGGTACAACACACCCTGCGGCAGCATCTGGTAGATACTGTTGTCGGTTGCCAACACCACACGGTTGGCGTAGTCAGGGTTCAGATCACCTTCGAAGCCTTGGGCTTTGAGCCGTTCGATGAATTGCAGATACAGCTTTTGCGTCGCATCGATCTCAGATATGCGTGGAATCATGGTACGGGGTAAATCCTTAGAAATTGAAGTAAACCGCGGTGCCCGGCGGTGATACGAAACAGCTACAGCGCGGGCTTTGTATTTATGGGAGCAATGATGCAGAATCTCTATTTATCAATCAAATGATAAAATCAAATAGATTAATTTATAGAAATGAATAATCTATCTATTCGTCACCTGCGCGCGTTTTTTGCCGTCGCCCAGGACGGAAGTTTTACCCGTGCGGCTGAAAGTCTGCACCTGACCCAATCCACCCTGACAGCGACAATCAAGCAGTTGGAGGAGCAGGTTGGTCTGACACTCTTTGACCGCACCACACGTAGCGTTTTACTCAGCGGTGAAGGCAAACGTTTTCTGCCCGTGGCGGAGCGTCTGCTATCCGACTTCGATACCGCCCTTGCCGACCTGCGTGCTGTATCGGAACAACAGCAGGGCCAGGTAGGCATCGCCGCGTCGCCTTCCACCATCTCCCGACTCCTCCCCCCCATCGTTAACCAGTACCGGCAACAGTATCCCAATATCGGTATCTATCTGCGTGATGATGGTGCGGGTGGTATCGAAACCCGTGTATTGGAAAACGAGGTGGATTTTGGCGTGGCAAGCAACCACTCCTCCAATCCGGATCTGAGCTATCAACCGCTATTACGCGACCGCTACGGTGTTGTCTGTCGGCCGGATCATCCATTCGCGTCGAATACAGATGGCGTATGTTGGGAAGCTCTGGCCCACCAGCAGATCATCTACCTGACTACCGATACCGGCATCCGCGTACAACTGTCGCGTTTTAAAAAAGAAGGTGTGGTCGATCTGGACCTAGAAGGCCCGGTGATGGAGGCCAGTAACCCGGCAGCCATAGCGGCACTGGTGAGCGAAGGCATGGGGATCTCACTGCTGCCGGCACTGGCCGCAGCTACAACCGCGTTTGAAGGACTTTGCTTTATTCCGCTGACAGAACCTGCGATCAGCCGCGAAATCTGCCTAATTCGGCGAAAGGGCCGTTCCCTTACCCCTGCGGCAGCGCATATGTCTGCCCTGATAACGGCGGAGTTTAAGCAGATGGAACTTCCGCCGTTTGTAGAAAAGATCTGAAGCGCTGTGCTGCTTATTTCTCTTCAACCAGACGAATACCGTCGTCATCGATGGAGATAAGGCGCTGGCGGTACAGACCACCTATCGCCATTTTGTACGCCTTCTTGGAAACACCGTAAGTGCTGTAGATCTGCTCAGGTGGGCTCTTATCGTTCAGCGGGCTGTAGCCGTTACGCTCTGCCAGGTGCTGCAGTACTTTCTGCTGCAGGCGATCCACCTTGGCGTATCCCGGCTTATCCAGGGACAGATCAATTTTACCGTCCGGACGCACACGTTTGATGAAACCACGGGTCTTGTAACCACGACGCAGTTTACGGAACACCTCGTCGTGATAGAGCACGCCCCAGTGGGTACCGTTCACAACCGCCTTGTAGCCCAGGTCGGTCTGGCCGGCAATTACCAGGTTTACCTGCTGGTTACGTGTGTAGTCCGCCGGCTCTTTATCCAGGAAACGATCCAGACGCGCAGACGCACAGATACGATTGGTGTTGTCCATGTAGACGTATACCAGCACGGTATCACCCACGGAAGGATGCTGGCTGCGGATCTCACTGTACGGCAGGAACAGATCCTTCGGCAGCCCCCAGTCCAGGAACACACCCACCTTCTCCACCGAAACCACTTTCAGTGCGGCCACATCACCCAACTGAACCTTAGGTTCTTCGGTGATGGCGATCGGGAAGTCATCGGAATCCATGTAGACGAACACGTCCAGCTGATCACCGATTTTGCAGCCTTCCGGCACATAGCGTTTTGGCAACAGAATCCCGCCCAGATCATCGCCATCCAGATAGACACCAAAGCCTACCTCACGGACGACTTCCAGCTTATTCATACGACCAATCTGAGCCAATGCACACTACCTCGGGGAGAATTAAAGAAAAGAGGCGCAACCATACCAGATCGCGCCCTCAAAACGTAGCAGAGATGTGCCCGCCCTGCCTGCTTGAGGTGAGATTTTACAGTCGTTGCAAACACCAAATTTCGTCTTTTGAGGCCATGCCCCATTGACGACTGATCATAGAAAAGAAAAAGGCCCCAAACAGTTGCCCAGATAATGGTCTGAACAGTTGTTTGAGGCCTGATTCTCACACAGGAGAAAATGACTTACTGCAAATTAAAAAGCCGGTGTTATGTGCTTACGTCCCTGAAGCGGTTTCCGGACTTTCCAGTTGAGTTAATCCCTTTTCCTTGTATTGATTGCGCTATCTTCAACGCGATTAAGCGGCTTCTGCACTCATACGTTCTTCACGTGCCAGCATTGCCATTTTGGCATTCGCAGCACAGAACAGAATTGAGACTCCAACACTAACAGCCTTAAAGACCACCATTGCGGTCGACGCAGCTCCTTCTGCATTGAGGTCACCATACATTGATACACCCATAAACACCGCTGCTGCTGCGAATGCAGAAGCGACTACCAGCGCGAACAGCTGTTTAAATTTCAATGCGGATTGTTTAGCCATCTCATTTTCCCTACAGATCTGATCAATTGAATCACTCAATTCAAACGCCCGTTAGACACTATCTATATAACCAGAACGAAATTCAATGTAACAATTCGTTCAAAATTACCGACCTTAGTCTAACACCATCACAACAACACAAACCGTAGAGAGGGTCAGAGCGATTCAAACTACCGTTTTATCCTCTCTCTGTGCGCCGCGGCATAGTAAAGCTACTCCGTTAAGCATTTGTTTCAATATGAATTTTCTTAAATTTTCTCCATAAAATAGCCGTTCATCTTCATGCTTGATATACGTCAAGGATCTATTTCTACCCCCTACCACCCTGGCTACAAAAAATTACACGAGGGCAAACCCCATATTCGAATACGATAACGGTATAAATCACGGATCAAATATCACTGGATGGCATCTTTTTTAAGGCCACGTATACTGAGCATCAGCTCACATCCAGCCAAAACAGGGATACAGGACGGTATCGGGCCATGCTTCAAACCTCAGCACTTGTCGACACACTTAAACAACAACTCAAAGCCAGCGGCAAAACCTACGCCGATATCGCCACCGATCTGGATCTCAGTGAAGCATCCGTTAAGCGTCTCTTCTCCGAGCGCAACTTCACCCTACAGCGTCTGGAGATCATCTGTGACGCCATTGGTATCAGCTTCTTTCAGTTGGTGGAAAAGATGTCCCACCAGCAGCAAAGTCTGACCCAGCTCACCCTCGATCAGGAACGGGAAGTGGCAAACGATGTGGTCCTGCTGCTTATTGCGGTAAGCGTGATCAATGGCTTCAGTTTTGAAGACCTCGTGAGCCAGTACAAGATCAGCGAAACCGAGTGTATTCAGAAGCTGGCACTACTCGACCGCCTCAAACTGATTGAACTGTTACCGGGTAACCGTCTTCGGTTGCTGGTCTCTCCCAACTTCACCTGGT
>NZ_CAXRBQ010000179.1:0-59188 GCF_964228735.1 Pontibacterium sp. | reverse complement strand
CAAGTGTGATCTGGTGTAGGTCGGGTGTCGCTAAGTTTGTCTTCTTTCAGAAACTAAAAAAGCCGTCGTGATGACGGCTTTTTGATTGAGAATTTTTATCTGCTTATTTAAGTCCAAGTACATTCAGTGGGTGGAGTTTTTCAGGCAGGATGGACTCGATTTTCTCCCGCGCCTTTGCAACCGGAATAAAATCCGGTACCGGCGGCAGGTTGTTCTTCAGTTCCTGCAGTGGGCTGGTACCGTTCAGATCATTCTCGGTCAGGGATTCGGTGATCAGGTGCTTGATCGGCCCGATGTTGTTCGCCAGGCGCAGGGTGGCTTTACGCGCCAGCTTAGCGGCCAGTGACTCGTTGGTGAATAGGCCTACGACCACGTTGGTGCCATGATAGAGCACGCGGGTGACACGCATCTGGCTGCTTTCGTAAGTCTTGAGCAGAGACTGGCTGGCGATATCCTCACCTTCGGCAATCGCGTTGGCGATCTCTTTGGCCAGGGTGGCCTGACCACGTAGACCCAGGTTAAAGCCGTGAGCGGTGACCGGGTGCATGCCCACAGCGGCATCACCGATCAGGGCAAAGCGGCGTGCCACAAACTGGTTGGCATGAACGGCGACCAGTGGGTACACGTGGCGTTTGCCGATCAGCTTCATTTCACCCAGTAAACCATCCATCTGTTGTTCGATGTTGTGGTTAAACTCCGCTTCGCTCATGTCGGCAAATTTCTGTGCGTCGCGGCTGTTGATGGTCACAACGACGGAGGACTTGTTGCCGTTCATCGGCAGGATCGCGGTGGTGCGGCCGTAGTGGAAACACTCGAATGCGGTCTGGTCGTGTGGTTTTGTGTGCTCCATCCGGCAGACGATTGCGGTGCGTGAGAAGTCACGCATGGTCGCCGATAGGCCCATATTGCGACGGGTTTCAGAGAAGCGGGTATCGGCAGCTACAACCAGGCGGGCCTGCAGTACTTCGCCATTATTAAGCGTGACGTAGCCGAAGTTGTCGTCGGTGTTTACTTCCTCAACCACGGACTCGGTGCGGATCTCGATCTGCTCATGGCTGGCGACCTCTTCATAGTACGCCTTGCGGATCAGGTGGTTGGGTACCAGATAGCCCAGCGCTTCCAGGGATTCGTTGTCGTTATCGAAATCCAGACTGTAGCTGGACTGACCGTCGAATACGCGGGCGGCTTCAATCGGTGAAATGCCATCGTCTGGCAGGCGCTGCCAGGCGCCACACTCGCGCATCAGTTTGGCGGAGAGGTGAGTCAGCGCGATTTCACGGCCATCCTCTGGAGGATCGGCCAGTGTGGATTGGGAGGAACGCTCCAGAACGGCGACCTTCAAAGGCAGGTCAGCAAGAGAACGGGCAAAACTAAGACCGGCCGGACCGGCGCCGATAATGAGTACGTCGTACGGCTGCTGCACGGCATCCACCTTTTGACTGTTGAAAGTGATGCAGCTTACCTGAAACTGTTTTTGCAGCACCCGACTTATATCAAGGATTCAACAACTGATGAGCGGCCCATGACAATCTGAATTTTTCTTGCTTCAGGTCAGCTCTGTTTTCCTACTAAAGATCGCTTCTTGCAGCCATTCTTAACTACAATAGCCCCAGGCCAAAAGCCATCAAATAGAAACGGTTTGTGTACCCCGCAAGCCTTGTGTTCAGAGTGTCAGGAGTACCCCATGAAACTCACCCCTTCCTCGTTCGCCTCACTGGCGTTATCTGCCGTGCTCAGCTTTTCCGTACAGGCCGCTGAATCTGTAAAAATTGGTATTGTTGGACCGTTCAGCGGGCCGCTCACCCAGTACGGTGAGATGCAGCTGAATGGCGCCCATGCAGCGATCGATATGATCAACGGCCGTGGTGGCGTCAACGGCCGCATGCTTGAGGCGGTTGAATACGATGACGTCTGCGAACCAAAGCAGGCGGTTACCGTTGCCAACAAGATCATCAACAGCGACGTGAAATTTGTTGTTGGTCACCTCTGTTCCAGCTCAACCCAGCCCGCTACCGACATCTATCAGGATGAAGATGTGCTGGTGATCACCGGTTCAACCAACCCGGGCATTACCCAGCGCGGCTACTCCAAACTGTTCCGTACCATTGGTCTTGATTCCCAGCAGGGTACAACCGCAGCGGACTACATCGCGCAGGTGGTGAAGCCGCAGCGTGTGGCGATCATCCACGACAAACAGCAGTACGGCAAAGGCGTGGCCCTGATCGTACGTGATCGCCTGCAGGCCGCGGGTGTAAATGTAGTGAGCACCGACGGTATCAACAGTGGCGCTAAAGATTTCAGTTCCCTGATTACCAAGCTCAAGCGTGAGCAGGTCGACTTTGTTTACTACGGCGGTTACCACCCGGAGCTGGCGCTGATCATGCGTCAGGCGAAAGCGGTGGATTTCGCACCAACCTTTATGGGCCCGGAAGGTCTGGGCAACCAAGATATCGCGTTCCTGGCCGGGGATGCGGTGGAAGGTTTGCTGGTGACCCTGCCTGCGCGCTTTGATCTGCAGAAAGATAATCAGGCGGTCGTAGAGATTCTAAAGCAGAAGGGGGTTGATCCGAGTGGCCCGTTTATCTGGACCAGCTATGCCGCAGTTCAGGTGCTGGCCGATGCGATGCAGCAGGTGCAGTCGGATGCACCTGCTGACGTGGCCAAAGCGCTGCATGACTCTACTTTTGAAACCGTACTGGGCCCGATCAGCTGGGACGAGCACGGCGACCTGCAGGGTTTCGAGTTCGGCATCTACCAGTGGCATGCTGACGGTACCGGTACTCCGGTAGAACGCTAAGCTCACACGTATCGGTAGGTTGGGTCGAGCGTAGCGACACCCAACATCACGCCCTACAAGCACATCAAATTGTTGGGTGTCGGCTTTGCCTCGACTCAACCTACATCTCTTTTTCTTGGTGTCTAAAATGTTTCCATTTTGGGTTTAATATGGAAATTAACTTTCCCATGTCTGTCTTTGCCCATCTGTAACCCTTCCCGTAACACCCCGTTATTCCTGCATATCCGTTATCTGCTTGTGTTGGCACGCTCTTTGTAACACCAGTGGTTACAACAATAACGCTGCACAGAAGAAGTACAGATGAACGATAAGAAGATTCTCATTCTTGGTATTGGCAATGTCCTTTGGGCAGATGAAGGGTTTGGCGTGCGTTGCGTGGAAACCCTGAACCAGCGCTACCGCTTTGGCGACAACGTCAAACTGATGGATGGCGGCACCCAGGGGATCTATCTGGTGCAGCACGTTCAGGATGTTGATGTGCTGGTGGTGTTTGATGCCATCGACTACGGCCTGGAGCCGGGCACGCTGAAAAAGATCTACGACGACGAAGTCCCGAAATTTATGGGCGCCAAGCAGATGAGCCTGCATCAGACCGGTTTTCAGGAGGTGCTGGCGATGGCGGAGTTTACCGGCAGCTACCCGGAACACCTGTTGCTGATTGGTTGCCAGCCGGTGGAGCTGGAGGACTTTGGTGGCAGCCTGCGCGAACCGGTAAAAGCCCAGATCGATCCCTCCATCGAGATCGCCCTCGATTACCTCAAGCAGTTTGGCATTATCCCTGAGATCAACGACCAGCCGGTTGAAGGGCTGGCGCCGGGTGAGCTGGAGCTGCGCGAATACGAATCCGGTCGTCCATCCGAACAGGATGCCTTCCGTAAAGGCGATCTTCGATTTATGGCAGAAACCGAAACCGAACAGGGCGACAGCTGATGTGCTTGGGCATCCCGATGCAGGTGACTCGCAGCGAAGAAGGGCGGGCCCTGTGCAGCAACAGCAGCGAACAGCAGTGGGTGGATATGTCGCTGGTGGGAGAGCAAGCCCAGGGCACCTGGGTATTGGTGTTTCTGGATGCCGCCCGCGAAGTGCTGGATGAGTCTCGTGCCATGCAGATGCGTGATGCCCTCAGTGCGGTACAGGCAGTGATGTCCGGACAGGAAGCGGATCTCGATGACCTGTTTGCCGACCTGGTCGACCGCGAGCCGCAGCTACCACCCCACTTACAGAACAATTAGAACAGGAACCCAACATGCCATCTCCTTTGATTAACCGACTGGTCGACGAGCTGGATTATCCGCTGCTCGATCAGACTAACTTCGACGACTTCATCAAGTCGGCACCTTTCTCGGTGCTGTTTTTCACCGAGGAGCCGAAACGTTTCCCGGAAAGTAATGATGTGGCAGTTATCCTGCCAGAGCTGGTAAAAAACTTTCCACAGCTGACGCCTGGCGTGGTATCCATCGATGCAGAGAAAGCACTGCAGGGGCGTTACAACTTCACAGTCTGGCCTGCGCTGGTGTTCCTGAAAGAGGGGCGTTACCTGGGCACCATCACCAAGGTGCAGAACTGGGATGTATACATGGCCGAGATCGGCAGCATCCTGGCGCTGGAGCCCAAGCGTGATCCGGGTATCGGTATCCCGGTAGTCGTTAATCCTGTATCCAGCGGCTGCGGTCAGTGAGGTAAAGAACATGCAAGACAACGGTATTCAGTTACTTAATATTCCGATGGGACCGGGCAGCCAGGATGAAGGCGAGATGGTCCTGGACTACATGAAGATGCCATCGGAGATGAACACCTACGATATCCCGGTACTGCCTGAATCGGACGCGGTGCAAAGCTGCCCGCAGGCGGTGGCGGTGATGGAGCAGTTGCAGGACCTGCTGGCCAAATACACGCAGGGTGAAGCTACCCAGAGCATGGTGCTGGATGCGATGCCGGATGCCGATCTGGATATGCTCAATCAGATCTTGGGTGAAGGTGAGGTGAGTGCGGTGATTAACGGTGAACAGCCGGTCCGCATTCAGGAAACCGTAATGGCGGGTGTATGGCGCCTGCGGTCGTTTAACACACAGGGTGATGTGATCGCGGAAACGCTGGAGGTGGCGGATGTGCCTGCCTGTGTCCGTGAAGCCGCATTCCGTACACAGCGTATTCTGAATGTGGATCCAGACAATATGCCGCAGGGTGTGCTGAACGCGCCTTCTGTGTTGGTTGAGATCGCCGAAGCCTCTGAAGCCTTTGATGGCTCGGTGCCGGAAGCCCCACACGTGATCAATCTGTCGCTGCTACCGTTCTCACCGGAGGATCACAACCACTTGGCGGAGAGTGTGGGTGCCGGTGCGGTGACCATCCTGTCGCGTGGTTACGGTAACTGCCGAATCACCTCCACCGAAGTAAATGGCCTGTGGCGTGTGCAGTACTTCAACAGCACCGATCAGCTGATCCTGGATACACTGGAGATCACTGATATTCCTGCCGTGGCCTGCGCAGCCAAAGAGGATCTGGAAGACTCTGCCGAGCGTCTGAAAGAGATCCGCGAAGTGCTGGTCTGAGGAGCGTTGACGATGAACTATCAGGGTTTCGAAGGCAGCTACCTGGGGGATGCCAGCCGCATCGACGATGCGGCCAGGCTGGAGTGCAAGATCTGCTGGTACCAGTACGATCCTGCGGCCGGTGATCCGGTGTGGCAGATCGCGGCGGGTACGCCTTTCAGCCAACTGCCGGACCACTGGCGCTGTCCGGAATGTGATGGCGAAAAAGACCAGTTTATGGTGCTGGAGGACTGAACCGTGAGCCGGGTGGATACACTGCACACACACTTCAACAACATTGCGCTGCGCATGGCAGACCTGCCGATGTACAACCCAGTGTTGGAAGTGGCTTGTGTGGGGTTCCAGTCGTATGCCGCACGAGAGATCGGCGTACTGGTGACACCCTGGTGCATGAACCTGACCTTGTTTCCGGCCGAGTTCGACGACTGGTCTGAGTGGGATGAAACCGAGATCGGCAACAAGCAGATGATTGCGCTACCTTCCGGCCAGTATGAGTGCATCTTTGGTTGGAGCGAGCTAACCGGCGGTTTTATGAGCTGCTCGCTGTTTTCGCCGATGTTCGAGTTTTCCGAGCAGGCGGTGGCGGTAGAAACGGCGGAAGAGGTGATGAAGGCTTTGTTCGACGGTGCAAACGAAGCGCCGACTGACCGGCAGCAGGCACTTCGCGAACACAAAGCAGAGCAGGAAGAGCTTAAAAAGCAGGAAGAGACTGTAGCTGAAAAAGTCGTAGCGCCAAAACCAGAGAAGCTGAGTCGCCGAGGATTCCTGACCGGTGGTTTTGCGCGTAACGGTGAGGCAGAGTCGCCATGAACAGTCTTGCGGATCTCGCCGGTAAACTGCATGTGTATGTCGAATGGCATAACGATGTGATTACCCGGGTGGATCTGCGAAGCAGTCGACCGCACAAGATCGCCCGATTGTTGCAGGGAAAACCGCTGCCCCAGGCGCTGGCGATGGTACCGATGATCTTCTCCCTCTGCGGCGTGGCACAGCAGGTGGCGGCACTGCGGGCTGCGGAAAGTGCTCTGGGTTTGCAGGTCAAACCGGAAGTGGCAGAGGCTCGACAGATCCTGGTGTGGGCTGAAACCGCTCGCGAGCTGGGGTTACGACTGGCGCAAAACTGGCTGCAGGAAAAGACCCTGGTCTGCGCTGAACTGCTACAGTGGTTTACGCAGGTGAAAGCGGAGCTGCGTTGGGCGTTGGCGCTTGATCCGCAGCGGGATGCCAATGGGTTTGAGCTTGATATAGTCGCCCGCCGCCTGGATCAGATTCTGAAGCCGCTGGTGGGTAGTGAAACTGAATTGAGTCAGCTGTTGTTTGGTGCAGCGTCGACAACTCCGGTGGGGAAGCAGATCAAACAATTGCAGAAGTCTCTGGGTGATGTTGAATTAGCCTTGGGTGCGGTGCCCCTGAGTAGCAATACTTCGAGTGATCTGCGTTGGATCACCGAGAAGCTGACCGATGAGGCGGCGTTTGAGTTCTGTGCGCAGCCGGATGCGGAGGGTACCTGCTTTGAAACCAGTATCTGGACCCGAAACTGCGAGGCGAAGTTGGTGCAGCAGGGACAGCACGCCGGACTGAATGAGCTGACATTGCGTTTTCTGGCGTTGGTGGATGAACTGCAGGCGTTGCCGGGATTGATCCGAGAAGGCGGTGAAGCAGCGCAGGCATCGCACATCGAACCGGGTTTGGGGTGTGTGGAGGCCGCGCGCGGCATGCTGATTCACCGCATAGAGCTGGAAGGTGATTCCATGTCAGACTACAGGGTAGCCGACTACAAGATCGTAGCGCCCACCGAGTGGAACTTTCACCCGCAGGGTACTCTGGTACAGATGCTGGATGGGGCGCGGGTAAGCCGGGAGCGGTTGCACGCTCTGGTCGAGAAACTGATCCTGCTGGTCGACCCATGCGTCGACTGGGAGATCGAGATCGGAAACTGATTATGCATGAGATGTCGATTGCCGAAGGGATCATTCAGGTCCTGGAAGAGCAGGCAAAAGCACAGAATTACCAGCGGGTAAAAACCGTGTGGCTGGAGATCGGCCCGCTGGCGATGATCGAGACGGACGCCCTGACGTTTTGTTTCGACGCAGTCACACGGGGCAGCCTCGCCGAGGGGGCTAAACTGAACATTATAAATATAGAGGGCGAAGCCTTCTGCTTGCAGTGCCTGAAAACCGTGCCTGTGCAGAAGCGATATGACGCCTGTCCTGAGTGCGGCAGCTACCAGTTGCAGGTCACTCAGGGGGATGAAATGCGGATTAAAGAGCTGGAGGTCGAATAAGTATGTGTACCGTTTGCGGATGTGCCGAGGGTGAGGTTCAAATCGAGGGTGGGCATCACAGCCATGAGCCGGTAAAGAGCCATCACGACCATGATCACAGCCACGATCATCACCATCACGACCACAGCCATGCTCATGGCCACTCACATAGCCACGATCACTCGCATGATCACGGGCATCATAACCACGACGACGGCGCCGTGGTGGCCGAAGGTGACAATATCCACTTTGGTAAAGGCCCGGCCCATGCCCATGTGGCGGGTCTGAGCCAGAGCCGCAGGGGGCAGATCGAGCAGGATATCCTGGGCAAACACGACCGTTATGCGGCGATCAACCGCGCCCGTTTTGAGCAGCAGAGCCTGTTTGTGCTCAACCTGGTGTCCAGCCCAGGTTCCGGTAAAACCACGCTGCTCACCGAAACCATCAACCGCATCAAGGATGGCCGTAAGGTGGCCGTGATCGAAGGCGACCAGCAGACCGCCAACGACGCCGACCGCATCCGTGAAACCGGCGTACCGGCGATCCAGGTGAATACCGGCAAAGGCTGCCATCTGGATGCGCATATGGTGGGTCATGCGATGGAAAAATTCGATGATATGAAAGGTGGCCTGCTGTTTATCGAAAATGTGGGTAATCTGGTGTGTCCGGCGGCCTTTGATCTAGGTGAGGCGCACAAGGTGGCGATCCTCTCCGTGACCGAAGGTGAAGACAAACCGCTGAAGTACCCGGATATGTTCCACGCCGCGGACCTGATGATCCTCAACAAAACCGACCTGCTGCCGTACCTGGATTTCGATGTGGAGCGTTGTATCGAATACGCCCGTCAGGTGAACCCGGAGATCCAGGTGATGCAGTTATCAGCGCGTTCCGGCGAAGGTATGGAGGAATGGATCGATTGGCTGGAGAGTCGCCGTAAAAACATGATCCAGAGCCGCATCGACGCGCTGCAATCCGAAATCGACCAGTTCCAGGCGCTGTTATGATCGATTTCGAGAACCGTCCAACCGTCCTCTGCGTTGACGACGAGATCCGCTCGCTGGAGACGCTGGAGCGCACGCTGGATGAGGAGTTCGATGTCCTTACTGCTAGCAGTGCCGATGAGGCGATGGCGCTGTTGGAACGCAACGACGTGCAGGCGATCCTTTGTGATCAGCGTATGCCGGACAAAACCGGCGTGGAGTTGCTGACTGAAGTACGTGAGCGCTGGCCGCAGATCGCCCGCCTGATCCTCTCCGGTTACACCGACTCCGAGGACATCATCAAGGGCCTGAATGAAGCGGGCATCCTGCAGTATATCACCAAACCCTGGCACCCAGATAACCTGCTGCTGATCATGCGTGGCGCCTGTCGTCTGTGTGAGCTGCAGAACGAAAACGAGCTTCTGGCGATGGAGATGCGTCTGACCGAAGGGCAGGCGGAAGAGAACATCACGCAGAAGAAACAGCGTTTGCAGCAGGCGTTCCAACTGGATGAGATCCAGCGTCACCCGGACAGCCCGCTGAATGCGCTCTGCAACCAGGCGGGCAAGATCGCACCTTACGATGTTTCCGTGCTGGTGACCGGACCCTCCGGTGCCGGTAAGGAGCTGTTCGCCCGCGCGCTGCACTACAACAGCCTGCGCGCCGACAAACCCTTCGTAGTGGAAAACTGCGGTGCGATGCCGGACGAGTTGTTGGCCTCTGAGCTGTTCGGCCACAAGAAAGGCTCCTTTACCGGCGCGATTACCGACCATGTAGGCCTGTTCGAGCAGGCAGATGGCGGCACCATCTTTCTTGATGAGATCGGCGAGATCAGCCCCGCGTTTCAGGTGAAGCTGCTGCGTGTATTGCAGGAGCGCGAGGTGCGCCGGATAGGTGAACACCAGCGCCGCAAGGTGAACGTGCGCATTGTTGCTTCCACCAACCGTGATCTGGAAGAGGAGGTGCGTGCCGGACGTTTCCGTCAGGATCTCTACTTCCGTTTGGCCGAAGTCACATTAGAGCTGCCCGCATTGGAGCGTCGCACGGTGGATATCCCGGTGCTGGCGAAAAGCTTTCTCGACAAAGCGATGCAGGATTTCGACAAGCCGGTGAAAGGTTTTACCGACGAAGCGCTGGATTGCATGAGCCGCTACTGCTGGCCGGGCAACGTACGTGAGCTGCAGAACGAAGTGCGCCGTATGCTGGTGCTGGCGGACGATGAGTGGCTGTCGGCGGACCTGCTCAGCCCACGCGTCCTGCGCGCCGCGCCGGTAGATGAGACTGAGGAAACCGAAATTCTGGCAGGGCTGGAAGGCACCCTGAAAGAGCGTGTCGAAACCCTGGAGAAACGGATCTTGCGCGAAACCCTGATCCGCCACCGCTGGAACAAAAGCCGTGCCTCCAAAGAGCTGGGCCTCTCCCGTGTTGGGCTGCGCTCCAAGCTTGAGCGGTATGCGCTGGAGCAAAGTACCCCCTCTGCCGTACCCGAGCAGAAACAGTAACCAGACCGAATTGCGAGTGTAGTTGAGTTATGTGTTTAGGAATTCCCGGCCAGATCGTTGAGATCAAAGACGCTGCTGAAGGCATGGCGATGGTTAACGTCTCCGGCGTGAAGCGTGAGGTTAATCTGGGTTGTGTGCTGCCGGAAGACAGTAATCTGGACGCGTTGATCGGTCGCTGGACGCTGGTCCACGTGGGCTTCGCCATGAGCCTGATCGATGAAGAGGAAGCGCAAAAGACGCTGGAGATTCTGGCGGAGCTGGGCGAGTTGCAGGAAGAGCTGGATGCCATGCAGAACAGCGAAGTCGACTGAGCGGAGGCTAAGAGATGTCTGATAAGAACGACGCCAACAACATGCTCGGTGCCCTCTATCCCTTTATGGGCAGTGAGCAGGGTGATAAGCCTGAAACCAGAGATAAAACCCAGGAGCTGCTGGATTCGATCCAGCTAAAAACCGAAGAGAGCATCGCTGCCAAGCAGGCGTTCTTCGCCAAGTACAACACGGTACTGGCGGATATCGCTCGCGCGATTGCCGAATCCTACCGCAACGGTGGTCGCCTGATTACTGCCGGTAATGGGGGTTCCTCCTGCGATTCGGCGCACCTGGCGCTGGAGTTTATGCACCCGGTGACTGCAGGCCGCCCGGCACTGCCAGCGATCAACCTGAGCCAGGACAATGCCATGCTGACCGCCGTCTCGAACGACATCGGTTTTCAACATGTGCTGCCACGCCAGTTGCTGGCGCTGGCTAAACCGGAAGATGTGCTGGTGGTGTTCTCCACCAGTGGTAATTCACCCAACATCACCGCTGCCTGTGAAAAGGCGATACAGCTTGGTCTGGTTGTGGTGGCGTTTTCCGGAGGCGACGGCGGCGAGCTGGCAACCAGTAAGGCTGTGGACCACTGCCTGATTGTGGAAACCGACAGCGTACACCGCATTCAGGAGTGCCATCTGGTGAGCTACCACATCCTTTGGGATCTCGTGCATACCCTGCTGGCGGACGAGCGTGGTTTTATGGGTGAGCACGGCCGGTAATTGATCGATCGGTTTTGTGTTGGGCATCACTGGCGTGATGGCCAACCTACACCATTGGGTTAACACCGCCCGTAGGTTGGCCTTTGCGTAGCAAAGCCCAACAAATTCTAAAAATCTCTGTGAGCAAAGACAGATGAAATTTGTAGACGAATTCCGTGATCCGGATATGGCAAAAGCGATTCTGGAACGTATCCACACCCTGGTTGATGAGATCCCACAAGCGCAGGAACGCCCGCTGCAGATTATGGAGGTGTGCGGTGGCCACACCCACTCCATCTTCCGCTACGGCTTGGAAGAGCTGTTGCCAGACAAGATCGAGCTGGTGCACGGTCCGGGCTGTCCGGTTTGCGTGCTGCCGATGGGGCGGGTGGATGACTGCGTAGCGATCGCCGAGCAACC
The DNA here is from genome assembly GCF_964228735.1 of Pontibacterium sp. Lineage (GTDB taxonomy): Bacteria > Pseudomonadota > Gammaproteobacteria > Pseudomonadales > Balneatricaceae > Pontibacterium. Next base: position 47,662 of record NZ_CAXRBQ010000179.1, on the reverse strand, counting down.
CAATGTGATCTTCACCACCTTCGGGGATGCGATGCGCGTACCGGGTTCGAAGAAAAGTCTGCAACAGGCCAAGGCGGAAGGCTGTGACGTGCGCATGGTCTATTCGCCGATGGATGCCCTGGCGCTGGCACGTAAACACCCGGATAAGAAAGTGGTGTTCTTTGGCCTGGGGTTCGAGACCACCATGCCAAGCACAGCGTTGACCGTAAAACAGGCAGAGAAGGAGGGGATCAAAAACTTCTACCTGTTCTGCAACCACATCACCATCATTCCAACCATCAAGGCGATCCTGGATTCGCCGGATATGTATATTGACGGTTTCCTGGGGCCGGGCCATGTGAGCATGGTGATCGGTCAGGCACCGTATGAGTTTATCTCTGCCCAGTACAACCGTCCGCTGATCATCTCCGGCTTTGAACCGCTGGATGTACTGCAGTCCCTGCTGATGGTGCTGGAGCAGTTGAAAGCGGGTGAAGCCAAGATTGAAAACCAGTACAAACGCATTGTGCCGGATGGCGGCAACATGCAGGCGTTGCGTGCCGTGTCCGATGTATTCGAGCTACGCGAGTTCTTCGAATGGCGTGGCCTGGGGTCTATCGACCACTCCGGTGTGCGTATTCGTGACGGTTACGCCCAGTTTGACGCCGAACGTGCCTTTGCCCTGCCGAACCTGAAGATTGCCGATCCGAAGTCCTGCCAGTGTGGTGAGGTGCTGAAAGGTGTGATCAAACCGTGGCAATGCAAGGTATTCGGCAAGCAGTGCACGCCGGAAACGCCGATGGGCGCATTGATGGTCTCTACCGAAGGGGCCTGCTCTGCGTACTATAGCTACGGCAAAATCGACACTAAGAACATCGCATAAAAGCTACTGAGCAATTGTATCTATCTACCGATTAACGAGATTTATCGATGAGTAAACCACAACGTACCCTGAAAGCATCCACCATCACCATGGCGCACGGCGCGGGCGGTAAGGCGATGCGCGACCTGATCGAAGATGTGTTTGTGGGCACCTTTGATAATGACGATCTCAACAAGCTGGAAGACCAAGCCCGCTTTGAGCTGGCCGACTTGCAGGCGCAGGGCCAAAAGCTGGCGTTTACCACCGACAGCTATGTGGTGGATCCGGTGGAGTTTCCTGGTGGTGATATTGGTACGTTGGCGGTGAATGGCACGGTTAACGATATTGCCGTATCAGGAGCAATTCCCAAATACCTATCCTGCGGCATGATCCTGGAAGAAGGATTGGAGGTGGAGCTGCTGCGTCGCATCGTGACGTCCATGCGCCAGGCAGCCGATGAAGCGGGTGTAACCATCGTAACCGGAGATACCAAGGTGGTGCCGAAGGGCAAAGGTGACAAGATCTTCATCAACACCACTGGTATCGGCGTGATTCCAGCAGGTGTGGATATCTCTGCTGAGAACTGCAAACCGGGTGACAAGATTATCGTCAACGGTTTTGTGGGTGATCACGGTGCGGCGATCCTCAACGCCCGCGGTGATCTGGCGCTAGATGTGGAACTGAAAACCGATTGTCAGCCGTTGCACGGTCTGGTGCAGGCAATGCTGGAAGTATGCCCGGAACTGCACGCGGTACGCGATGCCTCCCGTGGTGGTGTAGCAACGGTGCTGAACGAGTTTGCCGAATCCTCGGAAGTATCGATTCGCCTGTTCGAAAACAAGATCCCTGTGCGGGATGAAGTGCGTGGTGTTTGCGAAATCCTGGGTCTGGACGCACTCTACTTTGCCAACGAAGGCAAGCTGGTGGCTGTGGTACCGGGCGACCAAGCCGATGCCGTTCTGGACGTGATGCGCGCGCATCCTGCGGGTGAGGGCTCAGCGATCATCGGTGAGGTGATCGAAGGCTACGCCGGACGTGTGCTGGTGCAGACCGGATTCGGCGGTGAACGTATTCTGGATATGCTGGTGGGCGAACAGCTGCCGCGTATCTGCTAAGCAGCTCACTTCAGTACCTTTCCTTATTTCCCTCTCAGCCGTCCATAAGGGCGGCACCTTTCCATATCTGAGTGTGTTGGACATCACTGGCGTGATGACCAACCTACATATATCCATAGCGTAGGTTGGCTTTTGCGCAGCAAAGCCCAACACCCCTATGTTATTCAGGCTAGAAAATGACATAAAAAAGTCGGGCTAAAAAGCCCGACAAAAAGTGGGTGACAAAGCGTCAGAAGTTGGTCTCGTCCCGATGGCTTAACGTTGGGGACCGGGACAAGACCTGAGAGATCAGGCAGCCAGCAAAGTGGCGCCTGCAGCAGCGATTACCAGACCAGCCAGTTTGGCCAGTGTTGGCAGTTGGGTTTTTACGGTGTTAGCTGCAATACCACCGCACAGGTGAAGCATCAGGCTAGAGCCGAGGAAGCCTGCTGCGAACAACGTCATGGAAGATGCTGCGGCCTCGGCGCCGTGTGCGTAGCCGTGGAACAGGGCAAAGATGCCACTCAGGCCCATTGCGGCCACTGCTGGCAGACGCACTGCGGTTGCAATCAGCAGACCCAGCACCAATACAGACGTTGCGATACCGCCTTCAACAACCGGCAGGCTGAACGCTGTCTGGCCCAGCAGGAAACCTGCAACCAATACCAGCATAAATGCCATCGGGATCTGGATACGCAGCTGACCTTTCTGCATTGCCGCCCAGAAACCCACCGCCAGCATCGCCAGCAGGTGATCAAGACCAACCAGAGGGTGAATCAGGCCACTCAGCAGGCTGCTGTGTTCTGCAACAGTGGCTGTGTGAGCAACGGCAGAGGTGGATGTCAGGGCCAGTAGAGAGGCAACGGTGGCTACTTTAAGCTTCATATTCGTTCTACCTTTTTATTCTGGTATTTGTTCAGGGAATAATTTGGGTATAGATGAAATACCGTTTGCAAGCTTGGTGCCAGCTTTGGCAGTAATGAGGACAAATGGCTGAAGGTGCCTGAAAACGGTATCTGTAGCGATTCTGAGGCTATTTTGTCGCAGCGTCGAGACTTGGCGCAGAGCATGTTAGTGGAAAGTGCCTAACCACTTGGTGTGCAAACTGAACAGTCATTTCAACGTTTCTATGCCTGCTCAGCGGGGCAAAAACCGGAGCTAGCACCGCGCAAATCCGATCTGCTTTTATGGTGTAGATGAAAATGTTTCCTATTGCGCGTAAAAGCGCTGAAATGGTCGACAAAATACGATAAATTTATCTCTTGTGAGTAGGCAAAATTTTCTTTGTGTTTACTGCGTTCTGCTCTACAATTCGCCCACCAAAAACAGTGTTTTTGTGCCTTAATTTACAGACTCTACGAACACCTTTTGAGCACCATGCAGAATGGGTTCGTAGGCCTCTAAAGCATTGATTTTCTTACTGGAGAGCACCCGAGTTGGCATCAAACGGTAAAATTAAACTGCAGGGCTTTAACAACCTGACCAAAAGCCTCAGCTTCTGTATTTATGATGTTTGCTACGCAAAAACTGCGGAGCAGAAAGCAGAGTACATCGAGTATATCGATGAGCAGTACAACGCCGACCGTCTGACAGAGATCCTGACAGAGGTGTGCGACATTATTGGTGCTAACGTACTGAACGTTGCTCGCCAGGATTACGATCCGCAGGGTGCCAGTGTAACGATTCTGGTGGCAGAAGAGCCGATCAAAGATGCGGAAGATGTGGATCAGTCCGAGAAACCCGGTCCGCTGCCGGACTCCGTGGTTGCGCACCTGGATAAGAGCCACATCTGTGTGCACACCTACCCGGAAGCACACCCGGACAACGGCATCTGTACCTTCCGTGCGGATATCGAAGTGTCTACCTGTGGTGTTATCTCTCCACTGAAAGCGCTGAACTACCTGATCCACAAGCTGGAATCGGACATCGTAACCATCGATTACCGTGTGCGAGGTTTCACCCGCGATGTGGATGGTGTGAAGCACTACATCGATCACGACATCAACTCCATCCAGAACTTCATCAGTGATGATATCCGTGATCTTTACAGCATGGTGGATGTGAACGTTTACCAGGAAAATATCTTCCACACCAAGATGATGCTGAACGACTACGACCTGAACAACTACCTGTTCGGTACCACCACTCAGGACCTGACCGGTAAGGAAGTGAACGAGATTACCGAGCGTCTGTTTAAAGAGATGCGTGAGATCTTCTACGGTCGTAACCTGCCGGATATGGCTGAATAAGTTATCCGGCTTATCACCTGACTCTTAAAACGCGGCCGTGGCCGCGTTTTTTGTGTCTGCTCGCTGGCGATTCGATAGCACGCCGAATGCAGATTTAGCTCCTACACTTGTAGTTGATACTGCAACCTGTGGAGCTGGCCATGTTTCTCAAAGAGCGCAAGTATGGACATCTGATCGAGGTGATGGACCTGAGTGAACTGTTTGACCCTTACAAGACACAGCTGACGGGGTGCTGCCACTATGGTGAGGAGTTACAGGAGGCGGAGCAGTACGCCAAGCAAGCGCTGTCGTTCCCGTCCGGTGAAGACTTGCCCCGCTGTTGGGTCGATCCGCACTACAGAGATCATGAGTTGGTGCGCTAAAACACCCGGTACTTTTACCTGCTCATTTCACTTCTATGGTGATGCGCTCGGAGATCACAGGTGGATTATGCGGTTTGTGCAGGTGATCACCCAGAATCAGCTGCAGCGTATGTTTGCCGGGAGGCAGTGTGAGTGTGGTTTCCGTCTGACCGCCACCAAAGTGCTTCACTTCGCTGCCCAATGGCTGATCCAGTGGCGGCAGTTGTTCCATATCGACCAGCAGGTGATGGTGGCCTGTTTTTTCCCTCTCAACGCCCGCCGGTGCGATGCCCATTCCACTTAGACCAAACACCACTTTAAACGTTGAAGGCACGGTAGCTCCGTCGGTTGGGGTCACGATGTAGGCTTGCGGTGCGTGGCCATCGGCAAATAGGGTGCAGCTGAATACGAGGCTAATAGAGGCAATGGCGCCCCGGATGAACGTAGGTTTCATGGATCTGTTCCCTCTGTTATTTGGCCATGGATTTAACGGTCGGTTTCTCGGTGTCCATGGTGTGGGCTGCAGCGTGGGCCTTTTCCAGCTTACGTTTTATCGCTAGGTAGCGAGGGGTTAGCCCGACATCTTCATAGATCGGTTCGCCATCTTCGATACGAATCACCTTGGTGCCCTGGCGATAGGGCATGGATGTTTCTACTTCCTGCAAAATCGTATGTAGGAGCGATGTGATCAGTTCGTGTTTATCCATATCAAAGACACTGGCCAGTGCTTCAATGCGGATCAGATCTTCGGTGCTGATCGGAAAGGTCACATCGGTAAGCGTGGCTTTATGGTGGGCTTTACGTTCAAGCTCTTCCAACAAACGGGAGACATGTACATTGGCCATGCGCGACCTCCTTCAGAGACTTATGAAAATAGAATAGCTGAGAGGTTTTGAGTTTGCCTGAATTACGGGGCTTCGCCGGTTGTGTGCAGTTGCGAAAAGCCGTAGAAATCAGAGGTTTTTTTCAGGGGGGATTTTCATTAGAATTGGCGCTCATTTTTTAAGCAGATTGTAAGGTTTTTCTCAATGGCGAATATCAAGGTGCTGGTGGGCTCTACATACGGCAACGCTCAGCAGGTAGCGGAAGATTGTGCAGAGCAGTTGAACGGTCTGGGTCACAACACCGTAGTTCTGGCTGAACCTAAACTGGAAGAAGTGGTTGCAGACGACACCGAGGTTCTGTTGGTGTGCACCGCAACTATCGGTCTGGGTGAAATTCCAAACAATCTGATGCCACTGTACTCCCAGCTGAAAGACCAGGCACCACAGCTGTCTGAAAAACGTTACGGTTTGATCTCCCTGGGTGACAGTGGTTACCAGAACTTCGCTAATGCGGGCAAACTGATGGATGAACTGCTGCAGGAACTGCAGGTTCAGCGTGTCGGTGAGACTCTGGAGATCGATGCGTGTGAAACGCCTGATCCTGAAGAAGCGGCAAGCGAGTGGATTTCCGCTTGGGCAGCGCAGCTGTAAGCGATCTTGCCGGATAAAGAAAAGCCTGAGCATTGCTCAGGCTTTTTTGTTTTCAGAGTGCGAAAAGTCGGTGGCTGATTATTTCACCCCTTATTTCAACAGGAAGCCACGCTCTTGCAGGAACGGCAGCATGTGCGGGCGGGATTCTTTCACCAACATGCCTGAGATCTGCTCGCTCCAGGTCATATCTTTAGTGCCACCGGTTCGGGTGCGGTAGTACTCACGTACGTGGCCGTCGTATGCAGCGATGTGCTCCTGGTCTCCGGTGTCATCATAGACTTCCTGTTTCAGGACTACGTTGACCGGCAGGCGAGGTTTTACCTCCGGGTTCTGGTCCGGATAACCCAGACACATACCAAATACCGGGTACACCAGATCTGGCAGTTCCAGTAAATCTGCAACTTCCGCAATATTATTGCGCAGGCCACCAATGTAGACGATACCCAGGCCCAGAGATTCAGCGGCAACCACCAGATTCTGAGCGAACAGGCCGCAATCCAGAGATGCGGTGATGAACTGCTCGGTAAAACCGGACTGCATCTTGGCGTCGTGCATGTCGCATGCCAACTGGTGACGTTTCATATCGGCACAGAACACCAGGAATACAGGGGCTGACGCTACATAGGCCTGACCACCGGCACACGCGGCCAGTTTTTCACGAGTCTCGGTATTGTTTACCTGAATCACGGTGCACGCCTGAATAAAGCTTGAGGTGGCGGCAGACTGTCCGGCTTCCACCAGGGTTTCAACGATGCCCTGATCGACGGGTTGTTCAGTGAATTTGCGGATAGAGCGATGAGACTTAAGCAGGTCGATAACAGCGTTCATGGTGTTCTCTGATTCCGGTTCTGTTAATTGGTGGAAACCTTAGCAAGTTAATTTTCTGTTGAATAGCCACCAGGAGTAGGGAAATTACTAATCCTTTAGAGCACGTGGCGAAAAGTCAGGTTAATCCTGGGCTCACGTGGTTTTTGGGTTCGCGGAACACTGTGTTGCCAGAAGTGTTGCAGCGTGCCACGCATCAAAAGCAGAGAACCGTGCTCCAGCACGATCTCCCGTTTGATGTTGTGATCGTCCTTGCGTCGCAATAGAAAGCGGCGCTCCTCCCCGAGGCTGATCGATGCGATGGTTGGGTTTTGTCCCAATTCTGGTTCGTCATCGCTATGCCAGCCCATGCTGTCCTGGCCGTTTCGGTAGAGATTGAGCAGAACTGCGTTAAAGGTGGTGCTGCAGGGTTCGATCAAGCTGTTCTTTAACCGGTCCAGAGCAGGGTGCCAGGGTTCTGCCTCCAGTTTCAGGTTGGAGTAGAGGTAACTGATGCCCGGCTCTCCCTGAAAGTTCTGCAGGCGAGGGATCGGGTGTTCTGTACCAAAGAGGCGAATGCGGTCCTGACGCCAGTTTATTTCCTCGGTGAGCGTGTGCAGAAGGTTGTCGGCTTCCGTAACGCTGAGAAAGTTGGCGTCGTAGATCAACTCGCCATCCGGCATATCGACCGTATTAAAAAGTCCCAGGTTCATCGTTTTAGCTGTTGGATTGCGGCTTCTGCCAGTGCATCGCTGATATCAATCTTGTTGCTTTCATGAGGAATACAGCCGGTTGTCACCACATCGGCAACTTCCAGAAGGTGGCTATAGGCGTCACCGGCAAAGAGGCCATGCACACCGATACAGCAAGGGCGTTTGAGTTCCGCATGTGTCAGATGGTTGACCGTTTCGATCATGGTGCGGCCGCTGGAGATGATGTCATCAACCAACACCGGGGTGTGATCACGCCAGCGGTCTACATCGGGCAGGGACACTTCTACATCGTAATCGCCGTGGCGCACCTTGGTTAACACCTGAAACGGTGCATCTGCCAGACGGGCAACTTCGGAGACCCACTGTTCGCTTTCGCTATCCGGACCGATCAGCAGCGGGCGTTCAAGGTTGTGACGGATCCAGTCTGCAATCAGTGGCGCGGCGGGTACCACCTGACTTGGAATACTGTAGATCTGATCCAGGCTGTCGTAACGGTGTAGGTGCGGGTCCATGGTGACCAGCCAGTCCAGTGCCTGTGAGAGCAGGCGGGCATAGGGCCGAGAACTCACACATTCGCCGGGTTTGAAACGTTTATCCTGCCGCATGTAGGCGAGATACGGCGTGATCAGTCCGACCTGACGGGCTCCAAGATCCCGCAGGGTATCGATCAGAAACAACAAACGCAGGGTCTTTTCGTTGGGGCGGGCCAGGTTGCAGAAGATCACCACATCCCGGTTATTGCAGTCGTTGAGTACCCGCAGGTAGCTTTCCCCGTCTGGGAAGTGGCGCTGCTCCAGTTCGCCCAGCTCCGCCTGCATGGCGTGGGCGATCGCTTGCGCCTGCTGCGGGTCGGATTCCAGGTTAATCAGTAACGCGTTCATTCAGCTGCTCCTTGTCTGCACAGATCTGGACGGTTTCCGGGTAGGCTTCGAGGTATTCAACGGCGTAGTTCAACTCACCGGCGCTTTCGGCATGGATGGTGATTAAAGGGGTGTTGGGGTGGACTTCTTCGCCGAGTTTGACGTGGATCTCAACACCTGCTGCCAGATCCGCGGGGGCGCCGGCCAGTTTCGCGACCTGCGATAAACGGCGGTTATCCACGGAGCTGAGCCAGCCGTGCTGGTGGGCGATCAATTCAAAGCGGTAGGGGGCGATAGGGGGCTCACGCATACCACCCTGGGCTTCGCAGATATGACGGAATTTTTCCCAAGCCTGTCCTGAGTCGATCAATTGCTTGGCTTGATTGATGCCTTCTCCCTTGGGAAGGTCGGTAGCCATCTCCAGCATGGCGCCTGCGACGGTTATAGATCGCTCACGCAGATCAGCCGGAGCGTTAGCGTTATTTTGTAATACCGCCATAATGTCGCGCGCTTCCAGCGCGGGGCCGATGCCGTAACCCACCGGTTGGCGTCCATCGCTGAAGATAATATCGATGGTCAGACCCAGGGATTTCGCAACTTCGCGGAAACTGGCAGCCAGCTTGTCTGCGGCGGCTTGGCTGCGCACCTTGGCGGTCGGGCCTACCGGCATATCGATCAACACATGGGTCGCACCGGCGGCGATCTTCTTGGACAACACTGAGGCGATGAGCTGGCCTTCACTATCGATATCCAATACCCGCTCGACCTTGATCAGCAGATCGTCAGCCGGGGAGAGGCGCACTGAGCCACCCCAGGCCAGACAGCCACCATGCTCGCACACGACCTTTTTCATTTCATCCAGGGACAGGGATACGTTGGTCAGCGCTTCCATGGTATCGGCAGTGCCAGCAGGTGAGGTGATCGCACGCGAGGAGGTCTTAGGAACAGTCAGTCCGCTGGCGGCAAGTATCGAAACCACAATCGGTGTGGTGCGGTTGCCGGGCAAGCCGCCCACGCAGTGTTTATCCAGCACTAACGGCAGATCCCAGCTGATCTTGCTGCCGGAGTTCACCATCGCTTCGGTTAGGTAGGTGATCTCCTGGTCGTTCATATTGTCGTTGCCGCAGGCGGTAATAAACGCCGCCAGGTGAACGTCGGCGTAACGCCCGGCTACGATATCCTCGATGATTTCGCTGTACTGATCTTGCGTCAGACTATGACCGTACACCTTGGCGCGGATATTGGAGATGGACGCCACAGGTGTGGGGTGAGAGGCCCAGATGCTGTCGCCGTCCTTTACCCCCAGGCGCTGCCAGGCGGATTCGGACAGGCCGATCTCGCCGGGGCGGAGCAGTTCACTGGTGATGATGTTGAGTGTGGCGATGATGTGCTGACTTTCAGTACGCACCAATACGCGGGATAAGGCCGCAAACCCTTCTGACTTGCAGACAGCGCTGTCTGCGCGCAGATAGATGGTCAGTTCCTGTTGTGTATCCAGTCCCAGGCGCCGGGCCTTCAGGGGAGTCATCCGTTCAGGGATAAATGTCATATCGCACCTTCCTATAGATAAGTCACTGTATCTCATACTGAAATCAGGATGTTGACGGGGCGCAGAAGAATCCGTGTCTTACAGCTATGCTAACGAATATAAAGATGAGGAGATAGCCATGAGTACCCTAGCATCCCAGGAATGTACCGCCTGCCGTGCTGACTCGCCTCAGGTTGGGGAACATGAGGCAGATGAACTGCTGGCTCAATTGCCGGAATGGCAGATGATCAGCGCAAGTGGTGTGCCACAGCTGGAAAGGACGTATAAGTTCCGAAACTTTGCTGATGCGTTGGCATTTACCAACAAAGTCGGTGAATTGGCTGAATCGCTGAATCATCATCCCGACATCAGTCTTGGCTGGGGCTATGTGCGTCTGATCTGGTACACCCATGCGATCAGTGGGCTTCATCAGAACGATTTTATCTGTGCGGCAAAATCTGATCAGTTATTCTGCGAATCCTGAAGTCAGAGTTTCATTGAAGGTGAAAAGCCTTAGGGATGCGGCTTAACGTCAGTGCCTTTGTAAAATATTCGGGCTAGAATAGCCGCGAAAATAGCATAGCTTTGTGGGGACAAAGAACAAATGGAACGTAGATTCAGACTGGTTCTGTCTTGCCCGGATCGGGTAGGCATTGTGGCAATGGTCAGTAACTTTATTTCCAGTCATGGCGGCTCAATCGCTGATGCCAACCAGCACTCCGATCCAAGTACCGGCTGGTTTTTCATGCGTGTTGAGATCCGTGCTGAATCGCTGCCGTTTTCTCTGGAAGAGCTGTGCAATGCGTTTTCTCCGATCGCCCAGTCATTCAACATGACCTGGGAGATCCATGACTCTGCTCAGCCGCGGAAGGTGATTTTGATGGCCAGCCGTCAGTCTCACTGCCTGGCAGACCTACTGCACCGTTACCACGAAGGTGAACTGGATTGTGAAATCCCGTGTGTGATCTCCAACCATGACGACCTGCGCAGTATGGTGGAATGGCACGATATCCCGTACTTCCATGTACCGGTTGATAAAGAGAACAAGGCTGAGCACTTTGAACAGGTCAGCAAACTGATTCGTAAGCATGAAGCCGATACGGTGGTGCTGGCGCGTTACATGCAGATTCTGCCATCGGATATCTGTGCCGAATATGAGCGTCGTATCATTAACATTCACCACAGCTTCCTGCCATCCTTCGCCGGTGCCAAGCCGTATCACCAGGCACACGAACGTGGTGTGAAGTTGATCGGGGCAACCTGCCACTATGTAACTGAAGATCTGGATGCCGGTCCTATCATCGATCAGGATGTGATTCGCATCAGCCATCAGGACACCCCGGAAGAGATGGTGCGCCTGGGCCGTGACGTGGAGAAGATGGTTCTGTCGCGCGGTTTACGCTGGCATCTGCAGGACCGAATCTTGGTGCAGGGCAATAAAACAGTCGTATTTAACTAAAGTATGAACTTTCGCGTTGCCAGTCGGCTAGTATTGGTATAAAGATTAAGGAAGAGGGCTGGATTCGATATCCCAAGATGTTGTCTCTGGGGAACAGCCCCGGCAAGGAGGAAACCCAATGCTCAGATCCGTAAAAGCTCAGGATTACATGTGTGAAGCCCTGATCACCTTCAAACCGGAAACTGACCTGTTTGAAGCGATTAATGCACTTGTGGACAACGGGATTACCGGTGCCCCGGTCATTGATAGTGGCGGCAAGCTGGTGGGGCTACTCTCTGAAGCTGACTGCCTACGTGCAATTCTGACGCTTACCTATCATGAAGAAGAGATGGGTGGTGTGGTTGGCGATTACATGGTGGACGAAGTTCACACCGTCAATTACGATGCTGACATCATCGCAGTCGCGGAAGAATTTATTAATAACGGCCGTCGTCGTTTACCGGTTGTAAAAGACGGTAAGGTGATTGGGCAGATTAGCCGTCGCGATATCCTGCGAGCGGTTGAGATCTTTGCTCAAGACGGTTAACGTTGTGTGCTGTGAATTCAGGCCGCAGCTTTGTCTGCGGCCTTTTTATTTGTAAGGTACTGAACTGCTGATGGGTTACCAGATTCCCGAACAACCATTGCTTATCTATCCCTCTCTGGCTGAGAAATTTGGCTTGGAAGAGGCGTTGTTGCTGGGCATCTATCATCAACTCTCCCAGCGTATGGGGCTGCGTTTACGCAGTGGTACTGAGATCAAACTGGATACGCAGAGCTGGCGACAGCTGGTGCCGTTCTGGTCACAGGACCAGATCGCCATGGTCACCAACAGCCTGGTATCACAGGGTGCTATCGACGCCAGTGTCAGCAAAACGCTGGTGAAGATTGTGCTGCTTCAGGAGCAGGAACAAGCAGCACCGGAAGTCAGCGAACCGACAGTTGTGGCGGAACCCGAAATAGAGATGGTGAGCCGCCTGCAGGTGGTAGATCAACCGCCACTATCAATCGATGAGCCGCCCCCGCTGGGCATGGCACAACCGCCTCAACAGCCAGCACCTCCACCGGTGCAAGAGCCGCAATGGCAGCAGTCGCCCGCGCAGCGCACACCGGCACCGGCCTTTGGCGGTAGTACCGGTTGGCGTCGACACAAGAGTGAGCTGCAGGTAATCTTTGAACAACACGAAGAGCGCAATCAGCACCTGCACACCATGTTCCTGGGGTGGCAGCCCACCGCCAATTTCTTCGAGCTGCTACCGCGTCACGGGATCAGTGAAGAGTTTGCCCGCAGCTGCATTGATGAGTTTGTGCTTTACTGGGTAAACAGAGACCGCCGTGAATCCAACTGGGACCAGAAATTCCTGGCCTGGGTGAAGCGAGACTGGGTGCAGAAGCAGACGCGCGATGCGCGAGAACAGCGCGTGGCGCAGCAAGAGAAAAGTTTTAACAATGAAAACTCCCGCAGAGATACTCGCGAAAAACGAAAACGGGTTACCCAAGCCATCATGGACATCAAGGACACCGACTGGTGAAACCCAGGTGCCCGTGAATCCACACGCACAGGCGGGTGGGCAGGCACAGCCCCAGGCAATCTCTAACGAGACCAAAACCCTCGTTAATATGATCTTTGCCCGCTTTATGGCGATCTACGGGCACAAATTCAAAAGTTGCTTCGAAACCCAGGATGAGCTGCGTCTGGCCAAGCGTGAATGGGCGCTGAGCCTGCGTGGTTACAACGAATCCGAACTTGTGGCGGCAATCGACCGTTGCAAAGAGTCACTGGCGTGGATGCCATCGGTTTCCGAGTTTCTGGCTATTCTGCAGGAGCTGCGCGGCGATCATGGCTTGCCAGCTTCCCGTAACGCTTATGTTGAAGCTTGCATGCACGCCGATCACCCGACCAAGCACACCTGGAGTCACCCGGCGGTGTATCAGGCGGGTAAGGCGACCGGCTGGTTCCGTCTGCGCACCGAAGATGAGTCCGATGTGGTGGGCGACTTTAACTACCACTACCAGGTGATGTGCCAGCGTGTACGCGATGGTGAAAACCTGGAGGAGGCGGTGCCGATGGCGCTGGAAGATAAAAGCGACAATACACTGGTCGACTTTATTCAGCGCTGGGGTGAAGAGCAGAATCTGGAGCCGCAGGTTGCGGCTAAATTGCTTTACTACCTGATGAAGCCAAAAGGCAGTGCCACCCGCCAGCGTTTTAAAGAGATCGCTCAGAAAGACGCCGATGCACTGGGCATCCAACTGCCTGACGACTACCAGTAACTGTAGTAATCACACCTGTTCGACAGAGGGAACGCTGTTTCTCTCTGTCTTAACTGGTACTTGTCATATTTTTCCCGCATTATCCTTTTCGCACCCGTGCAATGTGGGTGTTTCATGCGCTGCCGCTCTTCGTTACCCTCTAATCAGAGTTGTTATAGATTAAACCTGACATAGAAGAACGAGGGGCGAAATTCCTCAAGCTGTTGATTGCTGCCTTATAAAGGATTTGGGTCCGGCGACCGGCTTTGGAGCTGTCAGCGTGTTTCCAAGGAGTCCGTAATGAAGCCGTTTATATCCCCCGGCTTTGGCTGCGGTTCCTTCATCACTAGGGACTGAATAAATGGAACAAAACGAACGTATAGCACTATTTATCGACCTGGATAACTTTGTAGGTTTCTGCCTTGATGACGGCTTGGCCATGGACATTAAGGGGGAGATCAAAAAACTGGAAGAGCACGGCCGCGTGAGCATCCGCCGTTCCTTCGGTGATATCGTCAAGCTGCCGATGGCTGCAGATAAGAAACAGGAACTGCGTCAGATGCTGCAGGCGAACCTGGTGCAGCACGAGGACATTCCCCACTACAACAACTACAAAAACACCGCCGATATCCGTCTGGCGATCGAGGCGTTGTCCATCGCGTATACCTACCCGGACATCAACTGTTTTGCGGTGATCGCCAATGATCGTGACTTCATGCCGCTGTTTGCCAAGCTGAAGGAGATCGGTAAAACCGTGATCGGCATCGGTAGTACCAGCGACTCCGTGGGTGAGTTGTACCGCAGTGCCTGCGATATCTTCTACTACCATGATGAGCTGGGCTCCCATAAGCCACGTATCAAGAGGCGTACGCTCAACAGCGAACAGGACGTGGTCGATCTGTTGCTGGAAACGGTTGAATATCTGGAAAGCGAAGACCGCAAACCGTTGGGCGCTACTTTGGTACCGGAGATGAAGGCGCGTGCCGATCTGGACTTCAAGAACTACCCGTACGGCTCCTTCCGTGGTTTCTGCGAAATGCTGGAAGGGAAGGGAATCATCTCTACCGAACCACAGGGCGGTGATGTAATCGTCTCCATCGTACCTGGAGCGGTAGTTGAGCGAGCGGAATCACAGGAGCAGCGTCCAACTGGCTTGTTGCAGGAATACATGGATTTCGTGAAAAGCGTCTTTAAGCTCAAGGCAGACCTGCCAAGTCACGACCAACGCCTACAGATCTACCACAAAGCTGATGAGATCCTAGCCGAGAATCCTGAAGGGGTGCCGCTGAAGGAGCTCTCCCAGCAGGTGACCGACGAGCTTGGCCTCAGTAACGGTGAGCAGACTGCGGTATACAAGATCATCTATACCTTGTACCGCTCGCAGAGCTATTTGGCTGAGCGTACCGAGGATAGCTACAACCCGCAGATCCTGCACAGTATCGTCAGCCATGAGGATATGGAGAAGAACCTAATCAAGCGCCTGATCATCCTGTTCCGCAAACACCAGCCGGAATCTGAATTTAACGCGCACAAATGGTCTGAAGTGTTTGTTGGCAACACCTCGTTCTCACGCCTGATCAAGTTTGTGTATAACTACGAATAATCAGGTCGTAGGTGGCAAAAATAAAAAAGGCGGTATCGATTGATACCGCCTTTTTAGTGTCTGTTGGTCAGATTAATCGAGGTTATTGCCAAACATCTGGCCGATCGCTTCGGACAGTTTCTCGCTGCGATCCGGGCTGCGGAACACATGCAGGATCAGTGCACGCAGGTCCGGCATAAACATCAGATCCGCCAGAATACGGGAGAAACCCACCTGACCGGATTTGCCCGCGGCCAGCGCTTCCAGGTACGGCTTCAGTACTTCAGGGAAACGCAGACTGACGTTGCAGCGGGTTGCGATGGCTGCCAGCACTTCCGCTTCCAGCGCGTGTTCGGTATTCAGTACCGCCAGCACCAGGTCACGCTTGGCTTCTTCGTTGTGGCCATTTGAGATTGCACGAATCTGTGCCGCCACATGGTTGGCCGTTGTACCGTCGGACTGCAGGCTGGTCTGCATGCGTGCACTCAGCGCGGCAAACAGCTTGTGATCCGGGGTGATGTTCTCAAGGCAAGTGCAGAGCACTTCGTAGACTTCGTCCGGCAGCTGTGGGATCGCCTTGGTGAGGATCTCGCTGTTGCGGCCCTTGTCATGACGCACCACCAGGTCCGCAATGCCCTGATAACCCAGTGCCTGCCACTGGTCGTAGCCCAACTGACCGTCAAAGTACTGCTGTGCGTATTCGTAGTACTGGGAGGCAGGCTGGCCAATCGCCAGAGTCGCATGAGCGTGGAAGATCGCCATCTTCTCCTGTTCCGGCTTGAAGGAGAACGGGTTGTCCTGCAGGGCGTCTTTCTTGGCGCTGTCCGGATCACCGGAAAGTACGTTGCTGATGTTCTGCATCAGGCGGTTCATGAAATCATCACGTGCTGCCTGTACCAGGTAACCCTGTTCATCCAGCGGCAACTTCAGGAACCACACCACGTTCTGGTCCTTCAACTTCGGGTTCCACATCAACAGCGCAATCCATGCGTGGTGCATAAACGGCGATGGATATGGTACCTGTGCCTGTTCCACTTTGTTGAATGTTTCAGCAGACAGTTTGCTGACACGGCGGCCCATATCAAAGATACGCAACTGGGTCTCGGATTGGCGCAAAAACTCAACAAGGGATGGGATTTGGGACATGATCGATCTCGATAAAGATTTCTGAAACGGGGCCGATTTTACCAGTGCTCAGGCACAATCAACAGCGCTACCTTGGCCGGATACGGGCGATGTGATCGGTGTTGTTCTGCTTGATTGGGATCAAGTCATGTTTTAGTACTTTTATCGTATGCGTCTTTTGCAACAAAAGTTTAAAGCGGATACCCTAACCTTAGCATTTTAAAGGTTATTTTCACTTAGGGAGATACAGGGCTCTTGAACAGCGCTCTTCTTGCATTAGGACGCTCGATGATTGGCAGTCTGCGTGACTTAGCACCAATCATTCTTGTCATCGGATTTTTCCAGATCTTTGTTTTACAGCAGGGCGTGCCCGACTTTGTCGGACTCGTTGTTGGCTTGCTGTGCGTCGTCGCCGGACTGACGTTTTTCATCTATGGCCTGGAGATGGGGCTGTTTCCTATCGGGGAAACGATGGCTCATGCCTTCGCCCGAAAGGGCAGTGTCATCTGGCTGTTGGTCTTTGCCTTCTGCTTGGGGTTCGGGACCACGGTGGCGGAACCCGCCTTGATTGCTGTGGCGGATGAGGCGGCCAAGGTGGCTGCAACCGGGGGCATGATCATTGATTCAGCCGAGGCCCGGGGAAGCTATGCCAACGGCCTGCGTTTCACCGTAGCCTTTTCCGTAGGCCTGGCCATTGTGTTGGGTGTATTGCGTATTCTTAAGGGCTGGTCGATCCAGTACATGATCATTGCGGGTTATATCATGGTGGTGATTATGACCATGTTTGCACCGCGCGAGATTATCGGCATCGCGTATGACTCCGGTGGTGTAACCACTTCAACCATTACAGTGCCGCTGGTGACCGCGCTGGGTGTGGGATTGGCTTCGTCGATTGAAGGACGTAATCCGATGATCGATGGCTTCGGTCTGATCGCCTTCGCCTCACTGACTCCTATGATCTTTGTCATGGCTTACGGGATGGTGATCTGATGGAATTCATCATGCAATTGATCGACATTACCCTGGCCACCATCAAGGATGTGATCCCGATTGCGGCGATCATCTTTGGTTTCCAGTTGTTTGTGATTCGCCGCCCAATCCCGAATGTGAAGCGTGTTGTGATCGGCTTTGCGTATGTGATTGTCGGCCTGGCGTTATTCCTGCTGGGGCTGGATAAAGCCCTGTTCCCGATTGGTCGCTTGATGGCCGAACAGCTGACGAACCCCGAGTTCATCAGTCAGTGGAGTGACGGTGTACCGGGTGCCCTGCACTGGACGGATTACTACTGGGTGTTCCTGTTCGCATTTATGATCGGCGCCAGTACCACGATTGCCGAGCCGTCACTGATCGCGGTGGCGATCAAGGCCAATGAAGTGTCCGGTGGTGCGATTGGTGTCTGGGGCCTGCGTATCGCAGTAGCGCTGGGGGTTGCCGTGGGGATCTCACTGGGTACCTGGCGCATCGTGACCGGTTATCCGATCCACTGGTTCATCATCGCCGGTTACATCGTGGTGGTGATTCAGACCGTGTGGGCGCCGAAGATGATTGTGCCGCTGGCGTACGATTCAGGTGGTGTGACCACCTCCACGGTAACGGTACCGCTGGTGGCGGCACTGGGCCTGGGGCTGGCTGAAACCGTACCGGGGCGTAGTGCCCTGATTGACGGCTTTGGCCTGATTGCTTTTGCAAGTCTGTTCCCGATGATTACGGTGATGGGCTATGCACAGATGACAGAATGGTTGGCGAAGCGCGACGCAAAAGTCCGTGAAACCGCGGATGCCTGACCATTATTTAGCGACGTAAAAACGGAGAATTTGCCGTGCATTTCAAACTGTTAGTGGTATTTGTCGAAGATACCAAAACAGAACTGGTTATGAAGGCTGCGCGAGAAGCAGGTGCAACCGGTGCAACCGTTATCAACAACGCACGTGGTGAGGGTGTTACCAAAACCAAAACGTTCTTTGGCCTGACCCTGGAAACCCAGCGTGATGTCCTGCTATTTATTACTGAAGAACACCTTAGTCGCAAGATTCTGGAAACGATCGGTGAAGTAGCGGGTTTTGACGAAGCGCCGGGCCGAGGAATTGCGATTCAGCTGGATGTTGAAGATGCGGTGGGTGTAGCCCATCAGATTCAGACCCTGTCCAATGTGGTAGAGGAAGAGATATGAGCAGCGAAAAAGTTGTTGTTCGAGTAAAAGACGTGATGACCCAGGACTTTGCGATGGTCGATGGCCTGGTAACGATCAAGGATGCACTGGAGCTGTATAGACAGAAACAGGTGAGCGCTCTGCTGATCAACAAACGCCACGAAGACGACGAGTACGGTATCCTGTTGTTGTCAGACATTGCCAAGCAGGTGGTAGCGAAAGATCGCTCTCCAGAGCGTGTCAATGTATACGAAGTGATGTCCAAGCCGGTGGTGTCTGTAGAGTCCCGCATGGACGTACGCTACTGTGCACGTCTGTTTGATAACTTTGGTCTGGCGCGTGCACCGGTAATCGATAACGGTCAGGTAATGGGTGTTGTGAGTTACAACGACATTGTGCTGAAAGGTCTGATCTGATCAGATAACTGACCCAATAAAAACGGGCTCTGACCTTGCGGTCGAGCCCGTTTTTTTATGCCTTCTTAGTACGATATCAATGACGTACGTTGAGGGCGTCGTCTAGGTGCTGGATCAGTGATTCCAGCTGCGCGGTATCAGCATCCAGTGTTTTGAATGCTTCCTCGGCCATCGCATGCATATTGCTGTTCTGTGGCAGTGGCATCTGCTGCGCGATCATCATCTGCAAGCGTGGGATCATCAGCCACTGAATCCACTCCGAGAACAGCAGTGTATCCACACAGAAAGGCTGTGTGCTGGCGAGTGCTTCAGCTGAGGGCGATTGCTCACCCCACAGCTGCTGCTTGTGCATCTCTTCATGGATTGCGATCAGCAGGGTGCTGACGCGGGCTGTGCGGTCGCTCATTTACCGCGTGCTTCCTTCAGGGTATCCGCAATCAGGAACGCCAGTTCCAGTGCCTGCTCGCCGTTCAAGCGAGGGTCACAGAAGGTGTCGTAGCGATCCGCCAGGCCCTCTTCGGTGATCTGGTAAGCGCCACCGATACACTCGGTCACGTTCTGGCCGGTCATCTCGAAGTGCACACCACCTGCATACGTACCTTCAGCACGGTGTACCTGGAAGAAACCTTTCATCTCTTTCAGGATCGCGTTCACGCTGCGGGTTTTGTAGCCGGAAGAGGCCTTGATGGTGTTGCCGTGCATCGGATCGGAACTCCAGACCACGTTGCGGCCTTCGGATTTCACAGTGCGTACCAGTGGTGGCAGCATGTCTTCGATGTTGTCGGCACCCATGCGGGCGATCAGCGTCAGACGGCCTGGAATGTTGTCCGGGTTCAGGATGTCCATCAGGCGGATCAGGTCATCGGTGGAGGTGGTTGGGCCTACCTTTACGCCGATCGGGTTCTGAATACCCTTCAGGAACTCAACGTGGGCGTGATCCGGCTGACGGGTACGGTCGCCGATCCACAGCATGTGGGCGGAGCAGTCGTACCACTGACCAGTGATGCTGTCTTTACGGGTCAGTGCTTCCTCGTAACCCAGCAGCAGCGCCTCGTGGGAGGTGTACAGGCTGGTTTCGTGGATCTGTGGTGTGGTTTCAGAGGTCAGGCCGCAGGCTTCCATGAAGGCCAGTGCCTGATCGATCTGGGTTGCCAGGTGCTGGTATTTCTCACCCAGTGGGCTCTTGTCTACGAAACCCTGGTTCCAGCGGTGAACCTGATGCAGGTCGGCAAAACCACCCTGAGCGAATGCGCGCAGCAGGTTCAGGGTGGAAGCGGACTGGTGGTACGCCTGCAACAGGCGCTCTGGGTCAGCCACACGGGATTCAGCTGTGAAATCGATGCCGTTAACGATATCGCCACGGTAGCTTGGCAGCTCGATACCGCCGCTGGTTTCAGTCGCAGCGGAACGCGGCTTAGCGAACTGACCCGCCATACGACCGATCTTCACCACCGGACAGCTGCCCGCGAAGGTCAGTACAACCGCCATCTGCAGCAGTACCTGGAAGGTATCGCGAATCTTGTTAGCGTTAAACTCAGCAAAACTCTCCGCACAGTCGCCGCCCTGCACTAAAAAGGCGTTACCGTTCGCAACTTCAGCGAGGTGAGACTGCAGGTTACGGATCTCACCTGCAAATACCAGTGGAGGCATTGTGCTGAGCGTCTCTTCTACCTGCTTAAGTGCGGCCTGATCCGGATATTCCGGCTGCTGGACAATCGGAAGGTTCCGCCAGCTATTCGGGGTCCAGTTTTGCATTTCTTATCCTGAGTATTTCCTGAGTTAAGGGCGACAGTGTAAGGCATCGCGCCGGATAAACAAGAGTGTGATTTTCCTGTTTGTTGTTTTGCGTTAGGGTAACCGCATATTTTTTGGAGGATATGACATGTCAATTGAAGATCGTGAAAAAGGGTTAGCTGTACGCACCGAGGTGATGGGTGAAGAGTTTGTACAGCGCGCTATCGACAACACCACCGAATTTACGGCACCGGTACAGGATTGGATAAACGAAAATGCCTGGGGTTCCACCTGGCAGCGCGAGGGTCTGCCGCGTTCAACACGCAGCCTGGTAACCATTGCGATGCTGGCGGCGCTGAAAGCACCGACGGAACTGAAAGGCCATGTGCGTGGCGCGCTGCGTAACGGCTGTACGCCGGAAGAGATCCAGGAAGTACTGTTGCACTCTATCGTGTATTGCGGTGCGCCAGCTGCGCAGGAAGCGTTTCGTGCTGCGAAAGAAGTGATCGAAAACTGGGAAGGCTAATTGTAGCTTGATCCGGATGGATCGGGTGGCAAAAGTGAAAGAACATCCCTGTCCTTCTGCATGGGGTGTTAATCGTCAGGCGGATTTGATACCTGACAGATTACGGAAGGAGACTTCCTTGGCAGTGCTGAGGAAGTCCACCATAAAGTCAGCGTTCTTCTGGTCTTCGCGGATCGCGGCATAGAGTGTGCACCATACCCCTTTCTCGCCGAGTGATCGCACGGCGATGTAATCCCGCTGTACATATTCATGCAGTGCCCAGTTTGGCAGGGCGGCGACGCCACGCCCGCTGGCAACCAGCTGCATCATCATCACAGTTAGTTCAGCTGTACGGATATTGGCCGGTTCGATGTCAGCCGGGTCCAGGAAGTAGTTGAACACATCCAGCTTCTCTTTCTCGACCGGGTAGGTGATCAGGACTTCCTGCTCAAGATCGCTTGGCTGTACAAAGCGGCGTGCCATCAGGCGGTGTTGCTTGCTGATCGCCAGAACCGACTCATAGGTAAACAGCGGAACGTACGCGATGCCATTGCGGGGCTCCGGGTCGGAGGTAATCACCAAGTCCAGGTCACCACGAGCCAGTGCGGGCAGTGGGTGGAAGCTGAAGCCGCTGGACAGGTCCAGTTCGACCTCCGGCCAGTGCTGGCGGAAGTGGTCGATGGTTGGCATCAACCAGTCAAAGCAGCTGTGACATTCGATACAAAGATTCAGACGACCCGCTTCGCCACCGGCCAGGCGGGCGATATCACGCTCGGCACTGCGGATCATTGGCAGCATTTCATCCGCCAGAGATAGCAGACGCTGGCCTGCACTGGTAAAGCAGATCGGCTTGGTTTTGCGGATAAACAGTGAGCAGTCCAAGCGGTCTTCGAGGTCTTTGATCTGGTGTGAGAGCGCAGATTGGGTCAAATGAACTCGCTCGGCCGCCTCAACCAGACTCCCCGCATCCCGCAGAGCAGACAAAGTTTTCAGATGACGAAGTTCGATCATTGTGCGCTCCCCTGTGACAGATGTATGTCGAAGTATAGTTGCTCTGAAGGGAAAGAGGTGAATCGAACCGGATTAGCAGATAATCCGGTTCGACCGGTCAGGTATGAGTCTTAATCGTTGCTTGGCAGGCCAACCATCAGGAACTCAAGCAGGGCTTTCTGCGCGTGCAGGCGGTTTTCCGCTTCGTCGAAAACAACGGAACGTGGATCGTCCATCATCTCGGCACTCACTTCTTCGCCACGGTGTGCAGGCAGGCAGTGCATGAAGACTGCTTCTTTGTCGGCCAGGTCCATCAGTTCCGGGGTTACCTGGTAGCCAGCAAAGGCGATCTCGCGCTCTTTCTGCTCCTCTTCCTGACCCATGGATGCCCAAACGTCGGTCACAACCAGATGGCTGTCCTTGATCGCTTCGGCCGGGGTGCGGAAAATGCTGATGCGGTCTTTGTTCTCTTCCAGCAGTTCCTGCATCGGCTCAAACCCTTCCGGGCAGGCGATGTTCAGGTGGAAGTCGAACTGGCGTGCAGCGTTGATGTAGGAGTTGCACATGTTGTTGCCGTCACCCACCCAGGTCACAGTCTTGCCCTTGATGCTGCCGCGGTGTTCGCGGTAGGTCTGCATGTCGGCCAGCAGCTGGCACGGGTGGTACTCGTTGGTCAGTGCATTGATCACCGGTACAGAGGAGTTTGCTGCAAACTCTTCCACGATCTCGTGACCGTGGGTACGGATCATAACCACATCAACCATGCTGGAGATCACACGTGCGCTGTCGGAGATCGGCTCGCCGCGACCCAGCTGGGTATCGCGTGGCGACAGGAACATGGCGTGACCGCCAAACTGTGCCATGCCGGCTTCGAAAGACACACGGGTACGGGTGGATGATTTTTCAAAAATCATCGACATCACGCGGTTTTTCAGTGGTTCGTACACTTCGCCGCTGCGAAGAATGTTTTTCAGTTCGGTTGCTCTATCAACAACAGAGCTAAGCTCCGCAGGAGACAGGTCCCGCAGAGTCAAAAAATGTCTTGTAGTCATGGTGATTTTCTCGCTACGTCAGACGTAGCCGCGTGTTATACACGCGGCTTGGCACGATCGTCAGCAGAGTAGATCTTGATCAGTTTGGAAATGGTGTTAACCAGCAGGTCCGCTTCAGTATCGGACATGATCAGTGGAGGCAGCATTCGGACAATCTTGCCACCGCCAGTCACGTTCAGTAGAACACCTTTTACTTTGGCAAGTACGGCCAGTTCGGTACCGGCTTCGGTCAGTTCGATGGCGATCATCAGACCACGACCACGTACTTCTTTAACGTATTCGGCACCGCTCAGTTGATCGCGGAAGCCGTTGACAATGCGCTCACCCAGCTCTTTAGCACGCTCAGCCAGACCTTCGTTGCAGATGGTGTCTACAACGGCCAGGGCTGCGGCGGATGCCAGCGGGTTACCACCAAAGGTGGAACCGTGATTGCCAGGTACAAATACTTTCGCTGCGTTGCCGCTTGCCAGGCAGGCGCCGATCGGCATGCCATTACCCAAACCTTTTGCAGTGGTAACTACGTCAGGCACGATACCGCTCTGCTGGTAAGCAAAGTAAGTACCTGTGCGGCCGTTGCCGGTCTGAACTTCGTCCAGCATCAGCAACCAGTCATGTTCATCACAGATGTCGCGCAACTGAGGCAGGTAATCATCCGCTGGGATCATTACACCGGATTCCCCCTGAATCGGCTCAACCAGAATAGCTACTACATTAGGGTTGTTAGCCGCGATGGTGCGAATCGCATCTACATCGTTGTAAGGTGCACGGACAAAACCCGCAACCAGCGGCTCGAAGCCAGCCTGGGCGGAACGGTTGCCGGTAGCACTCAGGGTTGCCATGGTACGGCCGTGGAAAGAGTTTTCCATCACGATGATGGTAGGCAGATCGATGCCTTTTTCGTGGCCGTATCGTCGCGCGATCTTGATGGCAGCTTCGTTCGCTTCAGCGCCGGAGTTGCCAAAAAATACGTTGTCCATACCTGAGATGCGAGTCAGGCGTTCAGCCAACTGCTCCTGCAGGGGAATAGAGTAGAGGTTGGAAGTGTGCATCAGGCGGGCTGCCTGCTCGCTGATAGCGTGAGTTACAGCTGGGTGTGCGTGACCCAGACCGGTAACAGCGATGCCGCTCAGAGCGTCCAGATACTTGTTTCCATCCGTGTCGTACAACCACGCGCCTTCACCGCGTTCAAAAGCAACTGAAAGCCGGTTGTAGGTCTTCATTACTGGCTCTAGTGCCATAATCCTCTCCATACAACGCAAAAAGGCAGCTAACAGCTGCCACTAAAAAGCCGATTCTATGTGGTGTCTATCCCTTAATCAACCTCTCATGATTGAACGCGTCAGAGATAATAAAAATCGATTAATGGATGCTGATAAGTTTCTGCTATCGCCCTGATTGAATTTTCTAAATATACATTAACAGAGTGATATGGTCGGATATGTGTTAAGATTTCTGCACGTGAAGACAGACACACGGTGTCTTCAAAGTGAAAGCAGATAGGTGTATGAATGAGCGTTATTGATACCATTAAAGAGCAGATTGAAAACAACGACATCCTGCTGTACATGAAAGGCACACCACGTTTCCCTCAGTGTGGTTTCTCCTCCCGCGCGTCTGAAGCGGTGATGGGTTGTGGTGAGCGTTTTGCATTTGTGAACATTCTGGAAAACCCGGAAATCCGTGCAGAACTGCCTAAGTACGCAAACTGGCCGACCTTCCCACAGCTGTGGATTAAAGGTGAGCTGATTGGCGGCTGCGATATCATCTGCGAAATGGCTGCATCCGGCGAGCTGCAGGAGCTGATCAAGGAAGCTTCCGCATCTGATGAAGCAAGCGCCGAGTAATAAAAATTTATAAAAGAGAGGCTTGCGACTGCAGGGCTCTCTTTTATTATGGAAACTCAAACGAACTATACCCACATACGGAGACAAACAATGGGCGTACTCGTAGGTAAACAGGCACCAGATTTTACAGCTCCAGCAGTACTGGCTAACGGTGAAATCGTAGATGCTTACACGCTGTCTGAAGCAGTTAAAGGCAAGAAAGCAGTAGTATTCTTCTACCCGCTGGATTTCACTTTTGTTTGTCCTTCTGAGCTGCTGGCTTTTGACCACCGCATCGAAGAGTTCCAGAAGCGTAACGTTGAAGTGATCGGTGTTTCCATCGACTCTCACTTCTCCCACAACGCTTGGCGTAACACTCCGGTAAACGAAGGTGGTATCGGTCCTGTTAAGTACACTCTGGTAGCGGACATGACTCACGCAATCTGCCAGGCGTACGACGTTGAATCTGAAGGCGGCGTTGCTTTCCGTGGTTCTTTCCTGATCGACGAAGACGGTCTGGTACGTCACCAGGTTGTTAACGATCTGCCACTGGGCCGTAACGTTGACGAAATGCTGCGTATGGTTGACGCGCTGGCATTCCACCAGGAGCACGGCGAAGTGTGTCCAGCTGGTTGGAACCAGGGTGACAAAGGTATGGTTGCTTCCCCAGAAGGTGTTGCAGCTTACCTGACTGAAGAAGCTGACAACCTGTAAGTCAGACCTCTTCAACGAGCTAATAAAAAACCCGCCGAATGGCGGGTTTTTTGTGTCTGTCGGAAACGTTTGGGTGGCTTAGGCGCCGAAGCCAAACTCGTCTTCGTACTCTTCCTGGCCGGCCAGTACCATGTCCCAGCCGCCCAGGTCTTTCCAGCGGTTGACGATGGAACAGAACAGTTCGGCGGTTTTCAGGGTATCGTACAGGGCGGAGTGAGCCTGTTTGCCGTCAAATTCAATATCAGCCACTTCGCAGGCTTTCGCCAGTACGGTCTGACCGTAGGCAAGGCCGGAAAGCGTTGCAGTGTCGAAGCTGGAAAACGGGTGGAACGGGTTGCGCTTCACGTCGGTACGTTCTGCCGCGGCGTTCACAAACCCCTGGTCGAAGGCTGAGTTGTGGCCAACCAGAATGGCGCGTTTGCAGTCGTGGGATTTGATCGACTTGCGGATCGGCTTGAAGATGCTCTCCAGCGCTTCGCGTTCGCTTACTGCGCCACGGTCCGGATCAAATGGATCGATGCCGGTGAAATCCAGTGCCGCTTTCTCCAGGTTGGCGCCTTCGAAAGGCTCAACGTGGGCTTCGTAGTATTTGTCGACCAGCAGATAGCCGTTGTCATCCATCGTGAGGGTGGCGGCAGCGATCTCCAGCAGTGCATCGGTCTTGGCGTTAAAACCTGCAGTTTCGACGTCAACCACAACTGGGAGAAATCCGCGAAAGCGGTTTGCCATAGGGTGTTTATACGGATCTGGACGGCTCAAGAGATTCCCTTACTTTCTGAAATTGCTCATAGTTTGTTCGCCATTCTACCAGCGTTGCTTTTTGATAGCTAAGGAAGCTGTGAACAAGCCTGTACGGCCCTGCAGGGAACGTCCCGGATACTTTTGCCGGAGCCTAAAGGTGTTGTTGTTAGGGCCGAAACAGATAAGATAGCCGTTGGTTTGTTTCAATTTGACAGGTGTGTTGCTGTGTTCACAAGACTGATTCCCATTCTGCTGCTCTGGTTGATCAGTACCGTTGTTCATGCAGTGAGTTATCGAGCGACGATTGAAGACTCAAATTGGGAGTTGGAGTCCTCCATCTTTGTATGCCGCCTGTCCCACGAAATTCCCTCCTTTGGCCGTGCTGTATTTGAGCATGAAGCCGGTGAAAATGTTCACTTCCTGCTGGATCCCACTGAGAAAGGGCACTTTGCCAAAGGGGCAATGCTGGTGTCTGAAGCACCGCCGTGGCGTCCGGGGTTGCTGACCAAAGCGATCGGCCCGGTAAAAGCGGTGAAGAGCGGTAAGCTGGATGTAAAAACCGACTATGCCAAGGCGATGCTGGCAGCCCTGCACAAGGGGTTGATGCCAACCTTTACCACCGAAACCTGGTACGGCACCCCGGAATACCTGCGTGTCTCGGTGTCTGCGGTGAACTTCCGCAACGCCTACAACGATTACGTGGGATGTGTAGCCCAGTTGTTGCCGGTGAACTACCGTCAGGTGGCACGTACCGCAGTATTGTTCCCGCCGGGTGAATGGCGGTTGTCCGATTCCACCCGCGAACGCCTGGATCTGATTATCCTCTACATCAAGAACGACAATAGCGTGCAGTCGGTGTACGTGGATGGTCACAGTGACTCCGCCGGTCGCCGACTGGCCAACCGAGACCTGTCCAAGAAGCGTGCTGAAGTGGTGACCGACTACTTCGTGAAAAACGGTTTGAGTGACGATATGGTCACCACCCGTTACCACGGTGAGCGTTATCCGGTGGTGCCGAACACCACGAAAGATAACCGTGCCCGTAACCGCCGTGTAACAATTCGTCTGGAAAAAGAATAGGGCTGATATTTCCGTGCTGGTGAACGGAATTGGCCTTACCAGACGTAATGCTTATCTGATATAATCCCGCCCCTGTTTCTTACAACCGGTCGCGTTCAGCGGCCGACGTTTGCACAAGTTGGAGCTTGAGAATGTCCGAAATTAAGAAGGTTGTTCTGGCCTATTCCGGTGGACTGGACACTTCCGTAATCGTCCGCTGGCTGCAGGATGAGTACAACGCTGAGGTAGTAACCTTTACTGCCGACCTGGGTCAGGGTGAAGAAGTAGAACCTGCACGCGCTAAAGCGGAAGCGCTGGGCGTGAAAGAGATCTACATCGAAGATCTGCGCGAAGAGTTTGTACGTGATTTCGTATTCCCAATGTTCCGTGCAAACACCATCTACGAAGGCGAATACCTGCTGGGTACTTCCATTGCCCGTCCTCTGATCGCTAAGCGTCTGGTTGAGATCGCTCAGGAAACTGGTGCGGATGCAATCTCCCACGGTGCGACCGGTAAGGGTAACGACCAGGTTCGTTTCGAAATGGGCGCATACGCACTGATGCCAGGTGTGCACGTAATTGCACCATGGCGTGAGTGGGATCTGAACTCCCGTGAAAAACTGATGCAGTACTGTGAAGACCACAACATCGAAGTGGACTTCGCGAAGAACAAGAAGAAGTCTCCGTACTCCATGGACGCCAACCTGCTGCACATCTCTTACGAAGGCGGCATCCTGGAAGATCCTTGGGCGGAAGCTGAAGAAGATATGTGGCGTTGGTCCGTATCTCCGGAGCAGGCTCCAGATGAAGCAACTTACCTGGAACTGACTTACGAAAAAGGCGACATCGTTGCAATCGACGGCAAGCGTATGAGCCCGGCTACTGTTCTGGAATACCTGAACAAAGTAGGTGGCGCGAACGGTGTAGGTCGTCTGGACATCGTAGAAAACCGTTTCGTGGGCATGAAGTCCCGCGGTTGCTACGAAACTCCAGGGGGCACCATCATGCTGAAGGCGCACCGTGCAATCGAGTCTATCACTCTGGACCGTGAAGCGGCGCACCTGAAAGACGAGCTGATGCCACGTTACGCGAAAGTGATCTACAACGGTTTCTGGTGGTCTGAAGAGCGTAAGATGCTTCAGCAGGCGATCGACTACTCCCAGCGTGACGTAAACGGTGACGTTCGCGTGAAATTGTACAAAGGTTCCGTAGAGGTTGTAGGCCGTCGTTCTGAAGACTCCCTGTTTGACGAAAGCATTGCGACTTTCGAAGACGATGCAGGTTCTTACGATCAGAAAGACGCAGCGGGCTTCATCAAGCTGAACGCCCTGCGTATGCGTATCGCTGCCAGCAAAGGTCGTGACCTGCTGGAAGACTGATCAGCACTGACCTAGAGTCATAGAAAAGCCCTGCGTTAACAGCGCAGGGCTTTTTTTATACGTGCGTTTGGTTCTCTTTGCCCGTGGTGGGAAATCTGTGCTACGTTTGACTCAATCTTGTTGTGCAAAAGCCTATGGAAATCAATTACTCAGGAAAGTCGGTTCTGATCGTCGACAATAAGCTCTCCGAGCTTGGCGCGTTGCGACAAATTCTTGAGCAATTGGGCGTGAAGCGCGTTCAGGTTGCCTCATCCGTCAACATGGCCCTCAGTCTGATGCGGGTGGAGGTCTACGATCTCTGCTTTGTGAATTACGATCTGGGGCGGGATGAGAAAAACGGCCTGCAACTGCTGCTGGAGGCTAATTCCGAAAAGCTACTAAGCCGCCGCAATCTGTTCGTGTTGGTGGTAGACACCGAACGCTCGCACTTGCTGTTCGGCTCGCTCGAAAACTCCCCCGATACTTATATCTCCAAGCCTTACGATCTGGTGAGCGTACGCGCACGCCTGGACAAAGTGATGCGTGTGAAACACGTCACCGAGTCGGTCGATTCGTTGATGGATGAAGAGCGCTGGGCTGAAGCGTTGGATCAATGCGATCGACTCTCCTCGATGTTCCCAGGCTTACACCTCTATCTAAGTCGTCTGAAGGGCACCATTCTGCTGCAGTTGGCTCAATACGCAGAAGCGGTGGACCTGTTTGAATCGTTGATCGAGCGGAGGGACCTGCCCTGGGCTGAGGTAGGCTTGGGCTCTGCCTTCTATTATCTGGGACGGTATGACGACTCGTTAAAAATGCTGAACCGGGTGGTCGATAACGAACACCTGTGTGTGGAAGCGTTCTCCTGGTTAGGCCGTGCTTATTGGGCCAAAGGTGCTTTGCAGCAGGCGATCACCCTGATGCGCAAGGCTGTGATGCTGCAACCTACCTCACCACAGCTGCAGCGCGAGTTGGCTGATCTGGCCGCACAGGCCGAGGACTGGAATATCGCCATTGATTCCTATCGGGCTGCAATCCGCTACGGACGTAACTCCGTATTCC
The DNA here is from genome assembly GCF_964228735.1 of Pontibacterium sp. GTDB lineage: Bacteria > Pseudomonadota > Gammaproteobacteria > Pseudomonadales > Balneatricaceae > Pontibacterium. The sequence goes on along the minus strand of NZ_CAXRBQ010000179.1, from coordinate 17,756 downwards.
AGGAACCGTCCTCCTATTTTGGCTTGGCACGTGCGCTGGCGCACAAGATGAAAAAGGCCGGCGAAACTGAAGAGCTGGAAGGGGAGGTGATCCGCCTGCTGGAAGATGTGGTGCTGGATCATCAGGGTTTTGAAGAGGTGGGCTTGTCCGCCAAGCTTTGTGGCAGTGATGTCTTCCGCATCGGCAAGGTCGAAGACCTGTCAGAACAGCGTATGCGTGATGCCTGGGCGATGTTTCAGCAGCTGGAAAGCGAAGTCCAGTGTGCCTGGCTGGATGCAATTGTGGATGCGTCTAACGGTAGTCCCCTGGCCAACGAGATCAGCGAAAAGAAAAAGGCCCTGGCCAACGTGATGGTGACCCTGAGCTGGGGTAAGGCCAATCTGAAGGCGATGATCAGTTTCCGTAAAGGGGAGCTGAACAGTGCCTTCAAACTGTTCCGCGAAGCACACCGACAGTTGCCAAACCATGTGGGGATTGCGCTGAACCTGGTACAGACCGGTATCGAGCTGGCACGACGGCTTACCGATAATTCTGAGGTCCTGTTGTGTTGTGATATGGTGCTGGCGGATATCCGCTTTGGCGAGTTGTCCGCCCGTCAGCAGACGCGTTTCCGGTCGCTGGCCCAGCGCTGTGCCGAGATCGAACGTCATCTGCCTGAAGTGGGCTGAAAGAAATCGGGGCAGGCCGGTTCCGAACCCGCTTAACTCTTTGATCTAAATCCCCATGACCAGTTGGGCCAATTGCATTCAACCGGTCAGGTGGCTAAAATCGCCGCCAGCCAGAATTTTATCCAGCGGGCGCTCCTTCTGGTATCTCTTTGCCCGAGTCTACACGTTGATAAACCATGAAAGCACATAAAATCCAGCAAGCTCCTGTTCCTATGCGTAACGTGGGTCCATTGAAGATCAGTGGTCCGGTACTGGACGAAAAGGTGACTGTACCGCTGGCGACTTACGAAACACCGTTGTGGCCATCCGTAGGTCGAGGTGCGCGTGTATCAGCGCTGGTAGAGGGCGGTATCAAGACAACCGTAATCGACGAGCGCATGACCCGTTCTATCCTGCTGGAAGCGGAAGATGCCACCGAAGCGATGCTGGCGCTGCAATCGATCAAGGCGCGCCGCGATGATCTGCAGGCAGTGGTGGCTACCTCCAGCCGTTTTGCCAAGCTGATCGACATGAACAGTCAAATCGTGGCAAACCTGATCTACCTGCGTCTGGAATTCACCACCGGTGATGCGTCCGGTCACAACATGGTGACCAACGCTGCAGACAAGATTATCCCGTGGCTGCTGAATGAATACCCGCAGCTGCGTTACTCCTCCATCTCCGGCAACTACTGCTCCGACAAGAAAGCGACTGCCGTGAACGGCATTCTCGGTCGTGGTAAGTACGTGGTGTGTGAAATCACCATTCCACGTGATATCTGTGAGCGTCGCCTGAAGACCACGCCGGAGAAGATGGTTGATCTGAACATCAAGAAAAACCTGATCGGTACCATGATTGCCGGTGGTTTACGCAGTGCCAATGCGCACTACGCGAACATGCTGCTGGCATTCTACCTGGCCACCGGACAGGATGCGGCCAACATCATCGAAGGCTCTCAGGGGATTGTGCACGCTGAAGTACGTAACGGTGACCTGTACTTCTCCTGCACCCTGCCAAACCTGATCATGGGTACCGTAGGTAATGGTAAAGGCCTGGACTTCGTGGAAGAGAATCTGCGTGCACTGGGTTGTAAAGAGGATCGCGAGCCGGGTGCAAACTCCCGCCGTCTGGCTGCCATCTGTGGTGCGACTGTGCTCTGTGGCGAGTTGTCCCTGCTGGCGGCACAGACCAATCCGGGTGAGCTGATGGAAGCTCACATCAAACTGGAACGCTGATGTCTGATCCAACCAACGAACGCAAGATCGAACATATTCGCGCGATTGAGCACGATCCGGCGACGGATCGCGACTTCCGCTATTTCGATCGTATCCATCTGATGCACCGTGCATTGCCGGAGCTAAACCTGGATGAGATCGATACAACCACCCGATTTCTGGATAAGGAACTCAGCTTCCCGCTGCTGATCTCCTCCATGACCGGCGGTGATCACGAACTGGTGACCGCCATCAACCGTAACCTGGCGATTGCTGCGGAAGCGACCGGTGTGGCTATGGCTGTCGGCTCCCAGCGGGTGATGTTCAGCTCGCCGGAAGCGCGGGAGAGCTTTGAGCTGCGCGAACATGCGCCATCCACCGTGTTGATCGGTAATATCGGTGCGGTGCAGCTGAACTATGGTATGGGTGCAAAAGAGGCACAAGAGGCGATCGATTGCCTGGATGCCGATGGCCTGTACCTGCACCTGAACCCGTTGCAGGAAGCGGTGCAGCCGGAAGGGGATACCAACTTTGCGGGCCTGCAGCAGAAGATTGCGGCGCTGGTGAAAGCGCTGGATAAACCTGTGTTGTTTAAAGAGGTGGGCTCGGGCCTGTCTCCGGCGGATATTGAGCTTGGTTTGTCGGCCGGTATCCGTCACTTCGATCTGGCCGGAACCGGCGGTACGTCATGGAGCCGGATCGAGCATCATCGTCGTAAAGACGGCTCCGATCTGGGGCTGCGCTTCCAGGATTGGGGTATCCCAACACCCAAAGCGCTGCAACTGGCCGAGCCATTTCAGGATCGTGCGACCTTTATTGCCAGCGGTGGTCTCAGAGATGGGATTGATATGGCGAAATCTGTTATACTCGGCGCCTCTTTGTGTGGTATCGCAGCACCGTTGCTGAAACCTGCTATGGATTCAGCAGATGCGGTGATTGCGGAGATCGAACGGATGCGCCGCGAATTTACCACCGCCATGTTTCTGCTGGGTGTCCCGAACGTTCCTGCGTTATTCCGGAACCGGGCCCTGATTCTTGAAGAGTGTTGAGGATCGAGACGTTTTATGTCTGTCGGTATTGACGAAATTAGCTTCTATACATCGAATTACTATCTGGATTTGCGCACCTTGGCAGAAGTGCAGCAAACCGACCCGGATAAGTACTATGAAGGCATCGGTCAGGAAAAGATGGGTATGGCCGCGCCTGATGAAGATGTCGTCACCATGGCTGCGAATGCTGCGCTGCCGCTGATCGAGCGCGTAGGAACCGACGCTGTCAGCACTTTGATGTTTGCCACCGAGACCGGTATCGACCAGTCCAAAGCCGCGGGTGTTTATGTACACCGTCTGCTGGGTATGAACAGCAACTGCCGTGTGGTTGAGATGAAGCAGGCGTGCTATAGCGCAACTGCTGCCATCCAGATGGCCTGTGCTTTAGTTGCGCGTCAGCCTGAGAAAAAGGTTCTGGTAATCGCCTCCGATGTTGCCCGTTACGACCTGGATACTCCGGGTGAAGCAACCCAGGGATGTGGTGCTGTGGCGATGCTTATCTCTGCCAATCCACGTCTACTGGAGATCGATCCGGAAGTGGGTAACCACACCGAAGACGTGATGGACTTCTGGCGTCCGAACTACCGTGCCACCGCACTGGTAGATGGCAAGTACTCCACCAAGATTTACCTGCGTGCGCTGAAAAAAGCCTGGGAAAACTTCCGCGAAGTCAGCTCTCTGGCGTTCGATGATTTCAGCCACTTCTGTTACCACCTGCCGTTCAGCCGTATGGCCCAGAAGGCGCATCAGCACCTGGCCAAACTGAACAAGGCGGACCTGACACCGGAACAGATCGAAGGGCAGATCGAAGATACGCTGCTCTACAACCGTATCATCGGTAACAGCTACACGGCGTCCATGTACATCGGCCTGACGTCGCTGCTGGAAAACTGCAAGCAGAACATCGCCGGTAAGAAGATCGGTTTCTTCAGCTACGGCTCCGGCTGTGTAGCTGAGTTCTTCTCCGGTACTGTTGTGGCAGGCTACGAGAAGTACCTGCACCATGCCGAACACAAGGCGATGCTGGATGTGCGTGAGGAAGTTTCCTACGAGAAATACCTCGAGTTGTACCGCCATCCGGATCCACGGGACGGTTCCGACCTGACCATCGAAAAAGTGACCAAAGGCCACTTCCGTCTGGCCGGTTTCACCCAGCACAAACGGGAATACGTCGCGAGCTGATGAACGCAATTGCCCCGGGTAAGGTCATCCTGAGTGGCGAGCACTCGGTGGTGTACGGGGCGCCTGCCATCGCGATGGCTGTGAGCGAGTCCATTCAGGCTCGCTTTTCTCCCGATAACTCCCATTCCATCATGATCGACAGCGGCGAAGGTGAACCTTTTGTCTATCCGCTGGCGCGTTTGCCTGAACTGCAACAGCATCTCAACCAACGTTACAGTGACTTTGAAGCAGGGCATCTGCCTGTGGATAAAATCATGGACGAGCCGCAGACCTTGCTGCTTTATGCCTTGTCCCACTTCGACAACCTCCCAGCAGGTACCCTGACCACTGAATCCACCTTACCAACCGGTGCTGGTATGGGTTCGTCTGCCGCGGCGATTGCCGCCACGCTGGTATTGGCAGAGCAGCTGTCAGGACAACCCCTGTCTCTGCAGGAGCGCTTTTCCCAGGTCCGTTATTGCGAACGTTTGCAGCACGGGCGGGGCAGTGCAATTGATGCAGCGGCGGTCACCCATGGCGGTTTGATCCAGGTGCAAAACGCTGAAGTGACGCGCCTGGAGTGTCACTTGGGAGCGGGTTGGTACCGCATCAATAGCGGTCGTCCGGTGGTTTCCACCGGAGAATGCGTGGCCGCGGTGCGCGAGACGCACGGATCGAGTGCGATCTGGTCGAAGTTTGCCGATATTACCCAGGCTTTTCCTGAAGCACTGAATCAGCCTGAGCGCTTAACCACTTTGCTGCGCGCTAACCATCAACTGTTGCAGCAGATCGGGGTGGTGCCTGCACCGGTGGCTGATTTCATCAGTCGGGTAGAGCAATTGGGGGGCGCGGCCAAGATCAGTGGTGCCGGCGCCAACCGTGGTGAGCAGGGGGGATTGATTCTGGTGTACCTGCCGGATGGGGCGCTTGCTGACCTGCACACCCTGTGCAATCAATACAACTATCAGATTTCAGCTTTAACTGAGGATCGTGAAGGTGCACGTAGCATCTGAGATTAAGGTTTCTGCGCCCGGCAGCATCATGCTGATGGGTGAACACGCGGTGTTATTCGGACACCGTGCACTGGCCTGTGCTGTGGATAAATACATGCACGTGTCCCTGCAGCCCCGTGATGATTGCGATGTGGTGATCGATTCGGCCCTGGCGAACTATCACAGCTCCCTGGATCAATTGGCCGATGACGACCGTCTGAGCTTTGTGCTGGCCGCGATCCGCCGTTTCCAGCCCCAACTGCCGTCCGGTTTTAGCCTGACCATCCGCTCCGAGTTTTCCCACACCGTGGGACTGGGCTCCTCTGCCGCAGTTACCGCTGCCGTGGTGGCGGCGATCATGACCTTCGCAACCGGCGAACAGCCCGGCAAAGAGCAGCTGTTTGATCAGGCGCTGGCGGTGGTGCATGAGGTACAGGACGGACGTGGTTCGGGTACTGACCTGGTGGCATCGGTGTACGGTGGTCTGATCGCCTATACGGTGAAACCACGTCAGATCGAAGCGCTGCCGGGCATTCCACCGATCAGTCTGTTTTACGCCGGCTACAAGACCCGTACGCCGGATGTGCTGAAGATTGTTGAAGCACGCAGTGCCAGCCAGCCGCAGATCTATACTGACCTGTATAAGCTGATGCATCAGACAACGGTGGCGGCAGAGTCTGCCATCGCTGCACAGGACTGGGCCGAGTTGGGTAAACTGATGGATATCTATCAGGGTCTGATGGACGCGCTGGGTGTATGTGATAAAACCATCGCTGATATGATCTGGCGCCTGCGCGGTTCCGATCAGATCGACGGTGTTAAAATCTCGGGCTCCGGATTGGGAGATTGTGTGATTGCGCTGGGGCGTGATGCCACACTCGAGATGCCATATGAAGAGATTCCGGTTGCTGTTTCCGCCAAAGGGGTTGAGGTGAATTATGCGTAAGATCGACGTGATTAAAGGACTATTGCCGGAATCAGTGCAAGCCGGTGAACGGGGCGAAGCGTTTGCGCCAAGTAACATCGCCCTGTGTAAATATTGGGGTAAGCGTGATCGCGAGCTGAACCTGCCGATCAATGCCAGCCTGTCCGTCTCACTGGCACACCTGGGTTCCAAAACCGTAATCACCGAATCCGAGACCGGCGAAGACCGCGTGGTGCTGAACGGTGTAGAACAGGCGAGAGACAGTAAGTTCGCCCGCAAGGTGGTGGAGTTTGTCTCCCTGTTTCGTGGTGATCTGAAGCAGCCGGTGCTGGTAAGCACCGAAAACAACATCCCAACCGCAGCAGGTCTGGCGTCTTCCGCCTCCGGTTTTGCTGCGCTGATGCTGGCTCTGAACCAGTTCTACAACCTCAACCTGACCGACGCCCAGCTTTCCGCCTGTGCCCGTATGGGCAGCGGCAGTGCCTCTCGCTCCATTTTCACCGGGTTTGTCGAGTGGCAGATGGGCCACCGTGATGACGGTATGGACAGCCACGCCGTGCAGCTGGATTATCCATGGCCGGATCTGCGTATCGGTCTGGTGAAAGTGGCGACCGGCGAGAAAAAAGTGGACTCCCGTGCTGGCATGCAGCGCACCGTTGAAAGTGCACACCTTTACCAGAGCTGGCCGCTGCAGGCCGCAGCCGACCTGGAGAAGCTGCACCTGGCAATCGAGCAGCAGGACTTCATGCTGCTGGGTGAGACTGCCGAGCAGAACGCCCTGTCGATGCACGCCACCATGATCGCATCCTGGCCGCCGCTGCTGTACTGGCAGCCAGAATCTGTGGCCGCGATGCATAAGATCTGGGATCTGCGTGCTGACGGATTGCAGGTGTACTTCACCATGGATGCCGGGCCAAACCTCAAACTGCTGTTCCGCAAGCAGGATCAAGCGGCATTAGAGGAAGCGTTCCCAGGACTGGAAGTGGTGGCACCGTTCGCCAGTTAATCGGTTAATGCAGGGAGCAAAGCAATGTTGAAAGCAGTACTGATGACGACGGTGGCGGGCATTGTTGCCGTGGCAATTTTTATCATGCTGGCGGTCAAAAGCAGTGCAGAGCTTAGCTACCGCGAAGCGGGTGAGACCGAGTACAACTGGCAGGGTGCTTATGCCTACTGCGAGGCGGAGGGTGGTCGCCTGCCGAATATCCTGGAGCTGACCGGCCTGATGTATCGTGGTGCGCTGAGCAACAAAAAAACCGACTACTGGAGTCGTACCGGAATGTTTGGTTATGCATTTGGCGCCAATACGAAATCCAACATTCTCAGCTTTGACCGCTTTGGTGACATTGATCACGTTGTTTGTGTGCGTGGCTGATTCACATCCTCTGAGTACGCGGAGTGGACGATGAACCACTCCGCTGCTGTATCTGCTCCTATCCGTCCCGGCTTTCTGCTGACCCGTCAGCAACAGGATCAGGCCGATGGCATCTGTCTCCACTACTGGGTGTGTGGCCCGGATGGCCCTTTTACCGTTGATATCCCGGCCCAGGAATCAGTGTTTTTTATCCACGACGAGCAGGTTGAAACTGCCCGGCAGGTATTGGCAGAGATTTCCGGCTGGCGTATTCAGAAGGTCGAGCTGAAAGACCTCAATCAGCTGGGCGTGAGTGCGCTCTACAGTACAAACCTGAAAATACAGCGACAGGTGATAGAACGTCTCCAGCGCGCCAATGTGCCGTTGCTGGAAGAAGATATCCGCCATGCCGACCGCTACCTGATGGAGCGCTTTATCCAGGGGGCGGTGGATGTGTATCAGCGTGACGGGCAAACCCTGCTGAAGCCGGGCACCTACGTACCGGAATTCCGGGTGTTGTCGATCGACCTGGAAACCACCATGCGTGCCGACAAGATTCTCTCCATTGGTTTATACAGCGACCGGCTGCAGCTGGTGCTGATGACCGGGGAGGGGCAGGATCAGCCGGGATTGGAGTTTCTGCCGGATGAACGTGCGCTGCTGAAACGCTTCGTGACGGTGGTGAAGGCGGAAGACCCGGATATCTTTATCGGCTGGAACGTGGTGGGCTTCGACTTCCGTGTACTGCAACAGCGTGCCGATGCCCTGAAAATGCCACTGATGCTGGGGCGTGACAAACATCCGATGCAGATGCACCAATCCGGGCAGGGGAAATGGTTCGTCCGTCTGGGAGGCCGTATTGTGCTGGATGGTATCGATACCATGAAAGGTGCCACCTTCCAGTTTGATAGCTTCTCGCTGGAGTATGTATCCCGACACTTTTTGGATCGTGGCAAGCTGATCGACCATGTGGAGCAGCGTGGTGACGAGATCCAGCGTCTCTACCACGAAGACAAGGAAGCGCTGGCCCGCTACAACCTGGAAGACTGCCGCCTGGTCTGGGATATCTTCGAAAAAGCCCAACTGCTGCACTATCTGGTGGAACGTGCCCGTCTGACCGGTTTGCCGCTGGATAAGGTCGGTGGCTCGGCAGCCGCCTTTGATAACCAGTACCTGCCGCTGATGCACCGGGCGGGTTATGTGGCGCCGGAATACGCCTCGGGTCAGTCGGGCCTGGATGCGCCGGGTGGCTACGTGATGGACTCGTTGCCGGGGCTCTATCGACAGGTGCTGGTTCTGGACTTCAAGAGTCTGTATCCGAGCATCATCCGTACCTTCAAGATCGATCCTGTGGGCATGGCCGAGGGGTTACAGGAAGGTGCGATTGAAGCGCATCTGGTACCCGGCTTTAACCATGCTATTTTCGACCGGGAGAGCTGTATCCTGCCGGGCCTGATCGAAGGTCTGTGGCAGGCGCGTGACCAGGCCAAGCGTGAGAAGAATCAGCCGCTCTCCCAGGCGATCAAGATCATCATGAACTCCTTCTACGGCGTCTTGGGTTCCAACGTCTGCCGTTTCTACGATCAGCGCCTGTCTAGCTCCATCACCCTGCGGGGGCACGAGATCCTCACCCGCACCAAAACCTGTATCGAGGAGCAGTTTGGTCACACGGTAATCTACGGTGATACCGACTCGGTATTTGTCTGGCTGGGCGATGACTACCCGGAAGCGGACGCCGATACGCGGGGTAAAGAGCTGCAGGACTATCTGAACAACTGGTGGCAGCAGGAGCTGAAAGAGCGTTTTGACCTGCCCAGCTTCCTCGAGTTGGAGTACGAGACCCACTACACCCGCTTCCTGATGCCGCGTATGCGCCATTCGGAAAAAGGCACCAAGAAGCGTTACGCGGGTCTGCAACGGATGGCGGATGGAAACAGCAAGGTGGTGTTCAAGGGCCTGGAGAATGTACGCACCGACTGGACCCAGCTGGCCCGTGAGCTGCAGCAGGAGCTGTACGAGCGGATCTTCCGTGAACAGCCGTGGCAGGATCTGTTGAAGAGCCGCGTAGCAGCCGTGCGTGCCGGCGAGCTGGATGACCAGTTGGTGTACCGCAAACGTATTCGTCAGCCGCTGGCAGAGTACACCCGCAACCGGCCGCCTCATGTGCAGGCGGCGTTAAAAGCCGAGCAGCATTACCTGGACAAAGGCATCCCCACGCCGTTTCGTCCGGGGGCCTACGTGGAGTATGTGATCACCGTAAATGGACCGGAGCCACTGGAGTTCCTGCGTTCGCCGATCGACTACCAGCACTATATCGACAAGCAGGTGCAGCCGGTGGCGGACACCATCCTCACCTTTATCAATGAAGACTTCGACCGCCTCACCGCACCCCAGTACCGCCTGTTCTGAGCTTCGCAGTAATTCCACCTTACGTCCGGCGAGCTGCTTTCCCAACTAAACTGTATATAACCGTTCCCCGCACGCATCACAAAGCATCGGAGGTGAGATACGGTTGTGGCCAAAGAGAAACCCCTGCCTACAGATCGGACCAGCCGTTTCCTTAAGATGGGGCGGATTGTGGGTGGCCTCGCAGTAGGCGCGCTCAAAGAGGGCGCAAACAATCTGGTAGCCGGCAAACCGCTGAAGGCGAACGAGCTGTTGCTGACGCCGGAAAACGCCAGAGAACTGACCAATCGCCTGTCGGAGATGCGTGGTGCCGCCATGAAGGTGGGCCAGCTGTTATCGATGGAGGCGGGTGACTACCTACCGCCGGAACTGACCCAGGTACTAGCGGCCCTGCGTGAAAGTGCGACTCCCATGCCGCGGGGGCAGGTCGAGCTGGCGATGCAAAATGCCTGGGGGCGTGGCTGGGAAGCTCAGTTTGAGCATTTTACCTACCAGCCGATTGCGGCAGCATCCATCGGTCAGGTCCATGAAGCGGCGACCTATGACGGACGCAAACTGGCGCTGAAAATCCAGTATCCGGGCGTACGTAAAAGCATCGACAGCGATGTGGATAATGTCTCGGCCCTGTTCCGGTTTCTGCGCCTGATCCCGCAGGACTATGACATCGAGCCCCTGCTGGCAGAGGCGAAACAGCAACTCCATCTGGAAGCGGACTACCACGCCGAGGCGGCCAGTATCGAGGCCTACCGCCAATGTATCGGCGCTGATACCGGGTTTGAGCTGCCCAAAGTTGATATCTCACGGACCACCCCCGAACTGCTGACCATGTCCTTTGTTTCCGGAGTGCCGATCGAAACGCTGGAAGATGCGCCCGTCCGGCACCGCAATCAGATCGCCACTCGACTGGTGGCACTGGTGTTGAGGGAGGTGTTTCAGTGGGGACTGGTGCAAATCGATCCACACTTCGGCAACTATCGCTACCAGACGGAGGAGGATCGCATCGGGCTGCTGGATTTTGGGGCCACGCGGCGTTACACACCGGAATTTATCGCGAGCCTGCGCCGTCTGGTGAATGCCGCACGGCAGGGCAATATTGCCGGGATCGAGGATCTGGCGGTTGAGCTGGGGTACCTACGACCGGATGAAGCTGCGCCGTACCGGCAGGGCTTATGTGAAATGCTCTACGCGGTGGCCGAGCCGTTACGGCAACAGGGGCCCTTTGACTTCGGCCACTCGGACCTGTCAAAACGGGTAGCTGAGCACGCCATATCGCTGCGCCTGCATCAGCGCTATCTGCATTTCCCACCCACCGATCTGTTGTTCCTGCACCGTAAATTTGGCGGCACCTATCTGTTGTGTGCGCGCCTGAAGGCGGAGGTGGATGTGAACCGCCTGGTTGAGCCTTATCTGCACTAATCTTTTGCTTGCTTGGCAAACCAGAACCCAGCTGACTTATCCGCTTTGGATAGCAGCTCCAGCAGTTGGGCATGGGCCTTGGCCTGTTCGTCGCTGTCATCACGACACCAAGCCTGCAGGGTGGTCAGAAAAATCCCCGTTAATACGATCTCTTCGATCTGTCTGCGCCGGCCGCTGGCGTGCAGTCCGGCACTGTCACGCCAAAGCTGTACCAGGCGTGACAGGTCAAACGCCATCGGTACCCAGTGGTGGATATGCGGGGTATGCAGCTTGGAGCCCAGCATCTGTGCCGTCACATGGTGATAGGGTGCCAGCGCTTCAAACCAGCGCCAGATGATGTACTCCAGGCGTGCCTTGGTCGGTAACTTGTTCACTTGCTCTGCTTCCAGCGCCAGCATCGACTCCAATGCCCGTTCGAACCAGGCGTCGGCAATTGCATTGGTGTCGGGGTAGTGATGGCGTATCTCATTGACCGTGGTGCCGCACCGCTCCGCTAATTCAGCGATGCTGAGGTCGTACCAGTCGTTCTGTTCCTGCGCCAGCTCAAGTGCAGCCTGGAGGATCTGTTCCGGCTCTAACGCTTCGGGCGCCTCGGATTTCTGCTTTTTCTGTTTTCCGCTCATAACGCTGTCCTGTCGATAAGGATAGGTGAGGGTTGGTGTTCACTACGGATCTGCTTGGTCATCTATCCGGCGTTTTGAACACCGCTTTAGAAAAAGTATAGGGCACTTGTAATCCCCACCCTGAATTCAGGTGAGGCGTAAATGGGGAAAGAGGCTTAGATAATGAAGTCGAAGTACTCTTCGCTCTGTTCGCGTGCGATCGATTCCAGTCGTGAAAGTTGTTCTGGCAGGTCCGCGGCTGGCACCGGTCGGCTGAACAGGTATCCCTGGATCAGGTCGCAGTTGAGGTGGCGCAGATAATCGAGCTGGTCCGGGTTTTCCACGCCCTCCGCAACCAGTGAAAGCCCCAGGCTGTGGGCCATGGCGATAATCGCTTTTACCAGTGACGCATCGTCTTCATCACCTGGCAGGTCCTTGATAAACGCACGGTCGATCTTCAGCTTGTCGATCGGGAAGCGCTTCAGGTAACTCAGGGAGGAGTAACCGGTACCGAAGTCGTCGATGGCCAGCTGCACCCCCAGGGACTTCAGATCCTGAAGCCAGTCGACCGCCTCGTCTGAGCCATCAAGGAACATGCTCTCGGTGATCTCGATAATGATCTGCGCCGGATTGACGCCGGTCTTGTCGATGATGGACCGGGCCACGGTAGCATTAAAACCGAGGTGGCGCTGGCTGGAGGAGATGTTGATCGCCACGGAAATATCTGTGATGCCCTGCTGCTGCTGCCACTGCACCAGTTGTTGGCAGGCACGCTCGAATACCCAGAGGCCCAGGGCCTGGATCAGACCGGTTTCTTCTGCCAGCGGGATAAACTCGCCCGGGCTGACGATACCCCGTTCCGGGTGGCGCCAGCGCACCAGGGATTCCACCGAATATACCTTGCCGGTGTGGCTGTTAACGATCGGTTGGTAGTAGAGCTCAAACTCTTCGTTTTGCAGTGCCAGACGTAGCGCCTGTTCCAGCTCGGTACGGTTTTTCACCTGCTCACGCAGTTCCGAGTTGAAGAACTGGTACTGGTTACGGCCCTGTTCCTTGGCTTTGTACATCGCCATGTCGGCGTGACGTAGCATGGTATCGCTGTCGCTGCAGTCATCCGGGAAACGGGAGATGCCGATGCTGGCGCCGATATACAGCTCGCGCTCACGCAGCTTAAACGGCGCGCGCAGGCAGTCGATGATGCGCTGGCTGGTGGATGCCAACTGGTTATCCTCCTCCACATGGGAGAGGATCACCACAAACTCGTCACCGCCGAAGCGGGCGATGGTGTCTTCGTCGCGTATCTCCATCTGCCGCCGCTCAGCTACCTGCTGTAGCAATTTGTCACCCACCGCGTGGCCCATGGTGTCGTTCACCGCTTTAAAGCGGTCCAGGTCGATAAACAACAGGGCGCAGTGTTGCTGCTGCTCTTTGGCTCTGCGCAGGGTCTGTTTAAGTTTACGTTTCAACAGACTGCGGTTCGGCAGGCCGGTGAGGGCATCGAAGTTGGCCTGCTGGCGGATCTTGTCTTCGTGTTCTTTACGCTGGGTGATGTCGGAGAATACGGCCACGTACTGCTGAATCTCGCCCTGAGAGTTTCTGATCGCCGAGAGGGACAGCCACTGCGGATAGATGGTGCCGTCCTTGCGCTTGTTCCAGATCTCTCCGGACCAGTTGTTGTTGCTGTTCAGCGCGTCCCACATCTCGTTGTAGAAGTTCTTGTCGTGCAGATCCGAGCGCAGCATACGAGGCGTGAAGCCCTTCACCTCATCTTGGCTGTAACCGGTTATGCGGGTGAATGCCCGGTTGACCGACATGATCCGGCTGTGGGCGTCGGTGATCAGGATGCCTTCGGTCGTGGTCTCGAACACTGCCGCGTTCATACGCAGGGTATCTTCGGCCTGCTTGCGTTCGGAGATGTCGTCTTTCACTGCCACAAAGTGGGTGATTATGCCCGCATCGTTGCGGATGGAGGAGATTGTGGCCGCCTCCCAGTAGAGCTCGCCGCTTTTACGTTTGTTGCGGAATACCCCCTGCCAGCGTTTACCGGCATGCAGGGCTTTCCACATCAGGCTGTAGTCTTTGCGGCTGTGCTTGCCGGAGCGGAAGATACGTGGGTTGGCGCCGATCACTTCCGCTTTGTTGTAGCCGGAGATCTGTTCCGCCGTTGGGTTGATGTATTCGATGGTGCCGTTGGTGTCGGTGATCACCACCGATACCGGGCTCTGCTCCAGAGCGCGGGACAGCTTGCGGAGTTCCAGCTCGTTGTTGCGTGTGTGGGTGACATCCAGCCGCACCCATACTTCACCACCTTCGGCGGTTGGGGTTTCGCTGCCCAGGTAGGCGTTACCGTCTTTTAAGATCTGCAGGTTGTGGCGATCGGAACGCCCGTCGGGGGAGACAGCAATGCGTTCGCGTATTTCTGGCTCGATCAGTGCCATCAGGTGGCTGCGGCTGATACCCGGTTGCAGCTGGTTTCTGAGCCATGGGTAGTAACGGCGGAAGGTTTCGTTAAACAGCACCAGCTTGCCGTCCTGATCAAACAGGGCAAAGGCTTCATTGAGACTGTCGACGCCGTCACGCAGGCGCAGACGCGCTCTTTCAGCGCTTTTGTGTGAGCGTTCCAGGCGCTGGAACAGGTAACCGAGACCAACCAGTAGCAGGGTGCAGATACCGATCAGCAGGATGCTGAAGTATTCACCTTGATGGATCTCTTTATTGAGGTAGCGGCGGTACGCCTGGTGCAGCTGGGTAAAGCTCTGGCGGGATGGGATTGCCAGATAAGCCGCGTGCAGGGCAGACAGCTTCTGTTGCGCACGTAATGTGGTGTCGATGTGCAGGCGCAGGTTCTGAATGTAGAAAAACTGCTGAGGGTTGATCTCTGCCTGCTTGCTCAGGTCATTGATACTGCGCGTTATGTCCTGGGCATCCAGGCTGCTGCGGAAGATGTAGTGGCGATAGAGCTGGTTGGCGATCTGCTGCACCTGATCGCTGGTGTTGTGATTACTCCGGCGTAGGTCATTCACAAGTTGCGGCAGGTAGTTCAGGCCGTTGCGCACGATGGCAGCGGTGGTTTTGATGCGTTCGATCTGCTGCAGCTTCTCACGGATCGCCTGGTTATAACGGTCGATCTCTGCATCCACTGCCGGTGTAGTGGCGCCGTAGAAGCTGCTATTTTCATCGGCCAGGCGGGTTTTCAGCGCCCGCATCTGGCGGGTCGCGCGGGAGAGCGGGTCATAGTTCTGTTGCTGCAGGGAGGTAATGAGCAAGACCTCCCGGTCCAGCAGGCTGTCCAGCTCCTTCAGGTCCAGCAAAAGATCAGCGCGCGCCTTGTACAGGCGCTCATCGCTGTCATACACAATAAAAAACAGGCTTAGCACCAGCGAGATCGCCAGCAGCGGGAACAAGATGGTCTGGAGGCGTATACCGTTCATGGCTGCAGCCTTGGGTGTTCGCCCACTAGTGAGTGGAGAAAGCTGACGATCGCTTCCACGTGTGGATCGGGAATATCACGTCCCAGCTGGTATTTGGCCATGACGCGGATCGCATCCGGCAGGGTCTCCACCGAACCGTCGTGAAAGTAGGGTGCTGTTTTTACCGCCAGCCGTAAGCTGGGCACTTTGAACAGGTGCTTATCTTCCGGCGCGCCGGTCACGTTATATCGCCCTAGGTCTGCAATCGATTCACCATTACCACGGGTCTGGAAGTAGGTTTGGATATCGTCCACCGCACCAAAATGGGCGTACATATTGCCGCCGACATTGGCACCCTGGTGGCAGCTTACGCAGCCGTAGGACTTGAACAGCCTGTAGCCTTTCACCTGCTGCTCGGTCAGGGCTTCGCGTTTCCCCCGCAGCCACTGATCAAAAGGGGCGTTGACGGTTAGCAGCGAGCGCTCAAATGCGGCAAGGGCATCGCGGACATTAGCGCCGGTGATGCCACCCTTATAGGTCTGGGTGAAGCGTTTGCGCAGCTCTGTATCCCGGTTGAGCTTGTTGGTGATCTGTTCCCAGTTGCTGTTCATCTCAACCGGATTATGGATGGGGCCGTTTATCTGATCGTTCAGTGTCTGCGCGCGACCATCCCAAAACTGGGCCAGGTTGAAGTGGGTATTAAAGACGGTGGGGGTGTTGGTAGTGCCGGGAGCGTTATTTACACCATAGGATACGGGGTGCTGATCGGCGCCGCCGTTCGCCAGGTTATGGCAGCTGGCGCAGCTGATGCTGTTGTCGCTGGAGAGCCGTACATCATGGAACAGTATCTCACCCAGCTGGATCTTCTCCGCTGAATCTGAAGGGAGCGCTTTGATCGGGCTGATCGGCTCGGAGCCCAGATCTGCCCATGCTGCACAGGAGGTAATCGTCAGCAATAACAGCGTTGTGCGTTTTAGATGTGCTAAGGCGCCATGCAGCATTCAAAGGTTGCTCAGTAGTCTACTTCAAGGAAAGCTATATTAGTAAAATCTAAAATCATTGGCGATGCCAGCATATGATTTCTTACAGTCTTATTTATCCGATGCAGAACAACCGTTAGTTGATATTCGTCATGCTATTTGCCGATCCGTCAGGAGTCTTTAGTACTGGGTTTTTATGACAGGCAGGTATAAGCGTGCCGTGTTGTCCAAAATATTTTATGCACGTTCCTGGATGAGGCGTGTGACGAGGTGCACTATTTTTGCCCCTGGTTGTTTGTTGATCAGTCGAAATGCAGGGTTTAAGCTTGTTGCGTAGGAGTGAGCTAACTTGCTGATTGTGCGTGAATTTGGGGCGATTTGTTGTGAAATGCCCGAAAATGTGCACTTGATATTTATCAAAGACGTGCTTGTTATTAAAAGGGTATTAACGGTTTCAGATGCAACCTGGAGATCGCAGTTATGACCAAACAAGCACGAGACATCATGAGCCACGACCTGTTTGTCGTTTCACCGGAAATGTCTCTGGTGGAGATGGACAAGGCACTCGCCACCGAGAATATTAGTGGAGCTCCTGTGGTGGAGGACGGTGCGCTGGTGGGCATCGTGACCAGTACTGATATCGGCCAAACGTTCTCCAACAATTTGAAGAGTGAGGAAGGGGAGGCCAGCTACTACTGGCATAGCAACGGTACGCTGACCAGTTTGATTTTTGGGGCAGATAACGATGATAGTGCGCTTGCCGACCGGATTCGTGCCTGTAAGGTGGCGGATATCATGACCCGGAAAGTCATAGCAGTAGACCCGCATGATGATGTGAAAAAAGTAGCGCAGTTGATGACGGAATATAAGATTCATCGGGTGCTTGTAGTTGAAAACAAAAAGCCGGTGGGGATTATTACGTCATTGGATATGGTGGGGGTGTTGGCGCAGTAAGCGCTAACTGTTAGCCCTGTAGCAGCGGTCTTTTATGCCCTTTAGTGTGCCGACCGCGACCTCTGTCACGCAGTATTGATTTAGTGTTCTTCTTCGCCCTCACAAGGGCGAGATAAGGGGAGTCTCTGAACTCCCCTTATCAATGCCTGCGCGGCCCGCCCGGCAGCCTCACTACTTGCCGGGCAAAGCCCGGTTCCCTGTGCGTCCCACAAATAAAACGAAGCAAATAAACTCGGCCTTTGGCCTCAGACAGAATTTGCTTTTAAGCGTTTGATTTACGAAATGCTCGGCGGCGTAGAGGGGAGTGGAGTTCGTGCTAACCGACAAATTGGGATCCGGAATATACGCTGTAGGGTAGGCTTTAGCCTACCGGCAGCCTGAAGGCTGCCCTAAAAAAAGGTTCATCGTCGATTACCGGGGAAGGCCGCCTTTATCTTTAGGAAGAAGTACTCGGTATCTCGATAACCATAGGCCATACGCTTGATTACTTTGATATTGTTTTTTTTCCCCTCCAATCGACTGGTGTGGAGGGGATGTATCGCTGACGCCACGATACCGTGTAGATACGGCTTTAACTTCCGCGCAAAGTCCAGCAAGGGTTTTATCCCACTTTCCTGTACCTGCTGCCACCACTGCTCCCACATCC
>NZ_CAXRBQ010000178.1:0-12991 GCF_964228735.1 Pontibacterium sp. | reverse complement strand
GGCTTCGCTGATTGGTGTTTGCTCTGCCTGAACTGCTTCTACAGATGGGAGCTGAAGCATTGTAGGCGCGTTGTAATAGTGATGAGCGAGATTGGAGGTGTCGACGTACGCAAGAGTGGAGTGTGAAAACAGGAAAGTGACTGTAATCAGTAATAAGTAACAACTGTTCCTGGCGAAGAACTTCATTAACTCGGTGTTCCGGACATTACAGGTTATGAACATCCTGTGTTGGGTGTCCTGATACGCAGATCCACTGCTGGACTGATGCGAGGTGCAAAGCACGGTCAACGCTTAAAAAAACTATAATCGAAAATTCGGCATCGGTACGGTATTTATGCCTAAATCCTCTATTCAGAGGGCTAATGCCGGGCACTGATGCATAGTTTTCACTGGTCTGTTAGTACATTGTCACAGATAATGTGGCTTTCTCATTTGGCACAAGGTTTATGCCGTCGAACGGACATTCGCACCATGACTATTGAAAGCGCAATCTCATTCTTCATCGCAGTTTTGATTTTTGGCGTTACGCCCGGCCCGGGTGTGTTCGCAATTCTGGCGCGAGCGTTGATGAATGGTGCGAATAGCTGCGTGCTACTGGCGCTGGGTATGACCATCAGCGATATCGTGTACCTGATAGCAGCGTGTATGGGTTTGGCGGCGATTGCGACCCACTGGTCAGAGCTGTTTACGGTGATTCGAATCGTTGGTGCGGCGTATCTGCTGTACCTGGGATATAAGATGTGGACGGCACCGGTCTCCATTGAGCAGGGCGACAGCCGGTTAACCCGATCTGGTATGGCTGCAAGTTTTGTGCAGGGCTTTCTGATTTCGGCATCCAACCCGAAAGTGATCCTGTTCTATATCGCGTTCCTGCCAACCTTTATGGACCTGACCGTACTGAGCACTACCGACATCGTGCTGGCATCTGTACTGACGCTGGTGGGCTTGATGATCGGCCTGATGGCGATCGCGGTGTTTGCCTCTAGAGCACGCGGTTGGTTCCGTTCTGAGCGTGCCATGAAACGCCTGAACCGCAGTGCGGGTTCCATTATGGCAAGTGCGGGTGCTTACCTGGCATTACGTAACTGATACTTTCCATGGGATGGTTAGTCCCGTACCCAATCCTCTTGTGAACAGCGGCGAATCATTTAGATCTCGCCGCTGTTTACTTTGGCCTCTCTAAAGAGCACCGGTATACGCGTGTTTGGTAAAGCGTAACCGGACTGGATGCACTAAAAATCTTCAGTTCTTTCGTATCTGGGATCTATGTCACCGAGACAGCACATAACGTTCTTTGAATCCCTGTGAATCGATTGAGAAAGGTAAGCCACGAGTGGTTGTTTTCTGTATGAGCGTAATACTTTTATATGTGGTGTAAAAAAGCTTGTGCGGATTGAGATTTGGGTATAAAAGTTAAACATTAAATCCTCATCCGTTGGGGTGCCCAAACCGTCAGTTCTTGATGTGCCAAGCATCTTCCCCAACCTATTTGGACTGACGTATTTCATTCTGTTTTTCCTTTGTAACGCGTACCACGCGGGGTGTTCGGTGTCTGATCGATATGATCGGGAAACATCTAGCCTGGAGTATTCAAAGTCGTGGAAACCATTTCTATCCCCTTCGCAAACGTTGCGAAGATCGGGATTGAGGCGCGTGTATTTTGATCGAACATTTTATAGAAATTGAGCCCTTTGAGTGGCCATCAATCGGTGCTGCTCTGTTTTGTGGCGGCGTCATTGGGTTGGAACGTCAGCTGCGTGGCAAGCCTGTGGGTATTAGAACGGCTTCAATGATCACGCTGGGGACATACATGTTCTTGGCGACATCATATTTGCTCGCGAGTAATCAAATGGATCCCTCACGCGTAGTCGGGCAGGTGATTACGGGTATCGGCTTTCTAGGTGCTGGAGTAATGCTTGCACGAGATGGCGCCGTCGTTGGGGTCACATCGGCTGCGACAATCTGGGTTCTGGCAGCGTTGGGGGTGATGGTCGCGTCAGGCCATCTGGCGGTGGCAATCAAGCTGTCGTTACTCGTGGTGTTGCTTTTGTGGGGCGTGGATTTCCTGGAGCGTCATGTAACGAGCCTGGGGCGTGGGGTACACGCCCACGTTAAAAAGAAGATCAACCTCGGTAGCGGGGTGGGATGAAATTATGTCTGCATTAGCTCATATACACCGTATGACGGATGACGTTGGTGATGGCACGCTCTTTGCAAAAATCGCTTCTGATATCCGTGAAACAGGTTACAGCATTAATCCATGTGCTTTACCCCCCAGTCTGGTTCATTCTTTGAGTAGCCATCTAGCGGTGATGGATGAGGAGAAGTTTAATGCGGCTGGTATAGGGCGCGACAAAGAGCATATGAGCAACAGCTTTGTTCGACGTGACAGTATTTGTTGGATTAATGGAGATGCCGCTGCCGGTCGTCAGTGGCTCGATTGGACCGGGCGGCTTAAAACGTATATTAACCGCAAGCTTATTTTGGGTTTGTTCTCCTTTGAAAGTCACTTTGCGCATTATTCACCAGGCGCGTTTTATAAGCGCCATGTTGATGCCTTTCGTGGTGAGGCGAATCGGGTACTGACGATGGTGGTTTACCTGAATCCTGATTGGACCGCTGATGACGGTGGAGAGTTAGTTCTTTACACCAGTGATACTGACCAGGAAGGAATCAAGGTGGTACCAGCGATGGGAACCGTGGTTGTTTTCCTCAGTGAAGAGTTTCCGCATGAAGTATTGCCCGCATATCGGGATCGTTTTTCGATTGCAGGTTGGTATCGAGTGAACAGCTCTACGACCGATAGGATTGATCCTCCTCGTTAAGCTGCATTCGTTATTCACTAAGCGAGATTGGCGACGTGAAGGCTAATAGGGTTTCGTAACTCTGACGATTCAAACTAATGGTGCTTCCTCTTGACCCAATCTTCTTGCGAACAGCGGCGAATCGTTCTGATCTCGCCGCTTTCTATGCCTAAAGACTCCAAAAAATCCTGATGCGCTTCCGGCAGGCAGCGCTCGAACTCTACGTGCCACTGCTGCATATCCTGTTCGCTCATGCCGGTAGCTGCGAGTATCGACACCCATTTCGCTTTATCCATGGTGCGACTATGGCGAAGTTGGGATTCCTTACCCAGCAGCTGAACCACTTTCTGCTGTTGCTGGCGGAGCTGACTGATCTGACTGTTTAGATTGGACAGGTGTTGTTCCAGCAGCTCGGTAGGTGCGGTGCTCTTTTCATCGAGTAACGCCGCGACCTCCTCCAAAGGCAGGCCTGCCTCCTTGTACAGGATGATCTGCTCCATACGCTGAAGATCCTTATCGGTGTACATCCGATAATTGGCGTTGCTGCGTGCCGAAGGCGTCAGCAAGCCGATATCGTCATAGTAGATCAGTGTGCTACGCGACAGGCCGAAGCGTTTCATCAGTTGGCCGATGGTGTGCATGAGTGTTGTTGAGCCCTTGATAAGGTTTGCCGGTGTTGATGTGCGGTGTATGGTAGCCTTTAGGCTACCGGCAGGCTAAAGCCTGCCCTACAGAATATGTAACGAATCTTTTTTTAAATCATAACGGCAAACGATCGGGTTCCACAGATTGGTTTTTTGCTTCATGTGTTTCCAAAAGCCCTTCACTGTAATGCTGGTGGATCAGTGCTAGCGCGTTATCCACGATATCTGCATTTTGCTCCAGAAACTGATCAACGCTGGTGGCTGGGCTGTCAGCCTCACGAAGTGCAATCAGCCGCACAAAAGCCTCAGTCAGTGTGTAGTGAAACTTATCATGTGCGCCGAGGCTACCCGCATAACGCCGAATACCGTCACAGGTCTTACTGATCGCTTCAGGTAACGCATTCTGGCTGGCATAGAGCCAGCCCAGACGGAGGTGGCCTAGGTGATCAAAGTGCTCTGGATCGAGGGTGCATGCTTCAAACTGGCTGATAAAGGTCTGGTCGTCGAGTGTAGAAACGTTGGTCATTGGAACCTCAGGTGGAGTGTGTTGCTGTGATGAGTGCCACCTTAAGGTTTAAGGTCGTAGTAAGGTCAACGCCTTAACCTACGATTTTTTCTTCGAGTTCGGTAAGGGTGCTTACGATCGCGGTGGGTTCGATGCCCCAAGGATCGAAGATCGCTTCTGGCGAGCGTTGCACCCACGCGGCGCGCATACCGGCAGAGATGGAGCCGATTACGTCAAACGGGTTGCTGGAGATCAGCCACGCTTCGTTGGCCTTCGCTTCGGATTCGCGCAGGAAGTGGGCGTATGTGCCTGGGTTGGGTTTAAAGCTCTTAATATCGTCCACACTCACCACTCCCTCGAAGAAATGGCTAATTCCCGCCGTATCGAGCAGTGTTTCGACCGCATCACGACTGCCGTTAGAAAACGCGAACATACGGCATCCTGCGTTTTTGAGCGCTGTGAGGCCATTTTCAACATCGCCAAAGGCGGGTAGGGTGCGATAGACGGCCAGCAGGGTATCTTTCTGTGTATCGTTAAGATTGGTTTTGTAGAAGCTGTCTGTGTAATTCAGGGCATCATGGGTTACGACAGCGAAGGTGGTGTAGTTCTGCATCAAGCCGCGGCGGAAAGAGTATTCCAGCTGCTTGTCACGCCAGGTTTGAGAGAAAGCTTTCGCCTGATCGGCATTGCCCAGTATCTCTGTGAGTTTGCCTACAACACCGTGGGTATCAATCAGCGTGCCGTATACATCAAAAGCCAGCGTGGGTGTCATCTGTTACTCCTGCAGGTCTGCCTGTCCTAAAAGATAGTAAATTAACGCTACTTGAAACTAGGGTGTGAATACATAGTTGAACACGTATTCACGCCGAAAGTTGAACTGGTAACGGGCAATCAGTCGAGGGCGTCAACAGAGTCGCGAGGGGCTTCGTGACGGCAGGTGAGGGAATAATCACGTACCACTTCGGCGACACGGATGCGGTAGTTTTTAAACAGCTCCAGCTTTCCCTGTTGCTGTGCGCTGCGGTGTTCGTAGAGATTGCGCCACGCGCTTATCGCTTCTTCGTCACGCCAAAAGGAGAGGCTGAGGATCTTTCCTTCTTCATTCAGGCTCTGAAAGCGCTCAATGGAGATGAAGCCATCGCGGCCTTCGAGGAATGTACGAAGGTTGGCGGCGATCTCCATATACTCCTCTTTTCCCTCTGCAGTTGGATACACTTCAAAGATCACTGCAAACATAACTTCTCCTAGCTTCTCACGAATCAAATTCAAACAAACTAGAAGAAACTATAGTCCAGATTTCGCGATGCGAATAATGAATCGTAGAGAACAGAACATTCTCTGGTAGGTATATGAAATAAAAGCCCGAAAAAGGAGACAGCGCTATCTGATTGTACAAATAAGGCTGCCCCCTTTGGGAACAAGGATTTAAACGGATTGTTATTCGCTCAGCACGCTCTTCAGTGCTGATTCCAGTTGAGCAACGGTGCCTTCAACATCTGCTAGTTTGTCCAGACCGAACAACCCTAAGCGGAATGTTTGGAAGCCTTCCGGTTCGTCACACTGCAGTGGTACACCGGCTGCAATCTGCAGGCCTTGAGCGGCAAACTTCTTACCGTTATGGATCTCAGAGTCACCGGTGTAGCTCACCACAACGCCCGGCGCCTGGAAACCTTCGGCGGCCACGCTCTTGATGCCTTTTTCTGCCAGCAGGGCACGTACACGATCGCCGAGTTCCTGTTGCGCATCACGGATCTTGTCGAAGCCAACCGCTTCGGTCTCTTTCATCACGTCGCGGAAGCGGGTCAGGGAGTCAGTTGGCATCGTCGCATGATACGCGTGCGCGCCGGACTCGTAGGTTTCCATGATCTGCAGCCACTTCTTCAGATCACAGGCGAAGCTGGAGCTGGTGGTGTCGTCGATCATCTGGCGAACGGTCTCGTTCATCATCACCAGGCCACAGCACGGAGAACCGCTCCAGCCTTTCTGTGGTGCACTGATCAGCACATCAACGCCGCAGGCTTCCATATCCACCCAGATGGTGCCGGATGCGATGCAGTCGAGTATGAAGATGCCGCCTACTTCATGAACAGCTTCGGACACTGCGCGAATGTAATCATCCGGCAGGATCATACCGGATGCAGTCTCGACGTGTGGCGCAAACACCATATCCGGACGTGCGGCTTTAATTGCGGAAACCACTTCTTCAACGGGAGCCGGAGCAAACGGTGCGGTGGCCTCATCGGAGATCTGGCGCGCTTTCAGCACGATCTCTTCGGACGGAATACGACCCATCTCAAAGATCTGACTCCAGCGGAAGCTGAACCAGCCGTTGCGAATTACCATGCATTTGCGATTGGTCGCAAACTGGCGTGCAACCGCTTCCATGGCAAAGGTACCGCTGCCCGGAACAATTGCTACGGAATGCGCGTTGTAAACCTGTTTCAGAGTGCTGGAGATATCGTTCATCACCCCCTGAAAGGATTTGGACATGTGGTTAAGGGAGCGGTCGGTGTAAACCACGGAATATTCGAGCAGACCCTCAGGGTCCACGTGCGGCAGTAAACCGGGCATGGGTAGTCCTCCGAAATATTATTGTTGTTGTAACGGTGTGACGCGATGTGCAGTCGGTCAGCTACCGTTTAGCAAATGCTGAATAAAGCATCGACGCAGCCACCAGTCGCTTGCGCGAAGGATGTGGTTGATGGCTTCGGCTTCGCGTTGAGTGCCGTACTCAGCCTCGGGTGGGGCGGTATGAATATGGGGCAGCAACCGGGTCAGTTGCTGACGGCATACAGCGTGATAGTCGCTGTAGCCGTTCAGGTCAGAACGATCCTGTGTATCTGCAGCAGCACTGCAGAGCGCATCGTTCATCGGGAATATTGGCAGCTGCGGGCAGAGGTAGTAGAGCAGCCAGCTCGCTGCTTCTTCCTGATAACCGGAGCCAAATACAGTACTGGCACAACGATCAACCAGAGTTACGGCCAGGCTGTGCCGCTCGTCATGGGACATATGCTCAAACTCATCCCAGATCGGTATGAGTTCAGCGCGTACAAACGCATCCAGGTCAGAAGCCATACGGGTGCGATCAACGCCGGTGGCCGGCAGGTCGGCCGCTTGCCAGAGGATGTTGATGTAGGTTTTGTCGACCAGTGTACGGCCTGCGTTGAGCCAGTCGAATCGTGATGCATGCTCCAGACTGCCGTACATGATCGTGAGCAGGCCGTTCTGACTGCTACGTGCGTCATGCCCGCTGCCCACCAAAGTGCTTGGAGTGGTCCAGAAAGTGGCGTCGGTGCAGTTGGTTTCTATCTCGATTCGGGTGTTCATTGTGCCTCTACCTTCAGCAATACAGTCTGCTTTTGTGGATTAGACCACTATAGGAATGCGCTCCTTTAGCTCAAAGCACCAATGCCTTAGGGAGAGTAGGGCCAGAATGTATAGATAATTCGTATAAACATTAACCAGATGGCGGCTCGCATATACGTTATTTATTAGTGACTTAGGCTTTATATTTCTATAAGTTATAAATATTGATTTTTTTATTCATTTACAGTTCTTAAGGAATAACTATACTGGCTCCAATAGAAATCAATAACTGGCCCCATTCGAACCGCTAATGGTTCGACACTGGCCCCAACCTTCAAGTGAGGCGGATTATGTTGGCACAAGCTGCGGTTCAACCATCGGTAACTGTTCGTTCCCCTGCACAGGCTGTTAAGGCATGCGCACCAGTGAAGCAGACAAAACCGATGATGCGCGAAGTAGCCAAGACTCCTGTTAAGGAAGAGCAGCCTCGCTACGATTTCGTTGGTATCGCTGGCTAAGCGATACGCGATCAGCGGTTTGAAGTTCCCCTTTAACCGCTGAACTTTGCAATAAAAAAGCCCTGGTTCGTAAGAAGCAGGGCTTTTTTGTGTGTATCAGAAAAAGAGATTAGTCGTTCTCTTTCTCCGGCAGTGGCACGATCAGTACAGGGATGCGAGAACGGTTCAGAACGTTCTTCGCAACGCTGCCCAGGAAGGTGTGCATGATGCCTTTCTCGTGAGTACCCATCACGATCATGTCAGCTTCGATATCTTTGGAATGCTTGATGATCGTTTCAGCAGGGTAGGCTTCGACAACTTTGATCGATTTGATCTGCTGACGTACCGCCGCGTCTTCTTTATGGAGCTCACTCCAGAAGCGATCCTGACGCTGTTTCATTTTCTCTTCTGCGTGGTGAACACGTTCTTTCAGGATGTCGTGACGGCTTTTGGAATCCATCACGTAGGTCTGAAAGGTGATCTTCGCATCGGTCGAGAGTTTCTCAACAACGTGCAGAATGTGGATCTCAGCACCGGTCTTCTTGGCCAGGTAGGTCGCCTGTTCAAACGCCGCAGTGGAGCCTTTGGACAGATCTGTGCTGTAAAGGATTTTGCGCATTTCAGGTAGCATAATCGTAGTTCCCGTTACAAAAGCTTAAGCAGCCGACCCGGACGGGCCGGCTGAACCGGATCAGGCTGGCTAGTAGCCAAGGAGCCTAGGCAGGAAGAGGGCGATCTCTGGGAAGAACGCGATGATAAACACGGCCACAGTCGACATGGCGGCAAATGGCAGGGCTTTGACGGTAACTTCTTCCAACGAGATGTTCGATATACCGGAGGCTACGAACAGGTTCTCACCCAGTGGTGGGGTGGAGAAGCCGATGGACAAGCTACATACCATCACGATACCGAAGTGGATCGGATCGATACCCAGGTTATAGGTAACCGGCAGCAGTACCGGGGTCAGGATCATGATTGCCGCCAGTGTCTCCATGAACATACCTACGAAGAGTAGGAAGGCGATGATCAGGAACCAGATCACGTACAGGTTATCGGTCACGCTCAGCATAGACTCAGCCACGATCGCAGGGATCTGATTCTCCACCAGCAGGCGACCAAATACGGTAGCTGTGAAGAGGATCAGCAGTACACGACCGGACAGCCAGGTAGTGGTTTCCAGCGAGCGGAACAGATCTTTCCAGGTCAGCTCTCTATGGATAAAGGTGCCGACAAACAGGGTGTAGAAGATCGCAACGATCGCAGACTCAGTTGGCGTAAAGAAGCCGGAGTAGATGCCACCCAGGATTACCAGAGGCGCCATGATGGACCAGAAACCGGTCTTGAACGCGTCCATGATGTTGGCGAAATCCCAACCACCTTCGGTGCCTCTGTAACCCAGACGCTTACAGCGAATGTAGTTCAGCAGCAGCAGGGAGCAGGAGATAACCACGCCCGGCAGGAAGCCTGCAACGAACAGCTTGGTGATCGATACGCTCTGGAACTCACCGTGCGCAGCAATAGCTTCTGGTGGTACGGTCAGACCGATCGCAGAGATACCGAAGATTACCATCGGGATGGATGGTGGAATTACGATACCCAGGCCGCCGGAAGAGGCTGTTACCGCAGAGGCATAACCTTTGTCGTAACCACGGTTAACCATCGCCGGGATCATCAGCATGCCTACTGCCGCAGTGGTAGCAGGGCCGGAACCGGAGATTGCACCGAAGAACATACACGCCAGTACGGCTGCTGCGGAGATACCACCGGTCACAGGCCCGGCGAAACTCTCAGCAAGGTGTACCAGTCGTTTCGAGATACCCGCCGCTTCCATCAAGGCGCCAGCCAGGATGAAGGAGGGGAGTGCCATCAGTGGGAACGAGCCCACAGAAGTAAATGCGATCTGTACGAACTTAATAGGGTTCTGATCGAGATACAGAAACGATGATAGTGCAGCCACACCCAGTGCAACCGTCACGGGGGCGCCCATCACCAGCAGGACCAAAAAGGACCCGAACAATATCATTACAATGGAAGATTCAGCCATGTCCTGCTCCGATTATGCGGCTTTGTTATTGTTGTTTTCGTCGATATCGTGCTCGAAGATCTCATCAAGTTCCTGAGAGTCCGGATCACGGATATCAATGCCTTTAACCAGCTTGTAGTAGTTCACCTGAATGATGCGGAATGTCATCAGTGCGAAAGCGATCGGCAGAATCATGTAGATGTACTTCATCGGTACACCGAGAGTCTGAGACTTCCAGAACAGGTTCATACGGTTAAAGACAAAATCGTATGCCAGGTAGACGAAGTAGCAGTTGAAGCCGATCCAGATCAGATCGGAAATCACTTCCAGAATTGGTGGCATCCAGGATGGCATCAATTTGTACTGGAAGGTTACGCGGTTGTGGGCTGCGAGCTTGGCGGCGTAGCTGGCGCCAAAGAACACAAACCATACAAACATATATACGGAAAGCTCTTCACTCCAGGAGAAGGAGTAGTCGAAAAACTGGCGTGACACGATCTGTGCGAACAGCAGTGTCACAAACATGGCCAGCAGTGTACGACAGATGTAGCTTTCAATATTATCAAGGAATTTAAAGATCTTGCTGCCCATGTCGTGGTCTCCGGTAGAAGTCCACACACCCGGCTCGATGTGTGGACCAGATAGATGAAAAGTCCGTTTAAGTTGCTTACAACTTAGACTTCATCACGACCCAGAGCGCGCAGCAGCTGGTTAACTTTTTCCTTGCCACCTACAGACTCGTAGAACTTAGGCCATACAGCCTGCTGAGCTTTCTTAGCCCACTCAGCTTCGTCCTGCAGAGCATCGATCTGCATACCGTACTTGCTAACCAGTTCTTTCTTGATGGTCGCTTCTTTTTCCTGCAGCCATTGGTAGCTGTGCTCAGTCGCTTCTTTACCTGCAGCCAGGATAGCTTTCTGTGTTGCTTCGTTCTGATCCTGGAACAGAGATTCAGAGATGATCAGTGGTTCCAGCAGGAACAGGTAGTGCAGGTCAGTGATGTATTTCTGTACTTCACCGAACTTCATCGCGTAGATGGTGATGTATGGAGTGTCCTGACCATCCACTACACCCTGCTGCAGAGCAGTAAAGGTTTCAGACCAAGCCATTGGGGTAGGGTTGTTGCCCCAGGACTTGTAGGTGTCGATCATGATCTCGTTCTTAGGTACACGAACCACTACACCGTCCAGGTCAGCCAGTTTCTGGATTGGCTTCTTGGAGTTACTCAGTACACGGAAACCGGAGTAGGTCCAGCCTACGATACGCACGCCTGAGTCACGGATGGTGTTTTTTACCAGCTCTTCGCCAATAGCGCTGTCTACAGTCTGTTTAGCCTGTTCCAGGTTTTCGAAGATGTATGGCAGAGAGAGGATACCCAGAGAAGGGGAGAAAGGAGCGAGGTTGTTACTAGCCAGGATAGAGAAATCCAGAGTGCCTAGCGCTGCATCGTTGACGGTGTCCTGCTCGGAACCCAGCTGACCGTTCAGGAACAGTTTAGCGGAGTGTTTACCGTCGGTTTTCTTCTCAAGCAGTTCGATAAACTTGAGACCTAGCTGTTCCTGAGCACTACCGCCGCCGTCACCTACGGCGATATTCCAGTTTGCTGCCATTGCACTTGCGGAGAAGAGAAGGCCTGCGGTCAGGGAAAGTACTTTTGCCATTTTATTCTTATGTTTCATAAGTAACTCCTGAATTTTTTGATCCACCCATCCGGCGACGGGTGGGAGAGTCATGGTGGTCAGGTGATGCTGACCAATCCGTGAACGGCGATATGCAGTGTCTCTGTGGTAGCCGACGGTCACATCAGATGCTCCCGGATTATCATCACTCCCTGAAATCTGTTGATTGGGCTCTACTGGATTTGTGTTACCAGCAGGTTGCAGAATCTCAGCGTGATAATGTTATACATACTCAACCTATGAGATTTTCTTGTTTAGGACCAGCTATCGCGGCCCAGTGGAGCCAGCGCGAAAGCCAGTAAACATGCGGCCTACAAAGGAATGGCGATGTATTCAATATAGCTGAGTTTGGACCAGAGCGTGCGCGGTCCAAGTTATGTTTTTGTATGCGGAATCTCCCGGAAATCAAAGGCTAACAGCGTCTGGACGTCTTGTGCTTGCAAACGCGGTCGCATACTCTGACCAAAAAACTTTGTTAAGTTAAATAGATGAAAGTTATAGATAATAACAATAAAATATATGAAAAATTAAGATTAAACTTCATCCTGATAGTATTGGATGCCAAAAACTGAACGAGTTCTGAAGGTGATGCCTGTGGGGCCAGGTAACGCGCCTGACAAATGACACGTTGTATAGCGGGTACCGTATGAGTGAAACAGAGAAAGGAACGGCAGAATCCGAAAACTTGCGTATCGGACGCCAGATTCGCGATCTGCGTAAAGCTAAGAAAATTACCCTGACCACAATGGCGGAGAAGATCGATCGCTCCGTGGGATATGTCAGTCAGGTAGAGCGGGGCGTTTCCGCATTGCCTATCCCCGTATTGCAAAAGATCTGTGAAGTATTAGGCGTACAGATTAGCTGGTTCTTCCACGCGGATAATGAAGCACCTATGGATGAACTGAACTACATCGTTCGCAACGATGCCCGCCGCAGCCTCAACTTCTCTGGTACCGGTATACGCGAAGAACTTCTGTCCCCCCGTCTGAGTGATCAGATACAGATGATCCTCACAACGTTTGCACCCCAGGCAGGCAGCACCGAGTCCCGTGAGCGTAAAGGAGAAGAAGCGGGCTTTATTCAGTCTGGCATGCTGGAGCTGGGTGTGGGCGAAAAGCGTTTTCTGCTTCAGGCAGGTGATAGCTTTTCCCTGACCGGTGAAGAACCACACTGGGTTCGTAATCCATCCGATGATCAAGAATGTGTCGTGGTCTGGACGATTGTCGGCGGCGGCTACTGATCACCACCAGACGACATAGTCTTCATTAGATCAAGGGCGGCTTTTTATAGTCGCCCTTTTTTGTGGCTGAATATTATACCGTTATCTTACTTGTTATACCTATAACTCTAATGAACCCATGTGGAACCCCGTTAAACAGGGCAGGGGCCGATTCGTCACTTGGTACCTCTATACCGTGCGGCGCTTTGTCTTGCGTTTTGCTGTTTGGATACACGGCACGATCGGGTGTTCTTATGCACTGCATTTTTTCATGATGACTTCGCGACCGAAGTGAAAATGAACATTCAAATATC
>NZ_CAXRBQ010000177.1:0-20437 GCF_964228735.1 Pontibacterium sp. | reverse complement strand
AATGAGGGTGTACACCGGGTAGTAGAACCAGATACCTAACGAGGCCCTAATAGTCAGCTTCTTGCCTGTAGGGGAAGCTACTCGGTCATTAACTAAGGGCTCTTTTGTCGTAGGCCTTTTCATGCCTATTACTCTGCGGTGTTTCCGCCACTTATCTTCGATTGTTTCAATGAGGAAGCAACCAGGTAAATCTACTTGATGACCGGTACCACCTGAAGTTCAAGCGCCCCGCGCTCCAAGGTCTGCTCCGGGTCGGAAACTGACCAAATGTCCAACCCCAGATGTCAATTCTGCACTATTCTTGGTGGGATGAGTTTGACGTCGCAATAGGGGGGGATGAGTACTAAGTCTAGTGTTTGGAATGACGAGAATGTTTACTTATATGAAGAGGCCCAGCTCGAAGGGGAGTCTCCAGCTTACCTTGAGGCGCAGCGCAGATTTAAGGTCGATATGAACAATGAAGCTTATCAGTGCGTAACTGTCGAAATTGAGCCTGAAGCAATGGACCGGCTTGCGCAGGCATGGCTGAAGCATCGAGGGCTAGTCTGATGGACTATCAAGTTGATGACTTCAATTGAGGCAATCTGGTCAATATAAGGAAATCCAGCCACGGATTCTAATCCAAAGGGGACGGCTAGGAATTAAGGCGGTTATTAGTATCCTATTTTGGTATAAGTACTAAAACTAAGTATTTGAAAAATAGAATTAATTTTATTCTTAGTACCCTAAGAATGGAACTTCTCTTGCAATGTATACAGCGCCGCAGAAGAAGTTTAAACCCAAGGCGGAAGATCAGGTGCTGGAGGAGATCCAGCGCTGCGGTGAGCAACTCGCAGGCGTAAGACGAATCTTTCTGGCGGATGGTGATGCGATGGCGCTGTCGTTTCGACGTCTGAAGACGATCCTGGAAGCGATCCGCGAGCATATGCCGTCGGTTACCCGTATCTCCGCCTACTGTCTGCCCCGCAATCTCAAGAACAAAACCGTTGAAGAGCTGCAGGAGTTGCGTGAACTGGGTTTGGGGTTGCTCTACATCGGCGCTGAGAGCGGCGATGATGAGGTTCTGGAGAAGATTCAGAAGGGCGAGACATACCGCTCAACCTGTGACGCGCTGCTTAAGGCCAAGGCTGCGGGCATGAAAACCTCAGTGATGATCATCAACGGCATGGGTGGTGTGAAATACAGTGAACAGCATGCCCTGGCATCCGCCCGCCTCGTGAACGAAACCCAGCCGGACTACTTTGCCACGCTGGTACTGTTTTTCCGCAACGGTATGGATAAGGTTCTGGACGGCTTTGGAGGTGACTTCGAGATGTTGGACCAGCATGGCCTCTTCAAAGAGATGGAGATTATGCTTTCCCATACCGAGTTGGAGAAAACCGTTTTCCGCAGCGATCACGCATCAAACTATCTGGTCCTGAAGGGCGTTTTAGGACGTGATAAAGACAAAATGGTCTCTCAGATCCGTACCGCACTGGATCATCCCTCCCTGATTTCTCTTCGCAACGAAACCACTAGAGGCCTGTAACCCCCCGTAGTTACAGGCTTTGCGAAAAACGGCCAAAATCGGCCAAATTGCGTCTCGTGGTAACAATTTCTTAGTAATTTCTGCTTACTTTGCTGTATAAAAGAATATACTTTTGTCTAAAGTAAATATAATTATAACGATATAACTAAGGGTTATTGTAATGAGACGTCCTGTACGAATTGCTGTCACTGGCGCGGCCGGTGCAATCAGCTACAGTTTGCTGTTTAAGATCGCAGCGGGGGAGATGATGGGTAAAGATCAGCCTGTTATCCTTCAGCTGATCGAGTTGCCACATGCAATGGAATCCCTGCGTGGTGTGGCTATGGAGCTGATGGACTGCGCTTATCCTTTGCTGCACACCATTACCTTGCACGATAACGTTGAAGATGGCTTCAAAAACGCCCACTACGCACTGCTGGTTGGTGCTAAGCCGCGTGGTCCGGGCATGGAGCGCCGTGATCTGCTCGAAGAGAACGCCCAGATCTTCGCGCGTCAGGGTAAAGCGCTGAACGACTATGCCAACCGTGACGTAAAAGTGCTGATCACCGGCAACCCGGCGAACACCAATGCGCTGATTGCCAGCCGCAACGCACCGGATCTGAGCCCGTCGCAGTTTACCTGCCTGACGCGCCTTGATCACAACCGTGCGAAGGGTATTCTGGCAAACCACTGTGGTGCAACCACCCGTGATATCGGTGGCATCATGATCTGGGGTAATCACTCTCCGACTCAGTACCCGGATCTGCACCACGCGACCATCCTCGGTAAGCCAGCTATGTCCCAGATCGATACCGCCTGGTACCGTGAGGAATTCATTCCTAAGGTTGCCAAACGTGGTGGTGAGATTATTGAAGCGCGTGGCCAGTCCAGTGCGGCCTCTGCAGCCCAGGCGATTGTCGACCAGATGCGTGACTGGGTGCTGGGTACCGAGCCGGGTGAAATCATCAGTATGGGTATCCTCAGTGACGGCAGCTACGGCATCACCAAAGGCATCTTCTACTCCTTCCCGGTAATCTGTAACTACGGCCGCTACCAGATCGTACACGATATCGAAGTGAACGAGTTCAGCCGTCAGCGCCTGACTGCAACCGAACAGGAGCTGCTGGATGAGAAGGCCGCGGTAGAAGAGATGCTGCCGAAGGAAACAGAGGCGTCTCATCAAAACCTGTCTATCTGTCTGCGCTCCGGTGTAACCCTGTATGCGGACAACACAGGCCCGGATGCGGACTCCAAGTTCATGACCACAAACCGCGTACTCTGATTGCTGTAGAGAACCACGGTTGATAAAGTGCCCCTCAAATGAGGGGCATTTTTTATGGTAACAACACTCAGTGTTAAGACAGGCCGGCAGGGCTTGTTCGAGTTTACATCTCAGTTGCAGAAGCTGGTTGCGCAATCCGGTATCAATGATGGCTTGTGTTCGCTGCTGATCCAGCATACGTCTGCCAGCCTGACGATTCAGGAAAATGCAGATCCGAGTGCGAAGGTGGATCTGGAAAACTGGATGAATCGCTTGGTGAAGGAGAACGATCCGCTCTATACCCATACTTTGGAGGGGGCGGATGATATGCCGGCGCACATCAAAGCGGCGCTAACATCAACAACGCTGTCGATCCCGATCTTAAACGGCCGTTTGGCGCTGGGAACCTGGCAGGGTGTTTACTGTTGGGAGCATCGCCACCACGCTGGATATCGTCAGATTGTGGTGCACATCGGCGAGTAGTGGGGAGGGGGCCTGCGGCAGTTACCGCAAGCTCCTTTTGTGTGATCAGCGAGTTGATCAGGAAGATGCAATCTCGCTCGGACCTTCTTCAGAGTCGTCCGGGGTGATGCTGGTCAGCATCTTCATGATATCCAGCAGGATGATCAGGATGCCGTTGTGGTAGCAAACGCCCTGAACGAAACGACGGGTAGATTCGTCGCTGGTTACACTCGGTGCGCGATCCACGTCGTTCTGTGGCAGGTTGATTACCTCGTCCACGCTATCAACAACGATCCCGATTACTTCCTGTTCGTTGTATTCGATGACGATAATGCGGGTATCGTCGTCGGTTGGTACTGTCTGCAGGCCAAACAGGCGGCGGGTATCAATAACCGTCACCACGTTACCACGCAGGTTGATGATGCCGAGTACGTACGGCTCTGCGCCTGGTACCGGGGTCATTTCACTGTAGCGCAGTACTTCTTTGACCTTGATAACATCGATGCCGTAGAGCTCGTTGTTCACCTTGAACGTTGCCCACTGGTGGTAGACAACATCATCCTGATTGTTATTAGTTTGCTTCGCCTGATCCTGTGCGACGCTGCTGAGATATTGTTGTAGATCTTCTGCGGCTTGTTCCAGACCCATGATTACTGTCCACCTATTATCGGTTTAATCTGAGTTAACCCACTCAGCGTGTCTGCTGCGGGAACATACTCCAGGCTGATTACACCCGAGTATCCCATAGCGTCTAGTGCTTTGAAAAGATTCGGAAAGTTTATCTCTCCTGTACCGGGTTCGTGTCGGCCTGGCACATCGGCAACCTGAATGTGTCCGACCTCTGAAAGGTTATTTTTCAGGGTGGTTGTCAGGTTTCCTTCCATAATTTGCATATGGTACACGTCGTACTGTAATTGCAAATTTTCGATATTGTAATGTTCTTTTATTTCAAATAGTTGCGAGCTTCTATTGAGAAAGAATCCAGGAATATCCTGGGTGTTGATTGCTTCCGCCATCAGCTCGATACCGTGCGCTGCCAGGGTTTCTCCGGCTTGCTCAAGGTTACGCGCAAAGGTGCGCTCTGCGTCCTCGTGGGAAATGCCTTCCGGCTTGATCCCTGAGAGACAGTTAATTTTTTTAACGCCCAGTGCCTCGGCGTATTCCAGTGCCTGTAGCAGACCGCGATCGAACTCGTCGATACGATCCGGGTGGCAGGCAATACCACGCTCTCCGCCTGCCCAATCTCCTGCTGGTAGGTTGATCAGTACCAGCTCCAGGTTGTTGTGCTGCAAGGCGAGTTTGATCTCGTCAATACTGAGCTCGTAGGGAAACTGGATCTCCACCAGCTCAAAGCCAGCCTTTGCTGCCGCATCAAAGCGATCGATGAGCGGCAGTTCGGTAAACAGCATGCTCAGGTTAACGGCAAAGCGTGCCATCAGTTCTTCTCCACCAGATCCGGACGCTGGGTGTCGCGTTCACCCAAACGGGCGGGCTGGTTAAGTGACTCAAGTTGCAATAAGAGGCCGCTGTGGTCGCAGTTTTCCATACCCTTCGAGACCATATTAAGATACTCGTCATACACCCGCTGAGTTAACGGCAGCGTCAGATCCTGCGCGTGCGCCGTATCCAGAATAGTTCGCAAATCTTTCAGTTGCACTCGGGATGTCGCGCCGGGCATAAAGTTGCGGTCGATCATGCGTTGCCCATGAAGCTCCAGAATACGGCTGTTGGCAAAGCCGCCCAGCAGTGCTTCACGCACTGCTGCCGGATCTGCGCCACCTTCAGCAGCGAGAAGCAGGGCTTCAGATACCGCACCGATGGTAATGCCAACAATCGCCTGGTTAGCGCATTTTGCCAGCTGTCCAGAACCGGCCGGGCCGATGTAAGTGGCTGACTTGCCGAGTACATTGAACAGGTAATCGGCCTTTTCGAAAACTTCTTTATCTCCACCTGCCATAATCGACAGCGTGGCTTGCTCTGCACCGACGGTACCGCCGGATACCGGGGCATCCAGATAGTCCAGTTTGAGGGCGCTCAGGCGTTTGGCGTGATCTTTTGCCAGCTCTGGCGGAATGGAGCTCATATCGATAATGAGTGTACCGGGACGACACGCTTCGGCAGCGCCTTGGGTAAACAGAACATCGTCCACAACCGGGCCATTTTCCAGCATAGTGATCACGACATCTGCACTTGCTACCGCTTCGGCTGGTGTATCGGCGACGTCAGCACCCCAGGCTTCCAGGGCTTCCGCTTTAGCGCGGGTACGGTTCCATGCGGTAAGGGGATAGCCTGCGTTAAGAAGATTAGTGGCCATTGGCAGGCCCATCAGACCGATACCCAGAAATGCTACCGTCGGTAAACTCATTCTTGCTCCTTAAGCCTGAATTACAGGCAATTGGTTGGCTTTGGCAGGCCTGCGATCTTTGCGGCCAGCTTTGCCGGGCTGTCGGGAAACAGCTTCATCAGATAGATACTTTTACCCTTATCGGCACCTAGCGCCTGTCCTACAGCTTTCACAAAAGGACGCATGGCCGGGGCATGCTCAAATGTTTGATAGAAATCGCGAATCACGTTGATCACTGCCCAGTGCTCTTCGCTTAGTTCGACCTGTTCGGCGCGGGCGATCTCTTCCGCAACCGCTTCTGACCAGTCGCTCAGTTTTACGAGGTAGCCCTCGTCATCCACTTCAATAGGGGTTCCGTTTACAACCAGTGTCATAATCAGTACCAGCTCACCACTTTGTCTTGCTCGCAGGCAAGCTCCACAAAACCGCCATCATCTACAACGGTAAAGCGGGTACCTTTCAGGTCGTTCAGCCCACGGGCATCCAGGTCGGCCTGCAGGGCAAACAGCGTAACGTTTGCTGCGATCGCGTCGAACCGTGATGCGTGTGCGGGCAGGGTAGCCAGCACGCCATCTTCGATCAGTAACAGTGCATCACCGTCGGCAAGTGCATTCAGACAGCGCTCGAGGCACTGAGCGTTGCCGGGTGGCTGGTTCAGAGTGTGTAGGGCCATTACATCTGTTCTCAGAAGGTCAGAACCACATCGTGGCTCTGAATCAGTTGTTGAATTGCTTTCTGGTCAACCACAGTTGGGTTGTGGTCCAGTTGATCAGAGGCCAAGCCGTGGGTGTTTAGGCTGCTTTCACAAACAAACAACTGGTCGATGTCGTACATCGGCAGTGCAGCCAGATTGGCAGACAGGTTCTTTTGGCCAATCTCTTTGGCCTGATGGCCTCCAAGCAGCTGGAAAATGCCATCGTCCGCGAAGAGCAGGCTGATCGGCATTTCGAATACACCGCAGGTCAGGGCAACATCCAGTGAGTCTCGGGCATTGGAGCGGCCGTAAGGAGCGCGGCGATTGATAATCAGTACTTTCTTTTTATCAGACATCACTCAGGCTCCAAAGGTGACAACGCGATCAGACTGGGCGATTGCATCGGCAAGTTGTCCCAGTCCGGATAGTTCAAAACCATCGGCCAGATTGGAGCCGGATTTGCTGTAGCGGCCTGCCTCTTTATCGTCCAGTACACCACGGCGTACAGCGGCGGCGATGCAAACTACGAGATCCAGATCATGGTCGGCTGCCAGAGCTTGCCAATTGGCCGGAATGTTGGGCTCATCCTGAGGCGGAGACGCTAAAGCGCTGCCGGTGTGCACGCCGTCACCATAAAAGAAAACACGGTGCAGGTCATGCCCTTTATCAAGAAGAGTTTTCGCGAAGCGGTAAGCCGTTTCAGCGGATTGACAGCTATAGGGTGCAGCCTGAACAACAATTGAAAATTTCATTGGCAAGTTTCTGTAATAGAAAGAAAAAAGCCCCATAATCTTAGCAGATTACGGGGCTTTCGCAGAGAGGCTAAAACTGGACGCTTAGTCGTCCATTGAGAAGCCAGCCAGAGCTAGCAGGTGCACGAACAGGTTGTAGATGTTCAGGTACAGGCTAACGGTTGCCATGATGTAGTTGGTGTAGTGACCGTTAACGATGTTGCTGGTGTCGTACAGGATGAAACCCGCCATCAGCAGTACGATGAACGCAGAGAACGCCATGCTCATTGCGCCAACTTCGATACCGAACATTGGTAGTACGAACAGGGCAACCATTGCGATCAGGCCTACAATCAGACCCGCAGACAGGAAACCGCCCATGAAGCTGAAGTCTTTCTTGGAGGTCATCACGTACGCAGATAGACCCAGGAAGGTCAGGGCAGTCATACCCAGCGCAGTCATTACGATCTGACCGCCATTTGCCAAGCCAAGGTAGTGGTTAAGCAGTGGGCCAAGTCCGAAGCCCATCAGGCCGGTGAACAGGAAGACCAGTGGCAGTGCAGCAGCGCTGTTCTGCTTTTTGTTCAGAACAAACAGCATAATGAAGCTAACGAGGATGCTACCAATGTACACGATGAACGGAGGATTCATCGCCATGGAGATGCCCGCGGTTACAGCACTGAATACCAGTGTCATACCCAGCAACATGTAGGTGTTGCGGATCATTTTGTTTGTAGACAGTACCGATTGTTCCCTGCCGGCACTGTAGGTATCAACGTTACGCATGTTAGTCCTCATGGTTTTCTTGTTGCGTTAAGCTATTTATAGGGATTAAGAGAGCTTTTTCAAGATAAGGTTCAGACTTATCGGATACTTTATAGGATAAATCTCTTTTACTTTCATTAAGATAGCTAAAGCGCAGTATTTTTCGATGTAATAGTTCGAATTTTCTATAAGTATTGCTCTAAAAAGTTCGTCTAAACCATAGGTGAGCGATCGTTTTGGGGCAAGGCTTGTTTGATCTGGGGTAAGCACTTAAACTCTCCCGCCTTTGATTTCCTAAGTAGAAGTACCCCAGTTATGTGTGAGTTTGACCTAGAAATCCTCTTTGAGGATGACAACCTGATCGCGATTAATAAACCGTCGGGTTTGCTTGTGCATCCAAGCTGGATCGCTCCACGTAGCACGCCGAATCTCACCAGTATGCTTAAGGAGTACCTGCAGGGTACCGCCTACACCATTCATCGTTTGGATCGCCCAACCTCGGGTGTGATCGTGTTTGGTAAGAACAAAGAAACTGCGCAGCGCATGAATCATATGTTTGCAGAGCGTGAAGTCCAGAAAACCTACCTCTGTATGACCCGTGGTTATACGCCGGAAGGGGACATCATCGATTACCCGCTGAAGGAAAAGCTGGATAAGCTGGCGGATAAGATGGCCAACCCGGATAAGCCACCACAGGATGCAGTGTCGGAGTACCGCCGTCTGGGAACAGTCGAGTTGCCGA
Organism: Pontibacterium sp.; assembly: GCF_964228735.1. GTDB lineage: Bacteria > Pseudomonadota > Gammaproteobacteria > Pseudomonadales > Balneatricaceae > Pontibacterium. The sequence goes on along the minus strand of NZ_CAXRBQ010000177.1, from coordinate 11,931 downwards.
TTCCGGTAGGCAAGTATCCGGTAGCGCGCTACTCCCTGGTTGAGGTTAAGCCGAAGACCGGTCGTAAACACCAGATCCGTCGTCATATGAAACACATCTCCCACCCGTTGGTGGGTGACACTAAGCATGGTGATGGTCGCCACAACAAGGCGTTCCGCGAGCACTTTGATCTGGATCGTCTGCTGCTGATGGCAACCGAGCTGAGTTTCCGCCATCCGGAATCAGGCGAACTGTTAACGCTGAAGGCACCGGTCGATAGTCAGGTTGATAAACTGTTCAGCCAGTTTGGCTGGTCCGGCCTTTATCCCGTATAACCGATTCCGGGCTGTTAGAGCTGCAAGGGTCGCGTAATGTGGCCCGATGAGCCAGAATGATCCCTAAAAAACAGGGAGAAGTCTGATGCGTTTTGTTGCGGTTCTGCTTACATTTCTGCTTGCCTGTGCGTCTGCGCAGGCCGAGTCTACCCGTCTGCTCAAGTATGACGGCGGTGAAATTCCTTCCCCTTACTGGTTCAAAGACAGCTTTCTTGATCTGGCCGATGATGTTGAAGAGGCCGCAGAAAGCGACAAACTACTCATGTTGTATTTTCATCAGGCGGGGTGCCCGTACTGTTACAACATGATTCAGCAGAACTTCCTTGATCCGCAACTGGCGCCCTTTATTCAGGAAAAGTTTGATGTTCTTGCATTGGATCTTTGGGGCGATCGAGAGGTTGTGTTGCCTGATGGAACCGAACTGCCTGAAAAAGAACTCGCCGCGCAGTGGAAGATTCAGTACACCCCAACGCTGATTTTTCTTAACAGAGAGGGGGAGATTAGCCTGAGAATTGATGGTTATCGTCCCAAGCCGGTGTTCTTGCAGATTCTGGACTACGCATTGAGCGGTAATACCGGTCCCGGTTTAGCACAGACGTTGATCAAGAGCAGCGGCGATGAGATGTATCCTGAGCCCTTTATTCTGGAAACCCGTGATCTGTCGTCGTTGAAGGGCAAACTGACCGCGGTGTTGCTGGAATACCCAGGCTGTGACGACTGTGAGGCGCTGCACCGCAATGCCATTGCGCGTTCCTCTGTATACGACCAGCTAGAGCAATATCAGGTGGTTCGTTTTGATGCGACAAGTGACAAGCCGCTCACGTTACCCGATGGGCGATCCATTACACCGGCGAAGTGGGTCGCTGAGCTGGGCGTTACCTACTACCCAACAACCATTCTGTTGGATGAATTCGGTACCGAGCGGTTTCGTGTCGGCGGATATGTGCAGTCTTTCCATTACGCTACGGCACTTGAGTATGTAAGCCGCAAAGGGTACGAGCAGTTTCCCGAATTTCAGCGTTTCCTCAACGATCGTGCCGACCGATTGCGGACCCAGGGCAGCAAGGTTGTGATTACGGAATAACCGCATTGCAGCGTTTCTGATTCCCGTTTCTATACCAATACGCAAATACCCTGCTAAAGATAGTGTTTTAGCGGGGTTGCGCTATTGTTTTGCCCCGCGCTCTGCGGTAATTTTCCAGTTCTATTTCAACCCAGTTTTTAACGGTTCAATACAACCTATGAGCGCGCAACAGAGTCTGCAGGACACAATTAAAGAGAAAGATGGTGCAATTCGTATCGGTATTATCGGTGCGATGGATGAAGAAGTTGAGCTGTTAAAAGCCTCGCTGGAAGGACGCGAGGACCATGAGATTGCGGGTTATCACCTGTTCACTGGCCGTATGCACGGTAAAGATGTTGTCGTACTAAAATCCGGTATCGGTAAAGTAAATGCTGCGATCGGCACCACACTGCTGCTGCGCGAGTTTCAGCCGGATGCGGTAATCAACACCGGTTCCGCTGGCGGCTTCGACCCTGAACTGAATGTGGGCGATATCGTGATCTCTACCGATGTGCGCCACCACGATGTGGATGTAACCATCTTTGGTTACGAGCCGGGTCAGGTACCGGGTTTGCCTGCAGCGTTTGAGCCGGAGCCACTGTTGGCGGACGTGGCGGAGCGTTGCATCAACCGTATGGAAGGCATGAAGACCGTTAAAGGTCAGATCGCGACCGGTGATGCGTTTATGAACGATCCGGAGCGTGTGGCGCGTACCCGCGAGGTATTCCCACAGATGCAGGCGGTGGAGATGGAAGCTGCAGCGATCGCGCAGACCTGTCACCAGTTTGGTACGCCGTTCATCATCATTCGCGCGTTATCTGATATTGCGGGTAAAGAATCCAACCTTTCATTTGAGCAATTCCTCGTAACCGCTGCCAAGCACTCCGCTGAGATGGTGATGGCAATGGTTGATGAGATCGCAGGACAATAATAATTCTTAAGGAACGCCCGGTCGGGTTTGCCCGGCCGGATGCGGTATGAGGCACACCACTGATGAAGTCATCGTTTAATCCCCCTGTTCGCACCTTGATGGGCCCGGGTCCGTCCGATGTAAGCCCGCGCGTACTGTCTGCGCTGGCGCGTCCAACTATCGGTCACCTGGATCCGGAATTCATCCATATGATGGATGAGATCAAGGAGATGCTGCAGGCGCTGTTCAAAACTCAAAGTCCACTGACCCTGCCTGTTTCTGCGCCGGGTTCTGCCGGTATGGAAGCGTGCTTTGTAAACCTGGTTGAGCCGGGTGACAAGGTGATCGTCTGCCAGAACGGTGTATTTGGTGGTCGTATGAAGGAGAACGTTGAGCGCTTTGGTGGCGAAGCGATCATGGTGATGGATGACTGGGGTAAGCCGGTCGACTTAGACAAGGTCGAAAAGGCGCTGGCTGAAACCGACGATGTAAAAGCCCTGGCATTTGTTCACGCGGAAACCTCAACCGGTGTGCGTTCTGATGCCGAATCTCTGTGCGCGCTGGCGCAGAAATACGGCTGCCTAACCATTGTTGATACCGTAACCTCACTGGGTGGTATCGACGTGGATGTAGATGGCTGGGGAATCGACGCCGTGTATTCCGGCACCCAGAAGTGTCTCTCTTGCCCGCCAGGCATCTCGCCGGTGGCATTCAGCGAACGTGCGATCGAAGCGGTGAAAAACCGTAAATCCGCCGTGCCAAGCTGGTTCCTTGATAAGAACCTGGTGATGGGATACTGGAGTGGCGGCGGCAAACGCGCGTACCACCACACTGCACCGGTTAACTCTCTGTATGCATTGCATGAATCATTGGTGATGCTGTTTGAAGAGGGGCTGGAAAACACCTGGGCTCGTCACCAGCAACACCATGAGGCGTTGCGCGCGGGTCTGGAAGCGATGGGTATCAACTTCCTGGTGGAAGAGGAGTACCGTCTGCCTCAGCTGAACACCGTGTATGTGCCAGAAGGTGTTGATGAAGCGGAAGTGCGCAGCCGTTTGCTGAAGGATTACAGTCTGGAGATCGGTGCAGGCCTGGGTTCGCTTGCCGGTAAAGTGTGGCGTATCGGCCTGATGGGTAGCTCTTGCTCTCGCCGTAACGTAATGCTGTGCCTTGCCGCACTGGAAAACACACTGTCTGCATTGGACGCGCCGATCAATCGGGGCGTGGCAGCGCTAGCGGCTGAAGCGGTCTACAACGCTTAATACCACCAATAGACACACTTTTTAAAAAGCCATTACGCGAACACTTTGTAAGCGTAATGGCTTTTTTTGTGCGGCTTCCGTTTAAGTTGGGTCGCGTTTTATAGACTGCTTGTCGTACCGTTTTGACCGTTGTTTTTAAGATACGCTTTTGCGTGTGCTAAGCGGCTCAGGTCAGTGTCGGCATTTTTCGAAACATTGATCAGTTGCCGGTAATAACTCTCGGCCATTTTGATATTGCCACTCGATTCCCAGGCAAACCCGGCACCATAGAGGCTATTCAGTCGGTTCGGATTACGTTCCAGGGACGCCTGGTATTGCTGTAACGCGTCCTCAAAATGCCCCATATCCAGCAACATATCTGCGTACAGTTCATGTGCTGACAGTACTTCGCCCGGGGTGATCGGGTGTTTCTCTGTTGAGGCCTCGAGCTCGGCAGCTTTTCTCATTAGAGACAGTCCCTGAGTCTTCTTACCTTCCACGTAATGCAGCCAGGCCAGGGCGGTCTGATGCTGAATTTCAATCTGTGTCGCCCAGTAGGCTTGGGATGCGGGAAGCTGGGCTTTTAGCTCCGCCAGCCTGTTGAGGTCACTCTGTGCTTGGTTGGCGTTACCCATCCGAGCAGCACCCAAAGCTCTGGCGAAATGGGTGATCGCCTCCATGGCGGGGAATTTATCCCACGGATAGCTATTGGGCGTCCGTGCAGTCAGGGATGCGGCACGCTGCCACTGCTGCCGCTCCAGTGCGAGGCGTGCGGGCACCGCTGCCAGGGCATAGGCGGAAGCACCATGGGATTGAATAGGTGTGTTGATCGCTGCCAGTGTTTCCATCACCTCTTGCGCTTTTTGGTCTTCTGCGCCTTGCAGGTACGCGTAGGCAAGATAATCGAGTGCGTGCAGATAGTGTAGTGAGAGTGGCTTACCTGCACTGCTTCTGAGTGCTGCGTCAGCAGATTTCTTGTTCCATTCAATCGATTCCTGCCAATAGCCCAGGCGGGTAAAGATGTGAGTGGGCATATGCAGTGCGTGAGGAATATCCGGTGCGATATTGCCATAACTGCGGGCGGTATCCAGTGCGTGATGGGCCAGTGGTGGGTAATCGTAAGCGTGGATGCTGTAGTGATGGCCACCTGGGTGGTCAGATACTATCTTCAATACCTGTTCGGCAATCGTGCCAGCCTCGTGCTGCTTGGTGTAAGACTTATCACTGGGATCGACGGTTCCCAGGTGCGCTACTGCATAGATTGCTGCGGCTTCGATGTCTTCAGGAAAGCGCTGATGCACGCCATGCCAGGCATTAGCGAAGCGGGTTAAGCGTGGTGCTTCATTAGCTTCCCACTCACCAGAGAAGTAGGCTTCCAAGGCGTCAATATACGCATGCTCCCATTCGGTCTTGTTGCCGCGTTGCTTGGCCTTATTCACCAGCATTACTGCCTGGTCGAATTCATCCTTACTGGGCGGGTCAGACCAGAGTGGATGAATGTAGGTCATAGCTTCACCCCAATATCCCATTGCGCAGTCGGCATCGGCCTGCGTGGCTGCTCTGAAGGCGAGCCTGGATTCGGAATACGTCATATGGTGGAGCAGGGCGAGGCCCCGATTAACAGAAGGTTGAGCTGCTTCCTGGCAGGAGGTGTTGAATTCAACGCTGCCCAGCTGTTGGCTATCGGAAGGGGCGGGCGAGGTTGTGTAACCGCTTTTCTCGCCTGTTTGATCTGTGGCCGTGCAGGCGCTCAACGCCATCGCCAGCGGGGCCAGTATTAACAACCATCTCATGATCAATCTCCTTGGATTGATGTCTGTATGATGAATTGTAGTTCTGACTAGCTAATGCGGGCGGTATGGGCGCCGTCTAAAGCGGTATGAGGAGATTTTGAGGTGTGCTGTTGAGCGTAGCGGAGGAAAAGTGCGATAAATGGCAAGCCTCGTAGGTGTCCCTTCGACGCTTGCCTTTTGATTTAACGTTGGATTGCGCTTTCGATCAGCTGTACCTCGCGCTCTTCATCCCACTCCCGGCTGCCTGAAATGGTTTTGATCAAGTTGCCTTCGCGGTCAAACAGGAAGCTCATCGGCAGACCACGGATGCCAAAGTCTTTGAAGGTGCGACCGGTTTCATCGAGAAGAATAGGGAAGGTGAGCTCGGTATCAAGGCCCATCATAAAGCTCTCGACTGCTGCTTGAGATTCACCGGCGCTGATTGCCACGATTTCAAAATCTTTTTCTGGAAATTTATCGTGCAGACGCTGCATGGACGGCATCTCTTTCACGCACGGCGGACACCAGGTTGCCCAGAAATTCAGCAAGATGACTTTGCCTTTGTACTCGGACAGTTGGATTTCCTGTTCGTCCACATTGGGGAAACTGAGGTTGTAGAGACTGCTGTTTGCATACGCTCCGGTGGAAGCCAGTAATGCGATACAGAGTAGGCAGAGTGTACGCAGTTTAGTTTTCATTCAGTGTCTCCATGGAGTTTATCGCGGACATTATATCCAGATGGAATAGCGATTTTCGACCGACTTCCTGTGGGGTTATATCCGGGCGTTGCCAAAAGCCATCACGCACCCCGCGAATTAATGTTGATGTTACTGAGGCTCCGCCTGCGCGCAGCGTGTTTTCAACCTCCTCCATCCACCAGATGCGCGTAGATTGATCCGGCTGGAGAATAACAATCGGGACCGGGCAACGCTTAGCGGCGGGTATAAAGCGCACCGGCTGCATGGGTTCGGGCTTGTGCAGGTAGATACTTGGGTTGAGTAACACCATGCCCGCCACGGCAGATGCATCGGCTGCGATACCGTTGAGTGCTGCAACTGCACCGCGGCTTGCACCTACGAGGTAGACCGGCTGATTGGCCTTTTGTTTCACCCAGTGGATGAATCGGGCGATTAGGGCGCCATCCATCTCTGCCATGCTTGAATAGGCCCGCGGCAGGAAAAACACCTCGAACCAATTGGGCTGATAGACACTGAACCCCTGTGAAGCGAGTTGATGCGCGACCGCTTGCTCTGTGAAGTCGCCATAGTGGGGCTCGAACCAGATAATCGCGGCTTTTGAGGGCCTTTCGTTACCATAAAACAAAAAGGGGATTTCCGTATCGTCGATGAGTACGTTATCTTCGATACTTTCGTTGGTAACTTGTTTTTGTCCGTAGCTCTGACTGCTGAGCAGAACAAGCAGTATCAGTGTGAAGAAGGGACGCAACGTTTTCATAATAAATTAGCTGATTCTAAAGTAGTCGGCATTTTAGCACCGCGTGAGATCACGTGAAATCAGGAATGAGAGTATGAAAGTCGCATTTATCGGATTGGGTGTTATGGGTTATCCCATGGCAGGACATCTTCAGAACAATGGTCACGATGTAACCGTATACAACCGCACCGGCGCTAAAGCGCAGCAGTGGGTAGAAGAGTACAAAGGTTCAAAAGGCGATACACCCGCTGAGGCGGCACAAGGCGCTGAAATCGTGTTTTCCTGTGTGGGTAACGATGATGACCTGCGTTCCGTGATTCTGGGTGATGCCGGTGCGTTTGCGGGCATGGCGGCTGGTGCGATTCTGGTAGATCACACGACTGCGTCTGCTGAAGTTGCACGCGAACTGAACGAGATTGCCGTTGAGCGTGGATTCGGCTTTTTGGATGCACCTGTGTCCGGTGGTCAGGCCGGTGCTGAAAATGGCGTGTTGAGTGTGATGGTAGGCGGAGAGCAAGCAACCTTCGACAAAGTGACCCCGGTGATCGAAGCATACTCCAAGGCTGTCGAGCTGATGGGACCAGCAGGTAGTGGTCAGTTGGCGAAGATGGTTAACCAAATCTGTATCGCCGGTTTGGTGCAGGGGCTCTCAGAAGGTATTCACTTTGCTAAAAAGGCAGGTCTGGATGTGCAGAAACTCTGCAGCGTGATCCAGCACGGTGCAGCCGGTTCGTGGCAGATGGTCAATCGTCATGAGACGATGGTCGAAAATGAGTTCGACTTTGGTTTTGCCGTCGATTGGATGCGTAAAGACCTGGATATCGCCCTGACAGAAGCGCGAAAGAACGGTGCGCAGCTGCCTGTAACCGCGTTGGTTGATCAGTTTTATGCAGATGTACAGAAGAGCGGAGGTGGGCGTTGGGATACCTCAAGCCTGATCCACCGTCTTGAGCGTGACAGCTGAAGCTATATATAATGCGCTTCGATTACAGATCTTAAAAATACTATAACGATTATTATTAGAGGACAGTTCTATGGATAAGTACGCGTTGATCTCTTTCGCGCCAAGCATCGCAATCGTAGCTGCAATGATTGTAGGTACCGGTTTTGCTATCAAGTGGCTGAAAGGCGAAATCGCTAAAGACGCTGCTGCAGCTGATCAGGCGAAGTAATAGCTCCGGGCGCCGGTTTCTTGCCGGTGCCCAGCTTTCCCTCTCATTTTTCGCCTGAATCTCTCCGTTTAACTCTCCAGTTCACCACCCATTCTGCACTACAAATCCCCGGTCCAGTTCACACCAGCCCTCATCGTTCTTTGTCAGCCGTACTATCAGTTGCGGGTGATGTTGCTCATTTAGTTCCTCATTTAGCTGATCGCTGGTAAAGAGCTCTGCTTCCGGAATAGCAGGGCGTGCGAGCCAGAACGGTTTGTTGAGAATTTGATAGCGTAATTGGTCGTCGAGAATTTGCGTGCGATGCTCGTTCCGCACCCACCATCCTCGAAGATGATTAGGATTGATTGAAGCGTGCAAGGTGGTGGTAGGTTGTCCAAGCGGGTAGAACAGATAGCCCTGAATCAACACGGCAGTTTGTGGGGTTTCCAAATTCAGTGCCTGTATTTTGGCGCGCCCTGCATCTGTTTTGCTGAGCCGAATCTGTTTGTACAGAAGTTTGTCCCACTTCAGGTCCAGGCGGTCTTTGCGGTTGGGGCCTTCAAAGTGTGACAACTCTGAGCCATCATGCGTGCACAGATAGAATTTCACTGCGCACTCAATATGGAGGGTGTTGCCCTGCGGGGTTTGAACGATAAAGTCGAATTCGCCGACTGTTCTGTTAGTGTCTTTTACTTGTATATTTCTTTTAATATCAGATATATATGCTGTTCTTTCTAGAACTGAGTTGAAGAGATCTTCATAGTAGTAGCCCAGTCGTCGTTGGATGCTTTTGGACCATTCTGTCGATTCCACACTCGTGTCTTCTAGAGCACTCATCTCTTTCAATAGGTGAACACCGTCCATGTCCTGAGGCAGGCTCATCAGAGATGGGGTGGTAAGCAGCCAACGGATATCCGCAAGAATGTTACGTGTGACGAAAGAATCAGTTAACAAGACAACCTCTTGGGCTTAAAGTAGTGGCAGGTGATTCATTAGTATTTTACAGGACCTCAGGAATGAGCAAATCTGATCGCGATTCTCTCCCTTTAAGTGAGCGTGAACGCAACCCGTTGCTGTCGGAAACCGACATTAACTACATTCTGGTTAACGGCGCGCAGATCGCATTGTCCAAATTGAAGCGATCCAAGACCGTGGAAGATAGCTTATTCTTCTATGCCGAGATTGGTGCCTATCTGGAGGTGTCGCTATCCCGTGGTGCTGGGATCAGTGACAGTACCCGAGAAGAGTTGCAGAAGTTGCACCGTGAAGCGACCCATGCGCACATGAATCACAACAAGGCTACCAACACCGCCCGCTGATCATTTAAGTAGAATCTACCTGTGTGGCCCCGGCTGCATGGGTGGCCCGCATTCCTTGTCAGAGATCTATTGTTGTTTTGAATACCGAATCGTTATCTGCTCCGTTTGATTCGAAAGCGTTCCTGAGTCGACTCACTGGCAGGCCCGGCGTATACCAGATGTATGACAGCGCCGGGGAGATTCTGTACGTCGGTAAGGCTAAAAATCTTAAAAAACGTGTCAGCAGTTACTTTCGTTCGTCCGGGCTGTCGGTAAAAACGCAGGCCTTGGTTGGCAAAATTGCTGATATTCAGGTGACGGTCACCAACAGCGAGACTGAGGCGTTGTTGCTGGAGCAAAACCTGATCAAACAGCAGCGTCCGCCCTACAATATCTTGCTGCGTGACGATAAGTCGTACCCCTACATCTTCATCTCTGACAAAGATACGTACCCAGCTATTCGTTTTCATCGCGGATCGCGACGACGCAGTGGGCGCTACTTTGGTCCGTTTCCGAGCGGCGGTGCGGTGCGTGAAAGTTTGAATCTGCTGCAGAAGATCTTTCGTATCCGGCAGTGTGATGACAGCTTTTTTAAGAATCGCGCGCGCCCTTGCTTGCAGTATCAAATCAAGCGCTGCAGTGGTCCATGTGTTGATTTGATAACGCCAGAGCAATACGAGCAGGACATTCGTCACGCGATGATGTTTCTGGAAGGCAAAAACAAGGCTGTCATGGATGAGCTTGCTGCGGAGATGGAAAAGGCCTCCGTTAACCTGGAGTTTGAAAAAGCCGCGGAGTTTCGGGATCAAATCATCAGCCTGCAAAAAGTGCAGGAGCAGCAGTATGTGTACGGTGCTGCGGGCGACGTCGATGTGATGGGCTGCGCGCTGAAGCCTGGCGGTGTATGTGTGCATATGCTGTTTGTGCGGGGCGGCCGAATTATAGGTAGTAAAATTTTCCATCCGAAGGTATCGGTGGAAGAGAGCGAAGCTGATGTGCTTTCAGCGTTTGTTGCGCAGTGGTACCTCTCGTCGCAGCGCGAAATCCCGAATGGAGTTATCACAACCTACCCGGTGGAAGATAAGGAGTGCATTGAAGAGGCGCTCAGCGAAAAGCGTGGTAAGCGAGTAACGCTGACCCACAGCGTACGTGGTGAGCGCGCCGGTTGGCAGCGTTTGGCACAGACTAACGCGGAGCAGCATCTGGCCTCCCATCTGGCGAACAAAAAGAATGTCTATAACCGTTTTCTGGAATTGCAGGAAGCGCTAGTGCTTGATTCAGTACCGCAGCGGCTGGAGTGTTTCGATATCAGTCACAGTTCCGGTGAGGCGACGGTGGCTTCCTGCGTGGTATTTGATCGAAATGGGCCGCTTAAACAGGATTACCGTACCTTCAATATTGAAGATATAACTGGCGGAGATGATTACGCCGCCATGCATCAGGCGCTTACCCGTCGTTATACGCGACTGAAAAAGGGCGAGGGCAAATTGCCCGATATCCTCCTGATCGATGGTGGCAAAGGGCAGGTGAGTCAGGCGATGGATGTGCTGGAAGAGCTGCAGATCACCGAGGTGCAGGTAGTAGGTGTGGCTAAAGGCCCAACCCGAAAAGCCGGCTTTGAGGTGCTGATCAATGGCCAGACAGGTGAAGAGATCACATTGGCGGGCGATTCCAGTGCGTTGCACCTGGTGCAGCATATCCGGGATGAAGCGCACCGCTTTGCAATTACCGGTCACCGGGCGCGACGGGGTAAAGCTAGAAAGCAGTCAGTATTGGAAGGAATACCAGGCGTTGGTCCAAAACGACGCCGAGAAGTTTTGAAGCATTTTGGTGGCTTACAGGAGGTAGAGAGAGCGAGTGTTGAAGAAATCGCAAAAGTCTCTACCATTAGCCGGAAACTCGCCGAAGAGATCTACTTGGCGTTGCATCCAGAAGTTTGACACACGAGGATAACGTGCTGTTTTCGATGAAGATTAAGATTCCTAATCTCCTCACACTTTTACGTATCGTTCTTATTCCGGTATTTGTTCTGGTGTTTTATTTGCCCTACAGCTGGGCGCCTTACTGGGCGGGTTTTATTTTTGCGCTTGCGGCGGTAACAGATTGGTTTGATGGTTACCTGGCGCGTAAGTTGGATCAGCAATCACCGTTTGGTGCGTTTTTGGACCCGGTAGCTGATAAGTTGATGGTTGCGGCAGCGCTGGTGATGATTGCAGAGTCTTATGCAAGTCCGCTGATTACAATTCCTGCAATCATCATTATTGGTCGTGAGATTGTTATTTCGGCTCTGCGTGAGTGGATGGCAGAGTTGGGCAAGCGTGGTAGCGTGGCGGTGTCCTATATTGGCAAGGTCAAAACAACCTTGCAGATGGCTGCGATTTTCTTCTTGGTATTGGCGCAGCCGGGCAGTGCGCTGGCGTGGGCGGCGATCGCGACACTTTACGTGGCTGCGGCTTTAACGCTGTGGTCGATGATCGAATACCTTAAGGCGGCTTGGTCTGATCTGACAGACGATCTGTAAGTGTTTAAAAAATAAGCGAAAATATTTTTTATTACAGTGTTGACATAGAATCTCGGGTCTCTATAATACGCACCACTTACCGAGCAGGGCGGAATTAGCTCAGTTGGTAGAGCGGAACCTTGCCAAGGTTCAGGTCGTCGGTTCGAGCCCGATATTCCGCTCCAATCCTCTCGGTAGGCGCCTTTAGGCAAAGAAAATGGCTGGATGGCAGAGTGGTTATGCAGCGG
>NZ_CAXRBQ010000176.1:0-10574 GCF_964228735.1 Pontibacterium sp. | reverse complement strand
AAGCGGTCGTCATGGTTGATGAGTCGGTGCATCTCTACAATACACGACGGCCTCATATGGCCTTAAAATACAAAACGCCCGATGAGGTACATCGGGCGTTTTTAACCTGAAATAGTGTCAACCTATATCAGGACAAGACATGACTAATCGATGTGGCCGGCCATGTAAAAGCCGAGCAACAATGACGTCAGTCTACCGTTTTAATGTTGATTGCATGCGTTCCCTTAGGACCCGCAGATGTTTCGAACTGAACGGTCTGCCCCGCTTTCAAGCTTTTGTACCCATCCGCCACTATCTTTGAATAGTGTGCAAACAGATCCTCGTTATATTCTGGTGAAACGATAAACCCAAATCCTTTGGCATTGTTGAACCACTTAACCGTGCCGGTATGCATCTTTATACTCCCCTCGTGCGTTCTGGCCTCACGCACGACCTCACTACGTTGCAGTAAGTTCTGCCGCTACAACATCGCTTCAGCAAACCCATACTTTCCAATAACCCGCCAAATAAAAACGAGTCAGTTTCTAATACTCTGCCTTAAGATTTATTCACGCGATCTCAAGGCATCAACATCGGTAAAAAGTCACATCCGTTGGCCCTGTTAAGGGATTTTACCTACTCACTTCCTCATATAAGTAGTTGGTTATGAGTTCATTGTGTATAGGAAAAATTCCTAAATTAGCTCTGAACTAGACTTTTGGACAGGAATGCGCTCGCTTAAACAGGTGAAATACATAATAGACCAATTTCATAACTGCCATAAAAGACCTCTCTTTTTACTCAGGTGCCAATCACTATGCTTAACTGGATCTAAGCTACGGCTTCCGACACCGATAGCATCGCTGATAACCATAATCCATCAGCAACCGCGTCTAGAGGACACATCAGATGACGGTCGAACAGATCATCTTTTTTATCCTGGTCATGATCCTCGGGAGCTATACACAGACGGTTACCGGTTTTGGTATGGGGATGATCGTGCTGGGTTTTGTCGCGCAATTTGACCTCACATCCATTACCTTTGCGTCAGTCATTATCAGTCTGATGATGCTCGCGAACGGTTCTATCGCCTTAAAAGGGAAAATCAGCATTATTGACCGCCCTGCGCTGACCTATGCACTTATCGGTCTGGTACCCGCACTCATTGTGGGCGTCTTTCTTTTGACGTATTTAAGCCGTGATTTCGCGCGCATTCTGCAAGGTATTCTGGGTGGTGCAATTTTTATGGGTGGCGTGTTCATCATGCTCAAACCCGAGCCACTCAAAATACGTAGTGGAAACCTGTCGTTCAGCATTGCAGGTGCCACCGCAGGTGTACTGGGCGGCCTGTTCAGTATCGCAGGCCCGCCTCTGGTGTATCAGTACTACCGTCAGCCATTTACCTTGGAGAACATCCGGCTCTCGCTGCTGGCGATCTTCCTGATGATGAATATCGGTCGTTTGATCGTGCTCGGGGCGCAGGGAGAACTCACCCTGGATATGCTTTGGATCGGGTTGCTTTGTGTGCCTGCCGTCTCTTTTGCCACCATTGCCGGTCGTCGTTGGCCACCGCCGGTCAGCGATAATACGATGCGCCGAATCGCGTTCTTGTTGCTGGTATTGATTGGCATTAGTTTAATGCTGACGGCCTAGCGCGACATTGCGCTCCTACCTGGTCAAGTTTTGAGCAACTCCCAAACCTGAGTGCTACCCTTGGTTATGTAAGATCCTTTTAACGGGAGAGGTAACCATGAACACGTTTACAATCGAATCCTGGTGTAAACCTCCTGGCGCTGAGAAATCAACGCCAATGGGATTAATCAGCTTCAGGGTTGGTGAAGACTACCGCTTGCAGATGGAAAATCTCGAAGAGCGTTTGGCCGCCAGTGACGAAACACAAGCCGATATCTCTGTGCGGATGTCCACACTTGAGCTTAAAACACCGGATGAGTGCGGTGAGCTGTCCGACGCGCAATTCCATGTGTTTGTTAAGAAGCACGACAAACGGGGCCACTTTTTCCTGAAAGGCCATCGTAAATCAGACGACGCGTTGATCTACTCTAACGCCGTGATGGTGGATGAGTTGGGTTAGAAGCGCTTTAAGGTAAAACACGTACGGGGCCACGTTACGCAAAGCGTGGCCCTTTTTGGTTTACGGCGTCTAGCTGACTACGGGTATCGATATCAATAGCAGCTGATGGCATCTCCAGTTCGACCACATCTAACTGCGCATTTGTCAGCAATGCCTTTGCCCCCCTCTCACCTTTCATGAGTAACAGTTCGGGAAAGAGCTCTTTGCAAAACAGCGCTGGGACACCACGCGTGCCGTTGGATTGTGCGCAGGCGAGCTGGTGATTGCCTAGCTTGTCTATCAAAGCTTGCAGCTCGGAAGCATCTATTTCGACCTGATCAGCGAGCAGAATAAGAATCCCATCACATTGATCCGCCAGTTGAGTCACACCAAAGCTGATTGAGTTGCCTAAACCCCGAATCCACTCTGGGTTAAAGATCAGATCACATGCAGGAATAGTTCCCTCTGTTCTCGCACGGTCCAATGCTTCATGCCAGCGTCCGGTCACCACTATACATCTCGCTGCGCTCAACCGCGCAGATTTGTCCAATACGTGTTGGATCAGCGGTTTACCGTGCAGATTTGCCAGCTGCTTGCAGCCGTTGAACCGCTTGCTCTCACCCGCCGCCATGATGAGCACACCCAGGTTTGAGATGCTCACGCAGCAAGCTCTCTTCGAACCACACCAGAAGCAGGAATAGTCTTGGCTTTATAAAGTACCGAATGACATTCCGACAGAATCGACAGGGCGATACTTTCCGGTAGTTCGCCACCGATATCTAACCCCGCAGGACCTGACAAAGGCTGTCGAAGATCACACTCCGCTAACCCCGCGCGCTCCATCACCTGCTGTTTGCGGTGCACCGGTCCCAACAACGCCATAAACGTCAGCGACACGGTGTTAAGTTGCGCCAACGCCGCGGCATCCAGGGATATGCTATGCGACATCATCACCGCTGCATCCACCCGTTGCTGCGTCACAAACTCCGGTAGGGATTCGACCGGATCGCGTAACAGCAGATCCGCATCCATAAAGAACTCTTTGCGTGCATTTGCCGGACGCGGATCCCATACCGACACTGTCCAGCCGAGTTGCTTCGCCATGGATACAACGGGGCGCGCATCAATACCACCACCGACGACGAGCAGATGCGGATCAGGCGTCACAGGTGTGATCAGATAGTCGGTGCCCGTTTTATTCTGAATCCAAGCTTGGGGTTTCCGGTCCGAAGATACGGCTTTAGCTACATATTCCGCCCGAGCACTGCTAGTAGCACCGCCAGGTATCGGTTGGATATACTGGCCAGACTCACGTTTGATCAACGTTTCACGTAACTGATCCAAGCACTGGTAACCGTTATCTGCATGCACCGGTGTCAGCATGATATAGACGGTACCACCACAGCCAATACCCAATTGAAACGACAGGTCATCTTCATCACTGCCGTCGTAGCACAGCGTGACCGGCTTGCCGGTTTGCATCACTCTACGTGCATACACCTGTATATCCGATTCCAGACAGCCGCCGCTCAGCATGCCAAATTGCTGCCCGAAGCTGTTAAACAACATCATCGCCCCAGCTTTGCGATAGCACGGCCCTTCTGTTTTATAGACCGTGCCCAGTACCCAGTCGCAGCTATCCCGATTTGGATACCACACGGCCAGTAGATTTGAGAGTTGGTTTGCCATCATCTGGTCTCCCGTCAACGATCCCTGACTTCATAAAGACAGGGATCGTTGAGCTATGGGTTAAAGCATTATGCGAGCTTAAGGGGGAGTTTGTTAAACTCCTGACCGGTGAGCGTATAGAGTGCGTTTGCAACCGCCGGCGCGATTGGCGGCGTACCCGGTTCGCCCACACCGGTAGGTGCCTCCGCGGACGGTACGATGTGTACCTCCACGTCCGGCATCTCGCTGATACGTAACACCTGATAGTCGTGGAAATTGGACTGTACGACCGCACCCTTGTCGATGGTGATTTCACTCATCAGCGCCGGAGACAGGCCATAGCCAATGCCGCCCTCCATCTGGGCTTTGATTATTTCCGGGTTCACTGCAAACCCGCAATCGACGGCACACCAGACCTTCTCAACCTTGAAGCCGCCGCCCGACTGGAGTGACACCTCCGCGACTTGAGCAACGTAGCTGTTAAACGACTCGTGAACCGCAACACCCAAAGCACGACCTTCTGGCAGTTTGCGTCCCCAACCTGCCTTTTCAGCGGCCAATTTCAACACGCCCTGGTGGCGCGGATGCCCTTTCAGAAGTTCCATGCGCATCGCAACGGCATCTTTGCCAGTCGCTTTTGCTATACGATCGATAAACACCTCAGTCGAGAACGCCGTATGGGTATGACCTACAGAACGCCACCATTGCACCGGTACTGGCACCGATACGGTATGCAGATCAACTTTCATGTTTGGAATCGCGTAAGGCAAGGTAGCTGCGCCCTCTACAGAGGTCGCATCGATGCCGTCTTTCACCAGGAACGCTTCGAATGCGGTGCCTTTGAGGATCGACTGACCAACGATGCGCTGTTCCCATCCAATCAGGTTACCGTCCGCATCCAGGCCGCCACGGATGGTGTGGTAATACATCGGACGGAAGTACCCTGCCTGAGTATCATCTTCGCGGCTCCACACCAGTTTCACCGGAACACCCGGTTTCGCCTTGGCGATATTGACCGTTTCCACCACATAGTCAGAATGCGGGTTCGCACGGCGACCGAAACTACCACCCGCAAACAGCATGTTGATCTTCACCTGCTCCGGTTTTAATCCCAACATCTGTGCAACCACTGCCTGGTCACCTGTGTTCAACTGCTCACCGTTCCAGATCTCGCATCCATCTTCGCGCACCTGTGCCACACAGTTCATCGGTTCCATGGTCGCGTGGGCAAGGTATGGGAATTCAAAGTCAGCTTCGATCACAGTCGCCGCAATTGCCAGCGCGCTTTCGGTATCACCGTCATTACGGGCTACAGCCCCCGGCGTTTTCGCCAGTGCTTTATATTCAGCCATCAGATCAGCAGAGCTTTTAGCCATCGCCTGGGATTCGTCCCACTCAATCTTCAGCTGATCACGTCCTTTCTTAGCACTCCAGTAATCGGCTGCCAGCACCGCAACACCGGAAGGAATACCGATCACATCTACGATGCCTTTCACTTGTTTCGCCTGGGTCGCATCGAATGCTTTGAGCTTGGCACCAAAACGCGGCGGATGGGCAACCATCGCGGTCAACATTCCATCAAGCTTTATATCCTGGGTGAAGATGGCGCTACCGTCGGTCTTACCCACGTCTTTGCGAGAGACCTTACGGCCAATCAGCTTTAAGTCGGCTGGTTTCTTCACCGTCAGGTCTTCGTATGCAGGTACGGGCTGACGTGCAGCCGCTTCTGCTAATTCACCAAATGTAGCGCTACGGTTAGAGCCCGTATGGCTAACCACACCGTCAAACACGGTAATTTGGCCTACCGGCACTTTCCACTGCTCGACGGCGGCGCTGACCAACATGGCACGTGCTGTAGCGCCCGCCATTCGCATCTGTTCGAAGGAGTTGGCAATTGCGGAGCTACCACCGGTGCCCATTGCTCCCCAGAACAGGTTTTTGTACTTGGCGGTATCGGTTGGTGCACCCTCTGAAATCACCTGATCCCAGCTGGCATCCAACTCTTCGGCGACAAGCGTCGCGAGACCTGTATAGGTTCCCTGCCCCATCTCCAGGTGTTTGATCGCCACATACACCTTATTATCGGTGCCAATCTTCACAAACGCATTGGGCTGGAATTTGCCATCATCACTCACCGAAACCGGCGCTTTTTTCTCAGATGCATTAACACCCGGCAGATTCATCGCCAACACCAAACCGGCACTGGAGCCGGCAACCAATTTAAGGAAACCACGGCGACTGGTTGGCATCGAGTTCTGCTCTTTCTTCATTCGATTAAACATCACACTTACCCCAGTTCTTTAGCTGCTGTTTTGATGGCGCTACGGATACGTACATAAGTGGCGCAGCGACATACATTGCCCTGCATCGCTGCATCAATCTCGTCATCGGTAGGATTTGGATTGGATTCGAGAAGCGCTGTGGCGGACATAATCTGGCCGGACTGGCAGTATCCACACTGAGGCACCTGCAGTTCGGTCCAGGCATCCTGCACCGCTTTTGCAGCCTTGGACTGAACACCTTCAATGGTGGTGACCTGTTTGCCTACCGCTAAAGAGATTGGCGTAGAACAGGAGCGTACTGGCTGCCCATCAAGGTGCACCGTACAGGCGCCGCACAGGGCCATGCCACATCCAAATTTAGTACCGGTCAATTCGATATGATCACGAATCGCCCAAAGCAATGGCGTATCCGGATCGGCGTCCACTGTGTGGTTAACACCATTCACGTTAAGTGTGACGGACATGACAGAATCCTCTTATTTTCGATCGAGATGGCTTTCGAGAGACATTGTTCATTTAATATGGTCTCCAATGCCGTTCAGACGTTATCGAGATCCTCCGAACTACTTGCACAAAACTCCGAAACCGCCTTTTCAGAGTGGAGAAAATCGCAAGTGCAGTGCCATAATTCTCTTGCGAAACGGTTCATTAACTGGAGTTTCTACGTGGTATTCAGCTCAGACATTGCACGCACCATCGCTCAGTTCGCCCCCGCAGACGGCATCACCGAAACGTCGATTCCCGGCCTTAGGCTTTACCGTGCGTCAAACCCCGTGCCGCGTAACCCTGTGGTCTATCAACCCGCGATCTGTCTGATTGCCCAAGGCGG
Organism: Pontibacterium sp.; assembly: GCF_964228735.1. GTDB lineage: Bacteria > Pseudomonadota > Gammaproteobacteria > Pseudomonadales > Balneatricaceae > Pontibacterium. The sequence goes on along the minus strand of NZ_CAXRBQ010000176.1, from coordinate 3,745 downwards.
CAAACGGATCTACTTCGGTGATGCAGAGCGCAGTTATGACCCGGACAACTACCTGATCAACTCGGTGACCATGCCGGTGGAAGCAGAGGTGATTAACGTTGAGGAAGGCAAACCCTATCTGGGCTTGAGCCTCGATATAGACAGCTACTTGGTCAGTCAGCTGCTGATCGATATGGAGCAACAAAACTCCATTCCGCTTAAGGAAGCCGATGAGATCATTCTCTCCACGGCCACCACTGACCCGCTGCAAAACAGCTTTCAACGCTTGTTGAACTGCCTTGCAAATGAGATGGATCGGAAAGTGCTGGCGCCAACCATTCGGCGTGAGATCTTCTACGAGGTACTTAAAGGCCCACACGGCGATATTTTGCGCAACTGCGTATCGAACCATGCCGGTGCCAACCTCATTGCGCCAGTGGTGCATTACATCGAAGAGAATTTCCACCAGCCGCTGGATGTAGACACCATCGCCCGTTTCGCTGGAATGAGCAGTTCCACGTTGCATGACCACTTTAAGCAGATCACATCGATGTCGCCGATGCAGTTTGTGAAAAGCCTGCGACTGCACCGCGCCCATTCACTGTTACTGAGTGGAAGTCAGGCAACAGAAGCCTCCTATCAGGTAGGCTACAACAGCCCTTCCCAGTTCAGCCGCGAGTTTAAACGATTCTTCGGTGCGCCCCCGAAAGAAGTGCAGGCGTTAGCGGCACGTTGATCAGGAGACTTCGGTTACGTTGGTATTGGTTGGAATCGCGGTGGTGTGCTTGTACTGCTCCATCGCAAAGAAGGTTCGAAACTTCACGACGTTTGGATCGTAGTTAAGCATACGGTCACACAACGCCGCATACTCCTTCATATCTTTCAGGTGCATCACCAGAATGACATCCGCCTCGCCGGTTACCGAGTAGGCTTGGGTGATTGCCCCTTCCTGCTGAATCTTCTCAATAAACTCCAGCCGCGCCTCTGTGCCGTGACGCTCCAAACTCACTTCCACAATCCCACACAGGGACCGATCAAGCTTATCCGGATCAACGAGCGCGACCGTCTGGGTGATCACACCATCGGCCTTCAGCTTCTGCACGCGGCGCAAACAGCTGGACGGTGAAAGGCTCAGTTTTTCAGCAAGCTCCACGTTCGAAAGTGACGCATCCTGCTGCAATATCTCGAGAATTCGACGATCGATGTCATCCATTGCAATCTTTACTCATTTAGCGAGGCTTCAATGCAATAATAAACCAGTTTGGCAAAATTTTTGACCACACATTCGAGGGGATTTTAGATAGCATATATCCATAGAGCTCAAGTACTTAGGAATAGATCTTTATGTCGCTGTTGATTGAAAGCGCCAGGTCGGTCGTAAAGGATTCGTTCGACCTGTTTTGGTCACTGTTAAAAGTGATGGTCCCGGTAATGATCGCGGTGAAAATCGCACAGGACCTGGGACTGGTTGAAAGTCTTGCCCAGTGGCTCAGCCCACTGATGTACATTGTGGGTCTGCCGGAAGAAGCCGGTCTGATCTGGGTAAGTGCGCTGCTGGTTAATATTTACGGTGGTGCCGCGGTGTTTATCGGCTTGATGCCGGACCTGCAGTTGACCGTAGCCGATGCAACGATTCTCTGGTCGATGGTGCTGATTGCCCACGCCCTGCCCGTTGAGCAGCGTATCGCCCAGAAAGCCGGTGCCAGCTTTTGGGGTACATCAGCACTGCGGTTCTTTGGTGCCCTGGCCTACGGTGCCATTCTTAACGCGATCTACAAAGCCGGTGACTGGTTACAGCAGCCGCTGGAACTGGCATGGCTGCCGCAGCTGGAAGACACCAGCAAAGCGTCCTGGAGTGATTGGGCCTGGAGCAACATTCAGTCGCTGTTCTGGGTATTTGTGATTATCTTTGTGCTGCTGGTAGTGCTGAAGTTGTTCGACATCCTGAAGATCAACGACCTGCTATCGAAGATGATCACACCGGTGCTACGCATCATGGGTATCGAAGGTCGTGCCACCACACTGACCATGTTTGGTACCCTGCTAGGCCTGACTTACGGTGGTGCACTGATCATCAAAGAAGCGCAGGCCGGCCACGTCGCCCACAAAGATATTGTGTTGTCGCTCTGCTTTATGAGCCTGTGTCACAGCCTGATTGAAGACACGCTGCTGGTAATGGCGCTGGGCGCGGATATCAGCGGTGTACTGTTCGGACGCTTTATCTTCTCGGTAATCGTCGTGGCGATGATTGCCGCATGGATGAAGCGCCGGCCACAACCGGTCGCCAGTAAAGCCTAAGCATTACCAAGCACGATAGATTCTCCTGAAAGGTGCAATTGTGGTTTGATTGCACCTTTCTTTTTAGCTCTTCTTCCTTACCTTTCTACCCTACCTCTCTTCACGCCTTAGCGACTCGCTTCATCTGCCAGACACTCACCGCAGTAAGTACACTGAAGAACAGTGGATCCGACCAACCAAAACCCACGAATATGCCTTCAAAACACGCGCGGAGCGTAATTACCTCACCAAGCAGGTTGGTCCAGGCACGCGCAGCCAATACCGATCGTTGCACACTCACTTCCTCGATCTGCTTTAACGTCCAACCGATGATCGCCACACCTCCCAGGAAAATACTGGTGTGCTGTGACAGGAAGCGACCGTACTGGTCGTTTATCTCAACCCCATACAAGGGCCACAACTGGTCAGGTAGAAAATACAGGCCCAGCGCGAACAGTGCGTAGATAGCACTGTGTGCTGCAATAAATACTCGGTATGTCATCATTACGCCTCGTCGTGATTAAGCTGGGCGCGCGGTCAGCTGAGCACGGTTGATCAGACTCAGCGGCTCATTGACGCTATAGCGATCAACGCTGATATCGGTCGCCCCCATCTGACTGACACGGGCGCTGTGCATGGAAATGTAGTTTTCGGCGGATTGCCCATCCTCAAACAGATAGATCCCACCAGCACGTCCTTCCTTCTCGTTCTCAGTCCAGATCTTCCAAACCAAACCCTCGGTGTTGTTAATGTCGTGAGCCAGACCATCCAGCGTATTGGACATCTCTTCACCCCAAGGGCCGTTCATACCAAAACCAAAATGCACAACAATCATCACTTATCTCCTCATCGTCAGTCGGTTTAACCTGTGTGATAAGGACTATTATCTGTAGATATACTCCGCATTAAAGTTCATTATTTGCCCATTACCTGTCGAATATATTGACCATGAAGCTAAAAACCACCCTCGAACAATGGAACACACTGATTGCCGTTCAGGAGTCAGGGAGCATCCAGGCTGCAGCCAACTCACTCAACAAAAGCCACACAACACTGGTTTACGCGATCAAAAAGCTGGAAAGCCAGACCGGCGTCGAATTGATTCAGATTGAGGGCCGCCGGGCCGTGCTGACAGACGCAGCCAAGACACTGCTGCGCAGGGCTAAACCGATGGTTGAGCAAGCCTCAAACCTGGAACGTATCAGCCAACAGATCTCTAAGGGGTGGGAGTCTGAGGTACTCATCACAATCGACCATCTCTGTGATCGCAGTTGGATATATCCTGTCATTGCAGAGTTCGGCGCATCCTACCCAGGTACATCGGTACAGATTAGGGAAACCTCGCTTTCGGCTACTCAACGAGTAGTGGAGGAAAGAGCCGCTGACATCGCAATCGTAAACATACCAATCACGGGCTTTCCCGCCGAAGCATTTGGATTGGTGACAATGGTGTTGGTGGTAAGCGAACAGCACCCGCTGGCCAGCAAAG
>NZ_CAXRBQ010000175.1:0-11701 GCF_964228735.1 Pontibacterium sp. | reverse complement strand
ACGTCGGAGAAGACGGTGAATGATGCTGCAGTAGCGCAGATGCGGCGGCAGAATCCGGATAAGATCGAGCGGTGTTAAAGAATGTGGTTATATTCAATGCGGTGGCACGGCAATAGCAGATGAATTCACTGATTCAGGTTCGATTAAAGTATCGCGACATGATGCGGAACTGCCATCGTCGACAAGCAGCACCGGGCAATTGTGTTGAAGCACCTCTTCCAGAGTATGTCCAATAGCTTCTTCATGGTTATATACGGGAATAAGGACTATCGGATTAAAACCCACTGATTCAGCCAAAACAGATCCGTCCACTGGAATGAACTCCCCTTCTCGATTCGTACTGAAACTTAAGCTTTTTCTTATCCTCATCATATTCCAACGTAATGGTTACTCTATCGCTCGGTAGAATAACCTGTTGAAACTTGATGACTTCCAAGCGCAGAAACGTATCTTTGATTTTCAATACTCGGCGACCGTACGCTTCCGCCCAATGCACTTGTACGACACCCGGAAGGATCGGGTTATTTGCGAAGTGTCCGTCGAAATACTCCAGAGCGGCTGGCACTTCACAATCGATTTCTACTCGATTGTCTGTAACCGATTCCGCAATGATGTCAGGCCATCGCACAGCATCTTTCTCAAACATTCTTTGTAAAACTCCCAATGGCAGCTTTCCTTGTTTGTTGTAGGGCAATTGATCCACAAAACGCCAACGTCTGGGAACTACCACTGCCTCAAAATTTGGAGCTAACCATCGTTTTAAGCTGCTCACTAAATGGCGACGTCCTTTATCCCCGAGTAATAGTTTGCCTTCATCGGTCAACTCCGCAACTACCACCGTTTCTACTCGCTTTCGAGAGATTGTTAGTGCTTTAGCTACCTTAACTAAATTCGACTGGTGCAAACACTGTTCGATAGCCACCAGTGAAACACGTTTCCCTTCTACCTTGGCGATTCGATCCATTCGACCAAGCAACTGAAAAGCTTCGCCACTGAATTTCACCTGATCCGCCAACGTAAAAGGTTCACCTGAATCTGAATACGGAGAAACCACCATTAACGCGCCTCCCTCTTCAGTGCTCAACTGAACTTTTGGCAATGGCAGCCAGAGCGCATCTTCCTGTTCCCTGTTCTGAACCCGCCAGGCAATCGCTCCGGTTTCGGAGCTTCCATAGATCTCCATAATAGCGGCATTCAATAGGTTGCTCGCTTGGAGACTGTCCTCTTTCATCAAAGGGGCAGCAGATGAGTACGCTGAGACACACTTCCCACCTACCGATTCCCAGTCTAAACCATCATTTAGGCGTCCCAAGTGAGAGGGGCTGGATATCAGCGTAAAGAGATCAATTGCAGAGGCCTGTCGTACAATGTCTTCAGAGTATTCACATAACTCGCATTCGAATACTCGGCCGGTACTGATTGGCCAAAACAGGCGAAAGGTCATGCCATAAAGGTGCTGATGGGAAACTGTAGCCAAGACAACCGCAGCTTGCGCACGTGGCCACATCTCTTCCAGTACGGCAGCTTCAGCCTCTAGTTGCTTAATCGTTTTAGAAATAGCTTTAGGTTGCCCGGTGGACCCAGATGTATAAAGCTCTAACGCACAGTAGTCAGTATTGAGCCTTGACCAGAAAACGGTACGACTACATTTGCTGTCACTATCGCTTACGGTTCGAGGATGTTCAAACTCACCGACAAAACCATCCACGGTCGAAACAAGTCGTTCGACCGTCCCATGACAATTGTCCCCAGGCACACAGGCGGTTCGTTCCAACTGCCACAAGGCGAATAGAATCGAGATGAATTCAAAGGGATTACTGTGGTACACCGCCCAACGAGTCCCCTCCTCTTCTTCCAATACGGAATACCAAGCTCCGGCACGCTGTTGCAGATCGGACACGAGCAACGACTGACTTCTAAAAGAAGCTACTTCACGCTGGCCATCACCCAGCATAGTCCGAGAAAGTGGAAAAGAAGTCACTTTATCAACCTCGTCGAATACGCTGACGAACCAACCACTCTCCACACGCTAATAAGGCTATTAGCAAATAGGAAATAAGACCGTTGTACAGCATCCATACTTGATCATTTGCCCACACAGCGGTAACTGCGGCAATTGTTCCATTCATGAGAAAGAAAATACTCCAGGCCCAAGTGACCTTGCGAGTGTACAGCACCCCTGCCTCGGGTAGGTCAGGCTCCTTTAAACGAGCAAACCGTTCAATCACTGTTTGCGAAGAAAACAGGCTACTTACAAACAGAATCAAAAAACCCAGGTTCATGATTACCGGATAGAACTTCAGCCCTAGCTTTTCCCCACCAACCATTACTATCACAGCTAACCCAATAAAGGTTGCCATCACAAGCTTACGTTCAGCTAGAGCACCACCTGTGATCCAGCGTAGTGCTAGCAATATCAACAACACTGGCAACAACATGCCTGCATCGTATTTTTGTAAACCCCAGTAGATCAGGAAGGGATAACTAATTGTCAGACTAACCGCGAGTATCTTCAGTACAATGGATACCATCAGCTATTAAGAAGCTTCTCTACTTCCACTACTACATCCTGAACTGTACGAACCGACTTAAAGTCTTCCGGCTTAATTTTTTTACCGGTCATTTTTTTCAGTTCAACAACCAGATCAACCGCGTCGATACTGTCTATATCCAGGTCCTGATACAGGTTGGCTTCCGGGGTAATTTGCTCAGGTTCTATTTCGAACAAATCCTCCAGTATTTCTACAACCTTGCCGTAAATTTCTTCTTGATTACTCATACAGCCTTACTCGGATCGGTGGGATTCAACCAGCGCAGCCAGTGCATTGATGCTTGCAAAGTGCTGACGCGTTTCCTCTGAATCGGACTTCAGTTTAATGCCATAGCGTTTGTTTAACGCGAGACCGATTTCAAGTGCATCAATCGAGTCAAGCCCTAATCCTTCCACAAAAAGAGGTTCGTCATCAATGATCTCCTCAACCTCAATATCCTCAAGGTCGAGGGTTTCGATAATCATCTGTTTCAGTTCTGTATTTAGGTTACTCATTAAATCCGAGTTCCTTGTTAAAATAGTTACTTAGATCCCGCGTAAGTCGTCGCGCACTTTTTGACGGAGTGGTGTCGGGCAAATAGTTTTCAACACCAATACAGTCTTTGACTTCGATCCTAAAGCGGACTTGCTTCGACGGTACCTGATACCAACGATCCGATTTGGTCAGTGTGGTCGGATTACACTCTATTATGACCGGAGTAATATCAGCTTCGGCGCGAACAGCTACGTTTGCGGCACCGCGCTTCAGCACAGGCAACTGCCCTGGCGTCGTACGTGTACCTTCCGGAAATACAATCAGCGCGTGGCCCTTGTCAAAGGCTTCCTTTGCCGCATCAATTACATCCAAAGCCTGGTCATCGTTGATGATGTAGCCAGCCGCTCGAATCGGTCCTTTCGTAAACAAACTCCTGGCGAGCTTTCCTTTCACCACACAGTTCGCATTAGGAACCATCGAAATCAAAAAAATAACATCTATCAGAGAGGGATGATTAGCCAGAATCAGCTTGGCATCTTTGAGTTTTTCCAAGCCAATCACATCATAGTTCAACACGCCCAAAAACTTCATCATTCCGATGTAAAAGCGGAAAGAGTGATGAATTACTTTCTGTGCACGTCTCTCTCTAACAAGTCGGTCTCCGGGTAGTACATAGAGCGCGGGTACAACGAAGACAGGCAGCAAAATACCACCTAGCCCAAAGACCAAAAAACTAAAGGCAGTCCCAAGCCATCTCCATGCATGGAACAGGCGATTAAAAACCATCAGCGAGTATCCTTTGCGAGAGTCCACGAAACACCATTTGCTTCGAGCTTGATGCTGTCGAGCCTATTTGAGAGAAGGCTAATCAACCTTAGTGGCTCAAGATCAAACGCTTGTGGTAAAGCGTTTTGATTAGATGCCTCCACCCCATTTTCACTTTCGGTAGATAGACGGAAAGAAATAGCCCCCGTCCGGCTGAAGATCATTGCAATAGCATAGGGGAAAGGATCGCCATCACTATATGTTTCATACAATTGAGGCAACGGGATGTCATAGATAACACAAAGAACACGCTCAACTTCCTGCAGTTGTGCAGCAACTTCGAACAGAGACTGAAGTGCTAACCCCTCCATAGCAGCGATGGAAGTAACCGCCTGGGTGTCACGACGTCCTATAGTAAACAATCCACTTACAGCATTGTGGACAGCCAAACTGAAGCCCGTAGGAGACATCGGCTCTTCAAGCCCCATATCTTTCAATAGGGACAAGGTCAACTCTGTGTCTCCGTGCCGGGAAGCAAATATGCTCGGCATTGAGTCAGAGTCTTCCAGCAAAGGTAACGCGGCCCCCATCGCACATTTTCCTAGTGCACTGAACCGGCGGCGTAGCATTGGAGGAAACTGCTTCAAGGATACTTTGCCCAATTGCTCATCGATTGCCACGGGGCTCTCGAGCCAAGCTGACCAATCCTGATGAGTTTCCAGCCCAGGAGCAATTGCGCCCCAAGACTCCAGCTTAAACTCAATCATCTGCTTCACACTCCCTGATTAGTTACGGCCGTTTACCAGGGTATGTACATACATTCGCGTTCAAATCCCTATAAACAGAAGCGAGACGAAGTGTATCAAGTAAACGGTCGGATGCAAGGGTCGATGGCAGCATTGAAGCTCATGTAGAGCGCGGATATAATTTGGAGGCTAAAAAGGGAAATAAATTCAGCACAAGGAGCGCTTATTCGTGAAGCATTTTGCCATTTTACTAGCCCTTTCTTTATCTCTTCTTTCTACCCAAGCCCACAGCCGTGATACGAAGCACATGCTATCCATTCAGGAAGCTATGCAAAACCCGGCTTTCCAGGAGAAACTTGACCCAAATGTACGCCTTTACTTCGGTGATCAGAAAACGCCGAAGATTCTAAAGTCATTGGGCAATTACTCCTCCAATAAGAAGACAAATGCGTTCGCAAAAAGCGACGAAGAGGCCTGTGAGTGGGTTCTTCTATCTGCTCTCTTGTCATTGCAGGAACGCGCAAAAGCGGAAGGGGGAAATGCTGTCATAAACATTGCTAGTTATTACAAAAAGAATGTCTACAGCAGCAATACAAAATACGAATGCCATGCTGGGGCTATAATGGCCGGTGTAGCATTGACAGGGACCGTGGTAAAAGTTGCTCCCTAAGCCCTCCTTTGGATCACATACACTGCGCATTTGGATGGCAAGGATCCCTGCGCAGTGCGCCCTACTACATCACGAAGTCCACAACCTCCTCTCTGTCTCTGAGCGCCAAAGGCTGGATAGTACCCGCCACCCCAGAAAGAAAGCCGAGTATTTACAAAGCCGTATTCTAATGCGCGCAGCACTCAGCGAAACATTCGGTACAAGCATCAGCCATTGGACATTTTCAGAGACAAAGGACGCCCCTCCATTGATTGCCGAGCTAGGTCAAAACTGGCACGTAAGTCTAAGCCACAGCAAATACTTCATCGTATTTTCATTGGCGCAATTTAAGCACGGGATCGACATTGAATTTCAGGATTCCGTCAGGGACACCGCAGAACTTTCTGGCCTAGTCCTAAGCGATAAAGAGAGGTCAAGATTAAAAAGTCTTCAGGAGCTTAGCTCATCAAACTTTTATCGAATTTGGTGTACGAAGGAAGCTTGGTTCAAGATGCTCCCCAGGAAGATACAAAAAACAACCTCCCTGAGTTCTTTGTCCCTAGACAACTTGTTTAGCGAAGACAAATCCGTCGTTTACGAAGCAGAGATAGAAAACCACCAGATTTCCGTTGTTTCAACGGAAGAAGTACCTGAAATTAGTTTTCACCGGGCACAAATGGAGGGACAAAATTTCTCCATACGCTCCGTTATAGAGGGTCAACGTGTTTCGAGTTGGGAATCTTTCTTTTCTTAATACCGGATGCCAAAGAACCTGTTAACAATTTGGGGTCATCTACCCCGGTTGGCAGAGCTACCTTCCCGTCAAAAACGCCACTGAATACAGGACTTTGCAGCAGGGATAATAAGACCTGCCGACGAACAACAAAATCCGGCCCAAACGGATTGGCGTGTCCACACCCCTCTACCTCCCAGAAGTATTTCGAAACCTCTATTTCCTCGTACAGCCGCCGTCCAAACTTAAGTGGGACTATCTTGTCATCCTTACAGTGAACAAACAAAAAACGAGTTCCATCAATGCTCGATACATTTTCTACCGGCGCGTATTCATCTGACACAGCTATTGGAATCCCCCAGCGAAATAACCGTCCTAAGACAAATTTGGATGCTATGTAGTCGGCTTGTTGCTGGTAACTATGGAAAGCAGATTCCACGATCACCAAATCAAATGCCTGCTGCTTTGAAAATGCAGAATACCCATCACTCAAGATTGTTCCCCCAAGCGAGGTTCCCCAAACGATCTTGCGGTAATTAGCATCATTACGATGCAATGTATTCGCGACGTAATTCAAAACCGTAACGGCATCGTCTCGGGTGTTCTTCGGCGAAGGGCGTCCTGAAGAGCGGCCGTATCCAGAATAATCAAATGAGACGATATCAAACCCCGCTTCTCTCAACCAATCGAGTTTTTTGATACTGATCGACAAATTTCCACGATTACCATGGAAGTGAAGTATGAGGCCTTGTGAAGTTCCTTCATTTGCCTTGTGAAACACACCGTGAAGTTTGTTGCCCGAGGAGGACTGAAGCCAAAATTCATGGTCTTGAGGTTGACGAGCCGGATCATCAAACTCGTTTGCTTTTTGAGGATAATAGAACGCAGAGTTGTTACTACACCCCACGAGAAAAAACAGTAATATAACAACGCCAAATTTCATTCAGGCCTCCCATGCTAAATTCTTCAGCAAAGAGGAGACCTAAGGTTCAAGTCCATTTAATTCCTGAAGTCATACTCAACCGCAGCTGAGACAACTTGAACGTCATTAAAGGCAGTTTAGATCACCACAGGTCAACTATCCGGTTTATTCAACCTATCAGATAGAGATCCCAGCCAGCTTGGTTTCGTAGTACTCCATCAAACCTTCACGTGCACCTTCACGCCCCAGACCACTCTCCTTCATACCGCCAAACGGTGCAGCAGCACTGGTCGGATTGATATCGTTGATGCCCACCATGCCAAACTGCAGACCTTCGAACATGCGCATTGCACGGGACATATTCGTGGTATACACATACGCCGCCAGACCGTAGTTGGTGTCGTTCGCCATGGCCAGCACCTCTTCCTGGGTATCAAACGGAATCACCGCCGCGACCGGGCCAAAGGTTTCTTCCCGGTAGATCAGCATCTCCTCGGTCACACCACTCAACAGCGTTGGTGCATAGAAGTGGCCCTGCTCCAGTCCACCTTCAGTCAGGGCTTTACCGCCAGCATGCAGTTTGGCACCTTTCTCCACCGCATCAACCACCTGATTGTGGACCTTCTTCACAGCTGCTTCATTTACCAGCGGACCGATATTCACGCCCTGCTCCATACCGTTACCGGCCTTCATCTTGGCAACCCGGTTTTCAAACTCAGCCAGGAACGGCTCCAGAATGGAGCGCTGTACAAAGATACGGTTGGGGCTGATACAGGCCTGCCCGGTGTTGAGGAATTTAACAAGGGAAGCACCTTTCGCTGCATGCACCGGGTCCGCATCGTCAAAGACGATAAACGGTGCGTGTCCACCCAGTTCCATAGACACGCGCTTCAGCTGTGGCACCGCATCCTGGGCCAGCTTTTTACCCACGGCGGTGGAGCCGGTGAACGTGAGTTTGCGCACGATTGGGTTGGTACAGAATTCTTCGCCGACTGGCGCAGGATCATGGGTGGTGACCAGATTCACAACACCCGCCGGGATACCCACCTCTTCGAGAATCTTGAAGATCGCAATGGCGCACAGTGGAGTGGCCTCAGCTGGTTTCAGGACGATGGTACAACCGGCAGCGATGGCCGGAGCCACTTTCCTAGTAATCATAGAGACAGGGTAGTTCCAAGGTGTGACGGCGGCCACCACACCCACCGGCATATGCTGCACCAGAAAACGCTGGTCGGGACGCGCCGATGGGATGGTCTCACCGTAGGAGCGTTTCACTTCTTCGGCAACCCAGAGCAGATCATCCGCACCGTACTGAACCTCAGCCATCGCAGCCTTAAACGGTTTGCCCTGCTCGCGGGTCATCAGTTCCGCCAGTTCCTTCTTACGCTCGATCATCAGATCGTAAGCGCGGCGCAGGTAGTCGGAACGCTGGTAGGTGGTCAAGGCAGACCAACCTGGCATCGCGGCCTGTGCCGCTTCGATCGCACGCTTGGCATCGTCGCGGGTACCGTCGGTCACCTGTCCGATCTCTTCGCCGTTTGCCGGGTTATACACCGCAAAGGTGTTGTCTGACTGAATCCACTCACCATTGATGAACATATGCTTTCCTTCTAACGCGGTGATGACGCTCAACCCAGAGCGGACATCACAAAAATAACAGTGCGGTTAGTCTGTCTCAGAAAGCGTAGGACATCAAGAAAAAACCAAGGGTTTACCCTTGATAAAAATTTATATGACAAATACCGGTTGTAGTATCACAACCGGTATCACCGACTTACCGTTCAGCTTGCGAGTCCCACAGCCGTGCTTGGCATCGCCACAAAACCGGGTAACTGTTCGATCCGTGCCAACCAGTTGCGCACCTGTGGATAGGCTTCAAGCGATACGTCTCCCTCCGGTGCGTGTGCGATATAGGAGTAGTTCGCGATATCCGCGATGGTCGGGTGATCCCCCACCAGCCACTTGCGGCCTTCCAGATGCTGGTTCAGTACCGAAAGCATTGCGTGGGCGATATTGATGGCCCGCTCATGATCCAGCTGTGCGTTAAACACATTCACCAGACGCGCACTGGCGGGACCGTTAGCCACCGGACCGGCTGCCACAGACAGGAAGCGCTGAATTTCCGCGGCGGTCTGCGGATCTTTCGGATACCAGTTACCGCTGTGATCATATTTCTGTGCCAGATAAACCAGGATGGCATTGGAGTCCGCAATCACGGTCTCACCGTCTTCCAGTACCGGAACCTGACCGAAGAGGTTTTTCGCCAGAAATTCGCGTTGTTTGTGCGCACCGTTCAGCAGGTCCACCTGGATCATTTCGGCTTCCAGCCCCAACAGGGACAAAAACAGTTTCGCACGGTGGGAATGACCGGACAGGTCCAGTCCGTGTAGTTGTAGCGTTGTCATCGTATATCTCCGGATGGTTTGGTCAGGTTGACTCTTGGGTTACAGAAGCGTGTTTGTTCAGATATCCAGGGTGAGCTTGTCGCCCCGGGCGCGGGACACGCAGGGACAGAACAACTGTTCCGAATTGCGCTCCTCTTCAGTCAGCACGGCATCGCGATGGGTTACATCCCCGTCCAGCACTTTCACAGCACAGGTGCGGCAGTTGCCACTCTTGCAGCTGTAGGGCATATCAGCGCCGGCATCTAACAGGGCATCCAGCGGGCTTTTGTCAGCCGGGACTTCAATCACCTGCCCGCTCTGTGCCAGGGTCAGCTCAAAGGATTTATCTTCAGCAGAGGACGCCGCTGAAAAGCGTTCAAATCGGATCCGCTTTGGATCGATCTTCAGTTCGTTGGCAATAGACATCACCACATCGATCAACCGCGCAGGTCCGCAGACATAAACAACGCTGTCAGCAGGCAAAGTACTGAAAAGAGTCGCCAGATCTAAGCGCTTACCTTCGTCGGCGGGATACAACGAGACCTGCTCAGGTATCGTTTGCTCCAACACATCAAAGAACGCCATCTCGCGGTTGCTGCGTCCCAGATAATGCAGCTGAAAACCGGTTCCACGCGCCTGTAATTGGTGCACCATCGCTTTCAGCGGCGTAATACCAATTCCACCGGCGATCAGCACCGCAGGGCTTTGATCTTCATGCAGTGTGAAGTGTCCTTTTGGCGACGAGCTTTGCAACTGCACCCCCAACTGATACTGCTGATGCAACGCGCGACTGCCACCGCGGCCGTCTTCCTCACGCAGTACCGCAATCTCGTAGCGGCTCAGATCGTTCGGGTCTGAACTGATCGAATAGTGACGTGATTCAATCTCGCCATTGTCCAGTCGAACAGGCACTTCCAGATGCTCACCTGCCTTGAAAGCCGGTAACTCGTACCCGTTTGGGTCACGGAGTTCATAAGATCGGATGCGCGGCGTTAACTGGCGCATGCCGGTGATCTCCAGCTCAAGCTCGCCATGCTCCAGTCGCAAGTCGGAATCGGCTTGGTAATGGGCGCGTAAGCGTTCGTTCTCTGCCTTTAACGGGCCTACAAGCGACTCAATCTGCTCCACGGTAAAGCGTGGTGTGATGTGCTGTGGGCAGTTCCAGTCGAATGCTTCCACTTCAATCACAAAACCCCGCTCCACCTGAACAGTGCTGGACTCATCCACCAGCTGGGCCAGCGTATGATGATCATCCAGCGGGACAATCTGCACCCGCCCCATCAGCTTTAAACGTCGACGGTTGGCGTAGTCCATAAAAAACAGGGCGACACGGTTGTTGTGGGTGAAGTTGCCGGTGCTGATGTACTGACGGTTGCCGGAGTAGTCCGCAAAACCGATCCGTCCCTCATCCAGCACCTTCATAAATCCTGGCTCGCCGCCACGGTGCTGAATGTAGGGCCATCCGGTTTCAGTCACGCTGGCCATATAAAAGCTGTCGCGGGCTGCGATAAACGTCGCTTCTTTTGCTGTCAGCTGATGGTTGTAGTCCTGGCCCCGATCCATCTCGGCATAAAAGCTGCGGCTGCCCATTTCTGCCTGCATCTCCCGGATGATCGGCGTGAAAGCGATCTCAGCAAATTTATGGCCCATCTCTCTGCCCTCAGTCTGATTCGTGGATAACCTGTGTCTGTAGATCCACTATGACAAATTCCACACAGAGCAAGAATCACCTAAAATTGAAATTAATTATTACAATAAGTGGAATAAAGGATGGATCGATTTCGCCAGATGCAGGTCTTCGTGGCAGTAGCCGAGGAGGAAGGTTTCGCGGCGGCAGCCCGTCGCCTGCAGATGTCACCACCGGCGGTCACACGGATGGTCGCATCGCTGGAGGAGACTTTGGGGGTAAAACTGCTCAACCGCACCACTCGTTATGTTCGGGTCACTGAAGCCGGACAGCGTTATCTGGAAGACAGTCGCCGTATTCTCGGTGAGGTGGAAGCCGCCGATGACGCAGCGGCAGGCATCAATGCAGAACCCCGTGGCCACCTGACGATCACCGCGCCGGTGATGTTTGGCCGTCTCTATGTGATGCCCGTCGTGCTGGAGTACCTAAGATTGTATCCGGAGATGGAAGTGGAGATGGTGTTGCTCGATCGCGTAGTGAACCTGATGGAGGAAGGGATCGATCTGGGTGTACGCATTGGTGAACTGCCTGACTCCAGCATGCGGGCCCTGAAGGTAGGCTCTGTACGCCAGGTACTGGTGGCCTCACTGGACTATCTGTCCTCGCAAGGCAAACCCGCTCATCCAAATGAATTACCTCAGCATACCGTTGTCGTTCCACAGGCCGGCAGTATGCACTCAACCTCTACGGGCCATTGGCGTTTCTTTGACGGTCGCGAAGAGGTACAGGTTCAGGTAAAACCGCGATTGAAGGTCACCACCAACGATGCCGCCATCGCCGCAGCAATCA
>NZ_CAXRBQ010000174.1:0-7493 GCF_964228735.1 Pontibacterium sp. | reverse complement strand
TCTGTACGCCAGTACTGCAGCAGCCTCTTAAGCAGGGCGCTGATATCGTGATCCACTCTGCGACCAAGTATCTGGACGGTCAGGGGCGTTGTGTAGGTGGTGTAGTCTTGGGTTCTGATAAGCTGATGGAAGAGATCTTCGGCTATGTGCGTACCTGTGGTGCTTGTTTGAGCCCCTTCAACGCCTGGAACTTCATGACTGGCCTGGAAACCCTGAGCTTGCGTATGAAGGCACACAGCGAGGCAGCGATGGCACTGGCATTGTGGCTGGAGCAGCAGGACGGTATCGAGAAGGTGCACTATGCAGGCCTGAAGAGCCACCCGCAGCACGAGCTGGCTGTGAAACAGCAGAGCGCGTTTGGCGGTGTACTGTCCTTTGAGGTGCGCGGTGGTAAAGAAGCGGCGTTCAACTTTATTGATGCCACTGAGATGTTCTCTATTACCGGTAACTTGGGTGATGTGAAAACAACAATCACCCATCCTGGCACAACCACCCACGGTCGTATGAGCGTGGAAGAGCGTGCCGAAGCCGGCATTAAAGATAACCTGATCCGTGTATCCGTGGGTCTGGAAGATCTGGAAGACATCAAAGCCGATATGCTGCGAGGCCTGGCGGCGATCTAATCCGCCAGAAACTCCGCCTCTACCTGATGTACTGCGCCGTCCTGGCGCAGTACGCTGCTTTTAAGCAGAAAGCGATCCACACCAAATTCAAAGCGACGACGGTTTAGCCTGTGTTGAAGGTGTTCAACCGCAGGTCCAGGATTGCTGCGGCAACGCCCTAGTGTCAGGTGTGGATGAAAACGCCGGTGTTCCAGCTTGATCGCGATACTTCGCAATTTGTGCGCCAGCTGCTTCTGTAATCGCAGTAGGATGGGATTGGATTCAAAGCCCAGCCATAAGGCGCCGTGCTGAAAGCAGCCCACATCGTGGGTTTTAAGCGCGAACGGATCGAAGTGGATCTCAGTGAGCTGTTCGCACAGTTCGTCGAAGCGGTTTTCAGGTTGTTCGCCCAGAAAGGCCAGTGTCAGGTGAAACTGGTCAGTATTGTTCCAGCGTATCTGGCTTGATGGGAACTGCAGATCACTGATCTCTTCACAGATCTCGGTGGGTGGGTCCAGTGCAATAAACAAACGCATCAGCATACTCCCGGAAAGGTGCGAACAAGCTCCTATAAATAATCGTTTGATGTATCCAAAACAGCAAGAGCAGCAAAGATGAAGATTGTCCTCGCCCCGATGGAGGGACTGGTAGACCCGATCATGCGTGACCTGCTGACACGTGTCAGTGAGATCGATTACTGCGTGACAGAGTTTGTGCGTGTCTCGGAGCGTGTGCTGCCTGCACACCTGTTTAAGAAGACCTGCCCGGAACTTCATCACGGCGGTAAAACTGCCGCGGGTGTGCCAGTGCATGTTCAGCTGCTGGGCAGCGATCCGCAGATGATGGCGCTGAACGCCGCCAAAGTGGCTCGCCTGGGTGCACCGGCAGTGGATCTGAACTTCGGTTGTCCCTCCAAGGGAGTGAACGCTAACCGTGGTGGTGCCATCTTGCTGGAAACACCCAACGAGGTGCATGACATCGTGTCTGCGGTACGTAAGGCCGTGCCAAAGGACGTGCCGGTGACCGCAAAAATGCGCCTGGGTTACAAAGACAAGTCATTGTACCTGGACAACGCGGCTGCGATAGCGGATGCGGGTGCTTGTCAGGTGACGGTACATGCGCGTACCAAGGTGGAAGGCTACAAACCGCCTGCGCACTGGGAGTACATCTCCCGCATTCGTGAATACGTAAAGATTCCGGTAGTCGCCAACGGTGAGATATGGACGTTCGAGGACTACCAGCGCTGCCGTGAGGTGAGTGGCTGTGAAGACGTAATGATTGGCCGCGGTCAGATTTCACAGCCGGACTTGGTAAAAGTGATCAAGGCGCAGCGTGATGGTGCACCGGTGGAGCCTATCCGTTGGGTGGAGATCGTTGGTTTGCTGCTGGATCATATGGAGCAGTCCACCGAGCGCATGCTGCCGGGCTACGTGCATGGCCGCATCAAACAGTGGTTACACCATCTGAAGCGTTGCTTCCCGGAAGCGGTGACGCTGTTTAATCAGGTGAAAGTGATCAAAGATATCGACCTGTTACGCACGGCGTTGCTTGATGAACAGGCCCGACTAAAAGCGCTTAACTCATAAGCCTCACCGGTTGCCGATAAGCGCCCCAGATCCCCGGCTCGGTTTCAAACTGACCGGGCAGGGGCGTGCCACATCCTTTGCAGCAACCGTTCACCAGATTCCATTCTCCCAACACATACCAATCTCTTTCGATCAAACGCATGCCACACTGATGGCAGTAAGTGGAACTGCCACGGGTGTCATGCACGTTGCCGGTATACACATAGCGCAGGCCCTGTTTTAGCGCGATATCACGGGCGCGGGTAAGCGTCGATGCTGGGGTACGCGGTTTATCGAGCATTTTCCAGTCCGGGTGGAAGGCGGTGAAGTGCAGTGGAATCGACGGCCCCAGGTTGTCCATAATCCAGCGACACTGAGCTTCCAGCTCCTCGTTGCTGTCGTTCTCGTCTGGAATTAGCAGGGTGGTGATCTCAAACCAGACATCGGTTTCGTTATGCAGGTAGGTGAGTGTTTCCAGCACCGGCTGCAGGCTGCCGCCACAGATCTTCTTGTAGAAACGATCGGTAAAGGCTTTCAGGTCGATATTGGCGGCATCCATATGTTCAAAGAAGCGGGGTCGAGCTAGATCTGTTATGTAACCCGCACTCACCGCAACCGACTTCACGCCGTATTCGTGGCAGGCGATCGCTACATCTTCGGCATACTCCAGAAAGATCACCGGGTCGTTGTAGGTGTAGGCGATGGAACGGCAGTCGTGCTCGTAACAGTAACGTGCCAGCTGCTCCGGTGACGCGGCATCGGCCAGGGTGTCCATTTCACGGGCTTTGCTCATATCCCAATTCTGGCAAAACTTACAGGCGAGGTTGCAGCCTGCGGTCCCAAACGAAAGAACTGGAGTGCCTGGCAGGAAGTGATTGAGCGGTTTTTTCTCGATTGGATCGATACAGAAACCACTGGAGCGACCATAGGTATAAAGGTGCATCTTGCCATTTTCGTTACCCCGTACAAAACACAGCCCACGCTGTCCATCTGACAGTTTGCAGAAGCGCGGACAGAGGTCGCACTGTATCTTATTTCGGTCAACCGGGTGTGAAAAACCAACTTCGATCACGCTCATATCGTCTCTCGCTCAAGCCGCTCTATACTTAAGATTAGCAGTGTGTCAGCGCAGTTGCCGTTGTGTATGAACCCCGTAAATATTGCTTAATTCATGGTGTTGTAAGGGGTGTTGCTCAATGCCTCGGGGCCACTGTTTTCTTTCGTTGAAAATAACTTCGGAGAGCTCCGATGGACATTCGACAACCCGCTGTGGCCGGTGCATTTTATTCGAGCGATCCGGTACAGCTGACCCAAGACGTAGACCAGTTCCTCTCGCATCACGAACGTCCTCCGTTACCAGGCCTTCGTGCTTTGGTGGTGCCTCATGCCGGTTATATCTATTCAGGCGACGTAGCGGCAGCGGCGTACAGTTGTCTTGCACGAGGTGCGGAATATAAATACATACTGTTGATTGGTCCGAGCCATCGCGTTGGCTTTATTGGTATGGCAGTACCGGAAGCGGACGTTTTTGATACCCCTTTAGGGCGGATGGAGCTGGCGAGCGAACAGATCGGCGCATTGGTGGCTGATGGGCTCGCCGTTTATAACCGCATGGCACACTATGCTGAGCATAGCCTGGAGGTTCAGCTGCCGTTCCTGCAGCGCGCAGAAGTGAGTGCTCCGCTGTTACCGATTGTGGTGGGTCACGCCAGTCCGGAAGAGGTTGGTGCAGTTGTTTTACCCGCACTGGAGGATCCGGAGGTGCTGACCATCATCAGTACGGATATGAGCCACTTCCATAGCTATGACGAAGCGCGGATGATTGATGGCCAAACGCACAAACGGATTTTATCCGGTGCTGAAAATATCCAACCGGAGGAAGCGTGCGGTTGCATGGGCTTGAACGGCTTGCAGCATGCACTGACACAGAGCGATTACCGCATTCATCTGCTACAGCATTGTAATTCTGGAGATACCAGCGGTGATAAGAGCCGTGTAGTGGGGTATGCCGCCTATGCAGTCTACTGAGTACAACGCGTCACAAAAGCAGCGGATGCTGGAGCATGCCCGGGCCGCAATCGCTCGGGAGCTGGGCTATGAGCTGGCTCGTTGCAATGCCGAGGAGCCGTGGCAAAAAGAGGAGCGGGCAGCATTTGTTACGCTGAACCACCATGGCCAGCTGCGGGGTTGCATCGGCAGCCTGAGTGCTCACCAGTCTCTATGGGACGAGCTGTCTTATGATGCCTGTGCAGCGGCATTTCGGGACCGCCGCTTTGCACCACTCAGCCGCGATGAATTTGATGACCTTGATATCCATATCTCGATTCTGACGCCCACCTTGCCGCTTAAGGTCGACTCCGAGCAGGCGTTACTGTCGGCGTTGCGCCCCGGTGTGGACGGTCTGGTGCTTGAGGAGGGTACACGTAGAGCAACGTTCCTACCGCAGGTATGGGAGCAGCTGCCGGAGCCGAAAAGATTTCTGGAGCACCTTAAACGTAAGGCGGGTCTGGCAGAGGACTACTGGAGTGATACCATGCAGTTCTCGATTTATCAGGTAACGGACATTGGCGAATAGCGACGATTTTATCTCCTACGTGGTCGACAGCATGCATATGCTGGGACCGGTGCAGGCAAAACGGATGTTTGGCGGTCATGGGTTGTTTCTCGGCGGATTGATGTTTGCGCTGGTGGCAGACGACCAGCTTTACCTGAAATCAGATCCCCAGACAGAAACTCGATACAAAGCCCATGACCTGGAGCGGTTTACCTATATGAAAAAAGGGAAACCCTGCCATCTTAACTATTACCAGGCGCCGGAGGAGTGTCTGGACAACAGCGAGGAACTGGTCGAATGGAGCGCGATGGCGTATCAGGTGGCGGTGCGGGCAGCATCATGAAGAGTATGTTGACCGATCTTCCGGCGGATAAGGCGCAGGAACACTTTGAAGACCTTCTGGCTCGCCCCGGCGTGAAGCTTGAAAGAATTGTGACTTACGGTCAGGCTACGCCAGCCGGTGAATGGTACGACCAGGCATGGGATGAATGGGTGATGGTGGTGCAGGGTGAGGCTAAGCTGTTGCTGGAGCAAGGCGAGCAACTACTGCATATGAAACCGGGTGACCATGTAATGTTGCCTGCGCACTGCCGACACCGCGTGGAGTGGACGCCAGAAGATAAGACAACGATCTGGTTGGCGCTGCACTTGGGTGAGACAGAAGGATAGCCTGATTACATGAGACTACTGCAATGAAAGCGAAGATCGACGTTATACAGGGTGATATAACTCAGCTTGAGGTGGACGCGATTGTAAACGCGGCCAACAGCAGTTTGTTAGGTGGTGGGGGAGTTGATGGTGCGATCCATCGCGCTGCGGGGCCTGAGCTCTTGGCCGAGTGTCGAACCCTGGGCGGTTGCGACACCGGTGATGCCAAGATTACCCGTGGCTATAACCTACCCGCGCAGTATGTGATTCATACGGTGGGCCCTGTCTGGCGGGGTGGTGATGCAGAGGAAGCGAATAAGCTGCGCAGCTGCTACGAACGCAGTCTGGAGCTGGCTGAGGAGCGGGGGATCAGATCAATAGCATTCCCTGCGATCAGTTGCGGTGTTTACGGCTACCCACTGGAGCAGGCGGTGGAGATAGCCGTAGGGACGGTGATCGTTGGTCTGTACGACTGCCAGTCCATCGAACGGGTGGTGTTCTGCTGTTTCAGTAAAGAGATGGAGCTGCTGTATCAACAGCAGCTCGCAGAACAATAATCAGCTCACTTTTCTAACCGGTACCCAATACTCCAGTATCGAGTCAGGGTGGTCGAATGCAAAACGCTCGTCATACAGCTCCAGTTCTGGCCCACCCGTATGACAGTATTCGCTGTTTGGCAGCCAATCCCTGAATATGGCGGTGAGTGTGTCTCCGATGGTATAGATTGGGCCTTTATGGATAAAACAGGCGTAGGTCTGTTCTGGCACATCCAGGCGCAGTAATCCTTCGTGTGATTTGGCCTGGTCATCCTCAAATGATGCCCAGTAGGTCATGTTCTCCAGGTCATCGTTGGCGGTGCTGCAATCTACGACACCCCAGCACACAGCGGGTGTTTGCTCCAATTCTCCCATCTTGCGCTGAAATTCCATCCAAAGTGCCGGGAGTCGTTCCATGTTGTTGGGGTGTGGCGAACCGGGGGCGTTGAAGGTGGTTTTCAAACCCCACAAGGTTTTCCCAGGGTGGACCTTAATTTCCGGTTCCATATCAATCTCTCCATTTAAATAACTGATCAGGCTTGGATCCAGTTTGGGGAATATATCCTTTAGCGTGCCGCGCGTTCGATATTGCCCCGGAGCAAGGCCGAAGCAGAGGGTAAATGCCCGGCTGAAGCTTTGCTGATTTTCAAAACCGTAGTTCAGCGCGATCTCCAGAATGGAGCATGGCCGCGCGATGAGCGCCATGGCTGCATTGCTCAGTCGGCGTTTCCGGTAGTAGGTTGAAATACTGTAGCCAAACCTGGCCTGGAAGGTGCGTTGCAGTTGCCAGCGCGACCATCCCACGGCGCGGGCAAGCTCTTCAACGCTCAATGGTTCGGCCATATTGTTTTCAGTCAGCTCCACAATATTGAGCAGCCGTTGGTTCGCGACCATGGAGTATCCCTTCAGGTGTTTTGTTTAGCCCGATCCATTATGCCTGCCGAAGGCGGCAAAGTTTTGTCCGTTTGGAGCATTATTATCCCCGGACGCGGATACCAAAAAGGGCCGCGTACGCGACCCTTATATACTTCGTGTGGAGCGGAAGGTTTAGCCTTGGATCTGGATGGAACGTGGCTTCATCGCTTCAGGAATTTCACGCACCAGATCTACATGCAGCAAGCCGTTTTCCATATGAGCTTTAGTGACCTTGACGTGGTCGGCCAACTGGAAGCGGCGCTCGAAGTTGCGTGCCGCGATACCCTGATACAGGTACTGGTGTTGCTGCTTGTCAGCCTGTTTGGTACCGGCGATCAGCAGGGTGGAGTTCTCGCTCTGAATGTCCAGCTCATCGATGTTGAAACCGGCAACAGCCATGGTGATGCTTTATTCATTTTCGCCCAGAAGTTCGATGTTGTATGGCGGATAACGTGGTTGGGTGTCATTGCGGCTGGCATTGAACCAGACCAGAAAGGCGTCTAACTGGCTTTCCAGACCTTCCCTTGGCGGGGCCTCAAAGTGGACCTTCTCTTTCAGGATCGGTCCAGACACAACGCGCATTGGATCGGGACCACGTAACTGGCCGACTCGGATAGGCCGCACAGATTCATCGTTGTTGGGGAACAACAGGGTATGCCAGTGATAAAGGCGC
>NZ_CAXRBQ010000173.1:0-4510 GCF_964228735.1 Pontibacterium sp. | reverse complement strand
CAAGCGCCCCGCTGCCAACGTAAGTTGACCAGCAGCGTTCAGCGCCAGCATAGGAAGCTCCTGAGAAATGTTTGTTACGGTGCTTTGTGTCGTAAAACTGTGGTTGGCAACCAATTGACTAAGCATCCCTTCGGGTGACAGCGCCGCTTTCAACGGCAGATCAAAGGTGCCACGGGTACTGACGGAGCCCGACACAACTGGCAGTGTCAGCGTTGGCATAAAACGATCCAGCCAGCTTCTTAATCCACCAAGGTCTATAACCTGGTTCGCATGCAACGAAACCTTATCTTCCGCTTTCAGGTTGCCATCAATCACCACAAACGGTGTGTCGTCCTGCAGCAGCCGAAAGTTAAAATGGTTATCGGGCGTCAGCTCCAAGTCACTCCAGCCCAGATCCTGTTCATCACGTTTAAACCGAACGCGGCTGTAGAGCTGATTTTCGTCGACCACCAAAGCACCGCTAAGTGTCCAGTCGGGTTGGTTGGCTGGATAATCGAGTACAAGGTTCAATTCACCGATGCGCACCTGCTCGCTGGGTAACAGCGCAAACCACACTGCAGGCAGTAACTCCGGCAGATCCAGATAGGCTTCAGCTTGCGTTGATACCTCCTGCTCGGTGCCGGTGAGCTGTATCGTGAGGTTGGATTGCGGTAGTTCTACCAGATCGACCTTTTGGGTTGCCCAAAGGGTCAGTGGTGTGTATTCGATGGTCAGCGGGCCAGCTTCGACAGAAACTTGAGCGTTCTCGGTTTCGATCTGGGCTGCAAACCGCGTCACGGTCATACGATTCCAGCCGGGACGCTCCATCTCCAATACTACATTCTGGAAATTTTGCTCGGCCAACCAGCGCGCACCACCCCATTGCACGATATAAGGTGTCGCCGCGTAGATAGCGATCACCAGTAATACCGGAAGCAGTATTAATATGGCCAAGCTTAAATACAGACGCCGCATCGTTCCTCCCGCAGACCTCTTCCGGTTCCCTGAAATTACGTATAGCAACAGATAGCGGATATGACATCAATACAGTGGAGACGATCCCTGGTCATTGGGGTGGGTACTGGACTGTATCAATTTTGAGCAATTGCAATACGACTGATCAGCAAACAATCAGAATATTGCAGATTTATCAGGAAAAAATGCCTCAAAACGCCCGATTTTCAAGGTGTTGTAAAATTTCTACACTATTTTTACAAGCGGGGATTATTGCGCAGTCCCTTGTGCGGTGCGGCATACAGCGCAGTTTATTATCCTTTGGTGCAACAACACTACGTATAAACAGCCACATTTTTTCTGTATACTACACCGCGAAAATTATAACCATCGAGTTAAACCGACGTAGTTCGGTAGTGGGACTCGGGTAAGGGACAAAGGCGACCACAAGTCTCCTTTCACGAAGCCTATGGCCATTCCGGGGCCATATACACTTGGGGATTAGAATGACTACACCAGAGCAAACCATTTACTACACCCTGACTGACGAAGCACCAGCGCTGGCAACTGCATCTCTGCTGCCAATCGTTCGTACTTTCACTTCTGCAGCGGGTATCGACGTTAAGATCACTGACATCTCCCTGGCGGGCCGTGTCCTGTCTGCATTCCCTGAAAAGCTGTCTGAAGAACAGCAGGTTCAGGACGGTCTGGCTTTTCTGGGTCAGCTGACTCAGGATCCAAAAGCTAACATCGTTAAGCTGCCTAACATCTCTGCATCTATCCCGCAGCTGAAAGCTTGTATCGCCGAGCTGCAGTCTCAGGGTTACAACGTCCCAGATTTCCCAGAAGCTCCTCAGAACGCGGAAGAAGAAGACGTTAAAGCACGTTACTCCAAGATCTTGGGTTCTGCTGTAAACCCAGTACTGCGTGAAGGTAACTCTGACCGTCGTGCGCCGGGTGCTGTTAAAGCATTCGCTCGTAAATTCCCTCACTCCATGGGTAAGTGGAGCAAAGCGTCCCAGACTCACGCTGACTACATGCGTGACGGTGATTTCTTCTCCAGCGAACAGTCTGTAACTATGGAAGAAGCTGGCGACGTTCGCATCGAGTTTGTTAACCAGAACGGCGACGTTGAAGTTAAGAAAGAGCTGTCTCTGGAACAGGGCGAGATCCTGGACTCCATGCGCATGAGCTGCAAAGCGCTGCGTGAGTTCCTGGAAGAGTCCATGAACGACGCTAAAGAAAGCGGCGTAATGTGGTCCCTGCACGTTAAGGCGACCATGATGAAGGTTTCCCACCCGATCGTATTCGGTCACGCGGTAACCGTTTTCTACAAAGACCTCTTCGAGAAGCACGGCGAACTGTTCAAAGAGCTGGGTGTTAACCCGAACAACGGTCTGGGCAGCGTATACGACAAGATCGCGTCCCTGCCTCGTTCCAAGCGTGAAGAGATCGAAGAAGATATCCACGCTTGCTACGAAAACCGCCCTTCCCTGGCGATGGTTGATTCCGTTAAAGGCATCACCAACCTGCACGTACCTTCCGACGTAATCGTTGATGCTTCCATGCCAGCAATGATCCGTGGCGGCGGCAAGATGTGGGGTGCAGACGGTAAGACTCACGACACTAAAGCTGTAATGCCTGAGTCTACTTACGCGCGTATCTACCAGGAAATGATCAACTACTGTAAGACTAACGGTGCGTTCGATCCGACTACCATCGGTACTGTGCCAAACGTTGGTCTGATGGCTAAGAAAGCTGAAGAGTACGGTTCCCACGACAAGACTTACGAACTGGCTGAGGCTGGTGTAATGCGTGTTGTTGCAGCGGACGGTACTGTTCTGATGCAGCACGACGTTGAAGTGGGTGACATCTGGCGTGCATGTCAGACCAAAGACGAGCCTGTTCGCGACTGGGTTAAACTGGCTGTGACTCGCGCGCGTCAGTCTGACACTCCTGCAGTATTCTGGCTGGACCACAAACGTGCTCACGACCGTGAACTGATCAAGAAAGTTGAGAAGTACCTGCCAGAGCACGACACTGAAGGTCTGGAACTGCACATCAAGACTTACAACCAGGCGATCCGCTTCAGCATGGACCGCATGATTCGCGGTAACGACACTATCTCCGTAACCGGTAACGTACTGCGTGACTACCTGACCGACCTGTTCCCGATCATCGAACTGGGTACGTCTGCGAAGATGCTGTCAATCGTTCCAATGTTGAAAGGCGGCGGCATGTACGAAACTGGTGCTGGTGGTTCCGCGCCTAAGCACGTACAGCAGGTTGAAGAAGAAAACCACCTGCGTTGGGATTCCCTGGGTGAGTTCCTGGCACTGGCTGTATCTCTGGAAGATATGGGCATCAAGAACGACAACCCACGTGCTGCGATCCTGGCGAAAACTCTGGACGCTGCAACCGGTAAACTGCTGGAGAACAACAAGTCTCCTTCCCGTAAGACCGGTGAGCTGGACAACCGTGGTAGCCACTTCTACCTGGGTATGTACTGGGCTCAGGAAGTTGCTGCTCAGACTGAAGACGCTGAACTGGCTGCTCAGTTCGCTCCGCTGGCGAAGTCTCTGACTGAAAACGAAGAGAAGATCGTTGCGGAACTGGCGGCAGCTCAGGGCAAACCTGCAGAGCTGGACGGTTACTACCACGCTGCACGTACTACCGTTAAGAAAGTAATGCGTCCATCTGAAACGCTGAACGCTGCTCTGGCTGCTGCTAACGCATAAGCCTGACTGCTACGCTTAACGCGTATCAAAAGACGATAAGGCCCGGGGTGGAAACATCCCGGGCTTTTTTTGTGCTTTTTTATTGGCTGGAGGCTTCCAAATTTGTCTGTAGGGCAGTCTTCAGACTGCCGGCACCCTAAAGGGTGCCCTACATGGGTCGTGATTCGTTCTGTTCCAATTCGTTGCTGTAATCCGCCTTCGATGTTGCAATGATCTTCATCGCATGGGGATGGCTACCCTCCTCCGGTAGTGGATGCAGCTTATCCATCGCGATCGATAACCCGTGATCGGACACAATCTTCACATGACGACGCCTTAGCAGGCGAGGCTCTCTCACGCCGCAGGAGTGTGCAATAAGGCCAACGCCATAGGTGATGTACTTGTGGTAATACGCCACGCGATCGGACTTGTGCGTTGGATCAAGGCCCTGCTGCAAGCGGGAATTATGGGTCGTAATCCCAGTAGGACAGGTGTCCTTGTTGCACTGCATTGCCTGGATGCACCCCAAAGAGAACATAAAGCCTCGTGCCGAAGTTACAAAGTCTGCGCCGGTAGCCAATGCCCACGCGACTTTAGACGGTACGATCAGCTTACCGGACGCAATAACCTTGATCCGTTTTCTCAGCCCGCGCTCGATTAGCATATCCACCAACAACGGAAGACTTTCTTTAAGCGGCAGCCCAACGTAATCGCGTAACGGTTGAGGCGCTGCACCGCTGCCGCCGTCGGGGACGGGGGCGGCGTCGGAGCCGGTGCCTCCCTCGGAGGTGCCGCCGCCATCGGGGCCGCCCGCTCCCGGCTCGTGTGCGGTGGCGACCAGGCGCGGCGGGCGGCGGCGG
>NZ_CAXRBQ010000172.1:0-11026 GCF_964228735.1 Pontibacterium sp. | reverse complement strand
AGTTTCTACCGATCGCGGTCTGATGGTGCCTGTGCTGCGTGATACTGACAGCATGAGCCTGGCTGATGTTGAATCTACCATCGCTGACTTCGGTAAGCGTGGTCGTGAAGGCAAGCTGGGTATGGACGACATGCAGGGCGGTACTTTCACCATCACCAACGGTGGTGTATTCGGTTCCCTGATGTCTACCCCTATCCTGAACCCACCTCAGACTGCAATCCTGGGTATGCACAAAATCCAGGAGCGTCCAATGGCGGTTAACGGACAGGTAGAAATCCTGCCAATGATGTACCTGGCCCTGTCATACGACCACCGTATGATTGATGGCAAGGAAGCTGTACAATTCCTCGTGACTATTAAAGACCTTCTGGAAGATCCTGCACGTATGCTGCTGGAAGTCTAAGTCAGCCCAAAATTATAACGAGTGAATTGATAGGATAGGTAAAGAGACATGTCACAGAAATTCGACGTTATCGTCGTAGGTGCGGGCCCTGGTGGCTACGTAGCAGCTATTCGCGCGGCTCAGCTGGGCCTGAACACTGCGTGTGTTGAGAAATGGGTTGATGACAAAGGTGCCGCTGTACTGGGTGGTACTTGTCTGAACGTTGGTTGTATTCCGTCTAAAGCACTGCTGGAATCTACCCACCAGTTCCACAAAGCACAGCACGCTGATGTACACGGCATCCAGGTTGGCGGTGAAGTCACCATGGATGTTAAAGCGATGGTTGCGCGTAAGAACAAGATCGTTGGCAACCTGACCGGTGGTATCGGTGGTCTGTTTAAAGCAAACGGCGTAACTCTGCTGCAGGGCATGGGTAAGCTGCTGGCGAACAAACAGGTTGAAGTAACCGCTGCTGACGGTACTGCGACTGTATACGATGCAGAGAACGTGATTCTGGCATCCGGCTCCGTACCAGTGAACATTCCTCCTGCTCCACTGACCGACGGTTTGATCCTGGATAACGCTGGCGCACTGGACATCGATGAAGTTCCAGAGCGTCTGGGCGTAATCGGCGCAGGCGTAATCGGTCTGGAAATGGGCTCTGTATGGGCACGTCTGGGTACTAAAGTAACTGTTCTGGAAGCGATGGATTCCTTCCTGGCGGCTGCAGATAAAGACGTTGCACGCGACGCTGCGAAACTGTTCAAGAAACAGGGGCTGGATATCCAGCTGGGCGCACGTGTAACCGGTACCGAGATCGTTGACGGTAAAGAAGTTAAGGTGTTCTTCACTGACGCTAAAGGCGAGCAGGAAATCACCGTAGACAAGCTGATCGTTGCTGTTGGCCGTAAGCCACAGACCAACGGCCTGCTGTCTGAAGATTCCGGCGTTAAGCTGGATGAGCGCGGCTTCATCTTCGTAGATGAGCAGTGCCGCACTGACGCACCGGGAGTTTACGCAATCGGTGACTCCGTACGTGGTCCGATGTTGGCGCACAAGGCGTCCGAAGAAGGCATCATGGTTGCCGACATCATTGCTGGCCACAAAGCTCAGATGAACTACGACGTGATTCCGAGCATCATCTACACCCATCCTGAACTGGCCTGGGTCGGTAAGACCGAACAGGAACTGAAAGCAGATGGCGTGAAGATCAAAGTGGGCAAATTCCCATTTGCGGCTTCTGGTCGTGCGATGGCTGCTGACGATACCGATGGTTTCGTTAAGATCATTGCTGACGAAGAAACTGACCGCATTCTGGGTGTTCACATGGTTGGCGGTATCGCATCCGAGCTGATTGCTCAGGCTGCGATTGCTATGGAATTCTGCTCTTCCGCAGAAGACCTGCAGCTGACCGTCTTCGCTCACCCAACCGTGAGTGAAGCTGTGCACGAAGCCGCTCTGGCGGTGGACGGCCACGCAATTCACATTGCGAACCGTAAAAAACGCTAACCTGACGTTTTAAACTGTCGGCCGGGTATCATTTCGGGGGTATCCGGTCGATTCTGAGTTTGTCGTTGAGATCCCAACAGGGCTGCAACAACGTAATCTCTCCATACTGCGTTGCAGAAACACACACTAGTGACAACACAACGGATTAGAGCATGAACCTTCACGAGTACCAGGGTAAACAACTGTTTGCCGAATATGGTCTGCCGGTTTCCAAAGGAATCGCGGTAGATACTCCGGAAGCTGCAGCAGAAGCAGCTACTACAATTGGCGGTGACAAGTGGGTTGTTAAAGCCCAGGTGCACGCCGGCGGCCGCGGTAAAGCGGGCGGCGTTAAGCTGGTAGACAGCCCTGCAGAAGCGCAGGAATTCGCTGCTAACTGGCTGGGCAAAAACCTGGTGACCTACCAGACTGACGAAAACGGTCAGCCTGTATCCAAAATTCTGGTTGAAACCTGCACCGATATCGCTTCCGAGCTGTACCTGGGTGCGGTTGTAGACCGTTCTACTCGCCGCATCGTATTCATGGCATCTACCGAAGGTGGCGTGGAAATCGAGAAGGTTGCAGAAGAAACTCCAGAAAAAATCCTGAAAGCAATCATCGATCCGATGACTGGCGCACAGCCATACCAGGGTCGTGAGCTGGCGTTCAAACTGGGCCTGCAGGGCGATCAGATCAAGCAGTTCGTTAAGATCTTCCTGGGTCTGGCGCAGATGTTCCAGGAAAAAGACCTGGCACTGCTGGAAATCAACCCACTGGTTATCACTGACGAAGGCAACCTGCACTGTCTGGACGCTAAAGTGGTAATCGACGGTAACGCTGTATACCGCCACAAAGATCTGCAGGCTATGCACGATCCATCTCAGGAAGACGAGCGCGAAGCGCACGCAGCTGAGTGGGATCTGAACTACGTAGCTCTGGACGGCACTATCGGCTGCATGGTTAACGGTGCAGGTCTGGCAATGGGTACTATGGACATCGTTGCTCTGCACGGTGGCTTCCCGGCTAACTTCCTGGACGTTGGTGGCGGCGCGACTAAAGAGCGTGTTACCGAAGCATTCAAACTGATCCTGGCTGACGACAAGGTGAAAACCGTACTGGTTAACATCTTCGGCGGTATCGTTCGTTGCGACCTGATCGCAGAAGGTATCATCGGTGCAGTTAAGGAAGTAGGCGTAAACGTACCAGTTGTTGTACGTCTGGAAGGTAACAATGCTGATCTGGGCTCCAAGCTTCTGGCGGAATCTGGCCTGGATATCATCGCGGCAACCAGCCTGACTGACGCAGCTCAGCAGGCAGTTAAAGCAGCGGAGGGTAAATAATGTCCGTTCTGATTAACAAAGACACCAAAGTAATCTGTCAGGGTTTCACTGGTGGTCAGGGTACCTTCCACTCTGAACAGGCTATCGCTTACGGCACTCAGATGGTGGGTGGTGTAACTCCAGGCAAAGGTGGTACTGAGCACCTGGGTCTGCCGGTATTCAACACTGTTGCTGAAGCTGTTGAAGCAACGGGTGCTGACGCTTCTGTTATCTACGTACCAGCTCCTTTCTGTAAGGATTCCATCCTGGAAGCTGCGAATGCAGGTATCAAGCTGATCGTATGTATCACTGAGCACATCCCAGTAATGGATATGCTGGAGTGTAAAGTTAAGTGTGACGAGCTGGGCGTTCGCCTGATCGGTCCTAACTGCCCAGGTGTTATCACTCCGGGCGAATGTAAGATCGGTATCATGCCAGGTCACATCCACCTGCCAGGTAAAGTAGGTATCGTATCCCGTTCCGGTACTCTGACTTACGAAGCTGTTAAGCAGACTACTGACTACGGTTTCGGTCAGTCTACCTGTGTAGGTATCGGTGGTGACCCGATCCCAGGTTCTAACTTCATCGACATTCTGGAAATGTTCCAGAACGACCCACAGACCGAAGCGATCGTAATGATCGGTGAGATCGGTGGTACTGCAGAAGAAGAAGCGGCTGCTTACATCAAAGCAAACGTAACTAAGCCTGTAGTTTCTTACATCGCGGGTGTAACTGCTCCAGCGGGTAAGCGTATGGGTCACGCGGGTGCGATCATCTCTGGCGGTAAAGGTACTGCTGACGAGAAATTTGCAGCTCTGGAAGATGCAGGCGTTAAGACTGTACGTTCCCTGGCTCAGATCGGCGACGCACTGAAAGAAGTAACTGGCTGGTAATCACTGACCATTCAGTTATGAGAAAAGGCAGCTTCGGCTGCCTTTTTTTATTTTTGAACGCTTGACTTGTTTTCACTGAAACGGTGAAATCGATCTCTCTCAAATATCAACTTTTTGGATAGGCAACGTAATGTTCCAGCTGTATACGTCTCAGCGAAATATTATGTCTCACGTTTCTGCCCCGTGGCATAAGCGTACTTCTGCCTGTCTGCGTGCTATCTGATCGTTTAAACCACCCAGTAGCCGCGGAACTCTTCGCGGTGAATCTGAATGTTCGTTTCTTCTGTTTTCTCCGCTAAGTGTTCCCGGCTTAAATCCAAAGGAGAAAACCATGACTATTATTGCTCTGTTTGTATCTTTTTACCGTAAATTGAACATCGCTCTTAAGCAGCGCCAGACTTACTATGAACTGCGTGACCTTTCGCCAGCACAGTTGAAAGATATTGGTCTGCGTATCGAGAACGGCGTCGTACTCCCTGAAGACGATCTTGTGGATACCAAGAAGGAGTTGCAGGTGAGGCTCAGCCAACGGGAGAAGCAGAAATAAACCTGGCTGCTGGATCGGTATGGAGCAGAATGCTCAGTCCCGGTCCGGCGGCAGCGATAGTTTCGGATTGATCTACCGAGGTGTTTTTCCGATCTTGTCTCAGAATTACACCGCAATAGGTTGTTGGTTGAGGGGTATTTAACGCTCAGCCTTCAAAAAGGGCAGCTTCGGCGGCCCTTTTTGCGTTTTAGCCATAAGTTTTCGAACGCTCTGTTATACTGCCATCCCCAGTTTAAGGTGGTCTTATGGTTGAACTTCCTCTCTTTCCGCTTCCGGTTGTGCTTTACCCAACGACGGTGATGCCGCTGCAGATTTTTGAGCCGCGCTATCTGCGGATGGTGAAAGAGTCGCTGCAAAATCAGACCGGTTTTGTCATTGTTCAGTCGTTGCCAGAAAAGCAGGTGCAAAACGGCGACAGGCCTTTCTACCGTGTGGGGTGTTATGCCAAGGTTATCGATTGGCACCCACAAGCGAATGATATGTTGGGCATAGAAGTGGAAGGACAGTTCAGGGTTCGCATTCACGACTGCCGTGCGGAACAAGACAACTTGTTGGTCGGGCAGTGTGTGCCTATTGAAGAACCATCAGGTGTGCTGGTTGCAGAGAAGTACCAGCTGTTGGTTAAACTGGCAAAAGAGCTGGAAGAGCACCCGATGGTCGAGACATTTGATACAGAGATCGATTACCGGGATGCCGCCCAGGTGGGATACCTGTTAGCTGAACTCCTGCCATTTACCCCCGCCGAGAAGCAGCTGTTATTGGAAAGTGATGATCCACTCCTGCGCCTTGAGGCAATTCAGTCACTACTGCAGCAGTTAGGTACACGATGAACGATCTACAACAAAAACTTTCGCACGCCCTCGACGCCCGTGCAGACCTTCTGACCTCCCTGCACGCTGAGCAAACCGATTGTTATCGTCTGTTCCACGGTACTAATGAAGGAGAGCCCGGCCTCACCGTAGATCGTTACGGCCCGCAGCTGCTGGTGCAAAGTTTCCATGCGCCCGTGTCCGAGCAGGATCTTGCGTTGATTGAGACACAATGTCGGCAGATCTTCGAACCGGAAGAGGTGATCTACAACGATCGTAGTGCTAGCAATTCCAGACGTAGCGACGATAGCCGTGTACTGGGTACGGAGTATGTTGGACAGGAGTTGGGGGTTAAATACCGCGTGCGTGGAAAGCATATGGGCCAGGATCCATTGCTGTTCCTCGATATGCGCGCGGGACGTCGACGTATTCTGGAGATTGCCCAAGGTAAAAGCGTGCTGAACCTGTTTTCCTACACCTGCGGTGTGGGGGTGTGCGCGGCTACGGCCGGCGCATCGGACGTGGTAAACGTGGATTTCTCTACCCGCAACCTTGAGGTTGGGCGGGAAAATGCTGAGCTTAACGATCTGGGCGAAGATCAGATCTCATTTGTGCAAAGTGATTTCTTCACCGCAGTAAAACAGTACGCCGGACTGCCGGTAAAACAGCGTGTAAAACGCGGACAGAAACCGCGACCTTTCCCACGGATTGATGAGCGTCAGTTTGACCTGGTGTACCTGGATCCACCGCGCTGGGCGAAAAGCTACTTTGGTACCGTTGATCTGGTTCGAGACTACCCGAGTGTGCTGAAACCTTCGTTATTGGCAACCAAGGAAGGCGGCACCCTGATCTGCGTGAACAATGTGGCGAAAGTGCCGTTGGATGAATGGCTGGATACCGTGCAGCGTTGTGGTAATAAGGCAGGCCGCCCTGTGAAGGATTATGAGATCATCACACCGGAAGCTGACTTTCCATCACCGGATGGCCAGTTCCCACTGAAGATCGCACTGCTGCACCTCTAAGTTCAAAGTGGCAGCTATTAAGGTTGCCACTTGTAACGTTTAAGTGAAACTTTACCGTTGAAAAAGACAATCCCGTCCGCTTCCAGCAAGGACTTCTGCCGTTTGTAGGCGGGGCTGTCCTTGGGGAACGAGATCTCGCCCTTGGCGTTAATCACCCGGAACCAGGGCAAGCTGGTATCCCTGGGTAGCTGACTGAGGGTACGTCCCACTGCCCGGGCCATGCGTGGCATCCCGGCGAGCTCCGCCACCTGACCATAGGTCGCTACCGATCCCGGAGGGATTAGGCTGATCACCTGCCAGAACTTTTCCTGATAACTTACGTCTTCCACAGCGTGTCACTTGTAGCGGTTATTGATCCGCTTAATCTACCACAGAGTATTTCTGAGCAAGAGTCTGAAATGTCCCGATAACCTATGGGGTGATAATACCTGATTAAAATGGTAGGGTAATTGGCAATTCGATAGCTGGGGTTTTATGGATGTCCGACTCTTTCGCCACGCTGGAAACGCTGAACTTTGATAATAGCTACACCCGCTTTCCAGAACATTTCTTTCACCGTATTACACCGGAGCCTTTGGTTGATGCCCACCTGATCAGCTTCAACCCGGAAGTGGCTGCGCTGCTGGATCTTAACCCTTGTGAGATCAATCCCTCAGATCTGGCGAGTTACTTTGGTGGTGAAAACCTACTGCCGGGAAGCGAGCCGATCGCGATGAAATATACCGGTCACCAGTTTGGCTACTACAACCCGGATCTGGGTGATGGGCGTGGCCTGTTACTCGGTGAAGTGGTGAACCAGAATGGGGAGCGTTGGGACCTGCATCTCAAGGGAGCGGGTAAAACCCGTTATTCTCGTTTTGGTGATGGCCGCGCGGTACTGCGTTCCAGTATCCGCGAGTATCTGGTCAGTGAAGCGATGCATGGCTTGGGGATTCCCACTACCCGTGCGTTGTGTCTGATCGGCAGTACGCAGCATGTGATGCGCAATGGTATGGAGCCTTGTGCGGCGGTCCTGCGTGTGACCCCGTGCCATATCCGCTTTGGCCACTTTGAGTACTTCTATTACAGCAAGCAGCATGAAGATCTGCGCCGGTTGGCTGACTACTGTATCGAGCGTTACTACCCGGATGTGAAAGATGCCGAGAATCCTTACCTGGCGATGTATCAGCAGATTGCGGATCGTACAGCACAGCTGGTAGCGCAGTGGCAGGCGTACGGCTTTGTGCATGGGGTGCTGAATACTGACAACATGTCGATTCTCGGAGAGACCTTCGACTACGGCCCTTACACTTTCCTGGACGAGTATCGCCCGGACTTCGTGGCCAACCAGAACGATACAACCGGCCGTTATGCCTTTAAACAGCAACCGGATATTGTGCAGTGGAATCTCACCGCGTTGGCGGAGTCCTTTCTACCGATGGTAGGGGAGGAGGATCTGAAGGATGTGTTGCGTGCTTACTCCCATAAATTCGTGGCGTACCGCAATGCCCGCCTCGCCGCGCGCCTGGGACTGCAGACGGAGCAAGCGGGTGATGCTGCGCTGATTGAGAATCTGCTGACTCTGTTTGCGGAGCATAAGGTCGACTTCAACCGCTTCTTCCGCACGTTGTGTGATTATGAAGGCGCGGGCGCAGCTCGCGATGCGCTCTATCAATTCCTGTGCGATATCACTGCATTGGATCACTGGCTGGATCAGTACGATGAACGCTTGGGGGCTGAAGCGGCCAGTTTTCCAATTCGTCGCCAGCAGATGCGCTCGGTAAACCCGAAATACATCCTGCGTAATTATATGGCGGAGGAGGCGATCCGCGAAGCCCATGACGGTAACTACGTATTGGTGAACCAGCTGTTGGGATTGTTGCGCCATCCCGGAGATGACCACCCGGATATGCAGCGTTTTGCCGATGCGCCGCCTGATTGGGCAGGGGCGATCTGCCTGACCTGTTCATCATGACGCATAACAGCTGTGTATAACGCAAAACGCCGGTCTCAGAACCGGCGTTTTTGTGTGTAGAACCTTTGTCCGATGATCAGTGGGCTTCAGGAATCAGCGTGAGCAAGTCAGTGATACCAACCTCCACATCCTGCTGGGAGAGCAGGGTGGTGATCTGGCCCCGGTGGTGGGTCTGGTGGTTAAACAGGTGCTGTACCAGGAAACCGAACCGTTTGCAGGATTGCACACCTGCCATGTTGGAGTAGTGCAGGTTGTGCTCCAGGTCGGCGTCGGTCAGTTCTTCGCACCACTCCTGAATAATGATATCCAGGCCCTGGCGTTCAACCGCGAACGCTTCAAGGTCGTCATACAGCATGGTATTGAGTGTGGCGGGTTTTTTCATGGTTTCCAGGGGATGCAAGGAGTGGAAACCGGAAGGGTGGGTGCTGAAGCGCTGTAACCAGATGATATCCCCGACCAGGAGGTGGTTCAGCGTACCCATGATCGATCCGAAAAATGCACCTTGATCCTGCAGCAGAACAGTCTCCGGCAGTGTCCCGGCAGCCTCGGTGAGGGTGTCGTTCATCCACTGATTGTAGCGGGCCATTAAGCGGAAATTCTGTAGCTCACTCATCGGCGTGTCCTCTAAACGTGGTGGGCAGATCGATCCCTAAATTAGGGACTTTCACAGTCTAGTACAGCGTCACTCCAGCAAATGTGAAATCGGTGATAGAGGTGACACGGATCAATGGCTGTCAGCAAAAGAGAGGATTAGATGCGGTGCGGGTCCAGCTGAATGTTGGTCACCTTCTGACCCAGCATGACAACCCGTCCTTTATAGCGATCATCACCCGTGGCAGTAAATTCAAACACGTAGGAACGCCAGAAGTGCAGGCGGCCATCGTCGCCCCGTTTCAGCCAGAAAGCACGTAGACCGATGCTGCCATCCAGCAGCTGCAGGTCCATCTCCTTGCAGTGACGCATAGTGTGCTTGAACGCGATCTCTTTCACCTTCTGTGCATGCCACCAGTGCAGGCAGAACAGGGAGATCAGTGTCAGCCAAAAGAGATCCTGCAGATCGATATACATAGGAAGCCGTCCAACAACCGTTATGTGATTACCTTATACAGCCTGTAATCCAGCTTCAAGCGTCAAAATATGCTGAACTCGGCGAAATATCAAAATCCAAATGTTTTGTGTAAAAACTGGATTTTGAGCGATCTATACTCAAAAAGTAATAAATCTTAATAATTATTGATGCCTTGATTCCTGAATAGGTGGAATCGCCAGAATTACCGTTTACGCGCGACGATAAGAAACTCCCGGTTTCCATCACCACCTTTGATTGGGCTTTCGAAGTAGTCGAGGATCTCCATACCTAGTTCCTCGCAGTGTTGCTTGATGGTGTGCTCCACTTTTGGATACAGGGACGGGTCCCTTACGATGCCGCCGCTGCCGACACCAGCTTTGCCCACTTCAAATTGCGGTTTAACCAGTGAGATCAGGTGGCCGCCCGGGCGGATCAGAGGGATCAGGGATGGCAGAATCTTGGTTTGGGAGATGAAAGATACGTCCATAACCGCCAGGTCAAAACCGTCGGGATGGCTGTGGGTAAGCAGCATCTCAGCGGGCAGATCACGGCCGTTAACGCCTTCGAAGCAGAGCACTCGCGCATCGTTACGCAGCTTTTCTGCCAGCTGATCGTGGCCGACTTCTATGCCTACAACCTTACCGATGCCTGATTGTACGAGACAGTCGGAGAAACCGCCGGTGGATTGCCCCACATCGATGGCGATCATGTCAGTGACATCCAGTTGTGTGCGTTCCAGTGCACCCAGCAGTTTCAGTGCGCCACGGGAAACAAAACGATCGGCTTCGTCCACTTCCACCTGAAACTCAGTGTCAGGCTCGAGTTTTACGCCCGGTTTAGTGATGACCTGCCAGCCGTTGCCCGAACGTATGGAGACCTTGCCGCCTTTCAGAAGGCGCTGGGCGTGGGCACGGGACTGGGCGTAACCTTTTTCGGTGAGCAGGATATCGGCGCGTTGCATGGGAGGTTTCCGTCAGACTGAAAAGCGGCGGCCATTATAAACGGCTGTCAGGGCGAAAGCTAAGATCGTCGCTGCTGCTGACTTATTATGGCGAAGCCGATCGGGTCATCCAGCCAGCACCAGCCGCACAATGGATCGGTAATAAAGATAACGGATGCCATAACTTCCTCCCTCCAGATATCCCTGTATTGTACTTAGAGTTCAGAAAAAAGAGAGCCGCCTGGGGTAGGCGGCTGAAGTAGGGTTTATAGAGAACTCTGAGTATGACCTTCATGAACTCAAAGGACTGGATAGAAGGTCGATAAGCGCACAACAAGGCGATTGAGGGTCACCAGCGTTGTGCGTTCATAGTATGGGGTGGACCTGAATTGAAACTGAAAAACTGAACCGCTTCTGAGATATATGGTGGCTTTGTTGTGCGCATAAAAAAAGAGGCCCGAAGGCCACTGCTGTCCCATAGTTTTTGATCATAAAGGGATCCTCAGTTGAGGATCCCTTTTTTGCTTATCTGGTGGCTCTGGATTTAATAGCTCAACCAGTGGTTTTCGCTCAAATAAACTCACCTGAAGTACCCGCATGATG
>NZ_CAXRBQ010000171.1:0-14766 GCF_964228735.1 Pontibacterium sp. | reverse complement strand
AGTAACCCAGGCCCCAGCCCAGCAGGGACAGCGTACCGACCACAGTGATGGAGCTACCATCGGCTTCGGTAAAGGCATTCAGCAACTCGGGGTTCTTAGCTTCAACTGCAGCCAGAGTACCGCTCAGGCCACCGATCTCGCCCATTGCAAACAACGGAACCAGGATCAGTGCACCGACCATCAGCAGGCCCTGCACCACGTCGGTCCAGGATACTGCCAGGAAGCCGCCGAACAGGGTGTAGGAGATAACCGCTGCCGCACCAACCAGTACCGCAATGGTGTAGTCGAAGCCGAATACGGTCTCGAACAGCTTACCGCCTGCAACCAGGCCGGAGCTGGTGTAGAACATGAAGAATACAAGTACGAAGAACGCGGACACCACACGCAGACTGTGGCTGTTATCTTCAAAACGTTTTTCGAAGAAAGCAGGCAGAGTCAGCGCATTATCAGCCTTGTAGGAGTATACGCGCAGGCGCTGGGCAACCAGCAGCCAGTTCAACCAGGTACCAACCAGCAGGCCACCAGCCAGCCAGAAAGAACCGTAACCAGCAGCCATCGCGTAGCCAGGCAGCCCCATCAGCAGCCAGCCGCTCATATCGGACGCACCGGCACTCAGTGCACTCGGGATAGGACCCAGGTTACGACCACCCAGTACGTAGTCAGACAGATCTTGCGTGCGACGGTATGCAACGATACCAATCGCAAGCATCAGAATCAGGTAAACAATAAAGGTAAGGGTTACCATGAACATAAACCTATTAAATCAGCGTTATGGTTATTATGCGTTCGGACAGAACAGGCACCCTGAATCGGGAAACCTCTTCTAAGAGCATTGATGTGAGGAAACCCACCAACACCCCCGAAGCTCATCTTCAGATGGCGGATTCCTTGAAGCCCCGGCAAGCAACAGCGAATGTATTGCCGCCGCTTGCCGGTTCCTTACATGTGCGCAGGAATTGCACGGGATCACCGCACCACAGACCAGCTATCACAATGGCGCAATAGCTTATAGATATCTTTACAGGCAATTGTTCTATATATCCTCGATCTGAAGTGCATTTGCTTTTTATTAACGACTCAAAAAGCCATTACGTCAAAGCGGGCGAAATAATAAAGATATTTATCCTAAATAGCCAAACACCAAGAAACATGAGCCTTCAAGTTGATCAAATAGCAGACTAACGCTGCTTAAAAATGCATCCTGGATAGTCGCTTCGTTTCTTATTGGCGCGATTTCAAGACCAAATCCCCATCACAATTCAGACGAAACGCACAACATCTCAACTTCCCGACGTCTACATTAGTCTTTTTCACTGTATTTTTCACAAACGCAGTCGTATGCTTCTACACATACTCTATTAACAACCATAAAAACACTAAGCATCGACACCTGTATGGATAATCTGGACAAGATCGATCGCGCCATTCTGCGCGAGCTACAGAAGAACGCCCGTATCACCGTGACCGAGCTGGCCTCGCGGGTTGGTCTGTCTAAAACGCCCTGCCAGATCCGTATGAAACGCCTGGAAGAACAGGGATATATCCTGGGTTACATCGCACTGATCGACCAGAAAAAACTGGGTACCAAGCACGTTGCCTTCGTACAGGTCTCCCTCAGTGATACGCGTACTAAAGCTCTGCAAGCGTTTAACGACGCGGTACGTGCGATTCCCGAGATCGAGCAGTGCCATATGATTGCAGCGAACTTTGACTACCTGCTCAAGGTGCGAACCACCGACATGGAAAACTACCGTGCGGTATTGGGTGAAAAGATCTCCTCCCTCCCCTACGTGACCCAAACCAGCACCTTTGTGGTAATGGAAGACGTGAAAGATATTGAAGCAAAACTGCTCTGATCTTTAGGCTATCCGCCTGGAAATAGCGTTAATTCTCTGTAAGGAAACACCTTGAACCGTAAAGCTGTTTTACTGGCCATGGGCTGCGTCTTGATGTGGTCCACCGTCGCCAGCGCCTTCAAACTGACTCTGTCACTGATCAGCCCGCTGCAGATGCTTTGGCTCGCGGTTGCCACCAGCTGCGGTATTCTGGCCGTTGCTGCAGCCCATCAGGGTAAACTCCAGCTGGCCAAGGATTACCTGCGCGAGTCCCCGGGTTATTTCTTGCTGTTGGCAGCGCTTAATCCCACCGCCTACTACCTGATCTTGTTCGCCGCATACGATCTAC
Source organism: Pontibacterium sp. (assembly GCF_964228735.1). Classification (GTDB taxonomy): domain Bacteria; phylum Pseudomonadota; class Gammaproteobacteria; order Pseudomonadales; family Balneatricaceae; genus Pontibacterium. The sequence goes on along the minus strand of NZ_CAXRBQ010000171.1, from coordinate 12,582 downwards.
TGCCCGCCCAACAGGCCCAGGCACTGAACTACACCTGGGCTGTGATGCTGAGCATTCTCGCCGTGCCGTTTCTGGGTCAGAGCTTTACCCTGCTCAACGGTATCAGTGTCCTGATCGCCTATTCCGGCGTGCTGGTGATCGCCACGCAAGGTGATCTGCTGGCGTTGGACTTCCAGAACCCACTGGGCGTGGCACTCGGTGCAGGTAGCTCAATCTTCTTTGCCAGCTACTGGATTCTGAATACCCGCAGACCCCACGATGCGGTGGCGTCCCTGCTACTCTGCTTTGGCCTGAGCCTGCCCATACTCACTGTGCTGATGTTTATTCAGGGCGGTTTCACCGCAATCCCCTGGCAAGCGATTGGGGGGGGAATCTACATCGGCGCATTTGAGATGAGCCTGGCCTTCCTGCTCTGGATGAACGCCCTGCGCCTGAGCACCAACACAGCCCAGCTAAGTAACCTGGTGTACCTCTCTCCTCCGATATCCCTACTGCTTCTGGCGGTGATCGTCGGGGAACCGGTGATGGTCTCAACCATTGTGGGATTGGTGCTGATTATTGGTGGCGTGTTGGTCGGACAGGCCAAGCGTTAGCCTTAGACCACGTCAAAGGCTTTGCAGAATAAGCTCGTGTTGACGCCACAGACAAAGGGCTTTGGAACCGCTGTCTATCAGCGGCTCTGCTACGCTTGTAGATATCAGGAAGCTGATCTTCCTGCAGAAAACCCGCAATGCGTAGCCTTCACCCCATCAGAAGCAGCTGCCAGACGCTTATAAGCCAGTATCTGCACTACCCCCGTCGAATACTGATTTTTGGCGATACCGGGACAGGTAAGTCCACCCTGGCGATTTGGCTTGCAACCCAGCTGCTTAACAAGGGAGCCTTAGTCAGGCTTCTTGATGCCGATCCCGGATCTCCAGCCTTTGGCATACCCGGCTGCCTGTCGCTGCATTCACTAGATCACCAGAAGTCCAAACTTGAGTCGCAGTTGCAGGATGTAGAACCCCTCTGTTCATTGGATGCAGGCCGTTTTAGGTTGCCGCTGATCACCGGCATCAACCAGCTGATTAAACGAGAATCACAACGACCCGAAGCCTACCTGCTTATCGACACCCCGGGTGTAACCCGCGGTGTGGGTGCCGCTGAACTGCTGCCAGCAATGATCCAGGCTACGCGGGCTGACCTCGTCGTTGTGCTTGTACAAGCTGACGTCCCCGCCCCTTTGAGCGAAGAGCTTGAGCGATGCAGCGCTGAAGTGCTGTTTCTCGATTCAGATCCCGATGCACAAAAACCTGTGAAGTCCGATATCAAACAGCACCGTACCCAGCGCTGGTTGGATTATATGCAACACGCCCATGAGCGCCGTTTCAGGCTGGATCGTTTGCAGCTGACCGGCATGTTGCCAGCTTCCAATGATAACAATGGCTGGACTGGTCGACAGGTGGCGCTGATCAACGGTCAACGCACACTGGGTATGGGGCAGATTGCTGCGCTAGATGACGATGAGATCTTGATCACAACACCGGTCCCGGCGGAAACCAAGGTACACCGGCTCTTGATACGGGATGCCGTATACAACGACAAACACGGGCTTCACACCGCCATCCCCTCCCTATCCGATGAAGAAAACAAAACCCAACCAACAATCGCGCCCCTCGCCAATGAAGCCTTTGTTGCCCGGCAGGCGATGGATCAGCTCAGCCCGCCCATCATGATGCGGGTTGGCCTTGTGGACGCCACGCTGGTAAACGGTGTATTTGGAGATCCTCTGCTGTTGCTTCAGATTGGCCATCAGAAACGCTGCCTGCTGTTTGACCTGGGCTACCACGGCCCCCTCTCCGCTCGCACCGCTCATCAGGTGACGGATGTGTTTATCAGCCATGCTCATGTGGACCATATCTGTGGTTTTCTGTGGTTGATGCGCTGTCGTATAGGCCACTACCCCTCTTGTCGCATCTTCGGTCCACCGGGACTGGCAAAGAATATCGCCGGCATGATCGACGGGATCTTATGGGACCGGATTGGCGACAAAGCACCCCACTTTGATATCTATGAAGTGCACGGCAACCAACTGCACCATTGGCAGATTGCCGCCGGTTCGCCGTTAAGCAAAGCGTTGGATGTGAGAACCATTAAAGACCAGATCATCTGGCAGGAAGCACAATTTCAGATACGCGCCGTCACCCTAGATCACACCGCCAAAGACTGCGGCCCAGGCAATCCCTTCACCCCGGTTCTGGCCTATGCCTTTGAACCGCTGCGCCAGGTAAATGTGCGACAAGAGCGCCGGCGCGCCCTTAACTTCAGCGCCGGCCCCTGGCTGCAGGTGCTGAAGGACCATGTGCTGAATGGAGTCAGAGATGCTGAAATTCAGGTCAACGACCGGACATTTTTGTCAGGTGAGTTGGCGGATCAGATTTTATTAAAGAGTGCCGGGAAAAGGTTGGTATACGCGACTGATCTGGCAGATTCCACTAAAAACCGATCCGTGTTGTGCAGCCTTGCACAAGACGCCCATACACTGTTCTGCGAAGCATCGTTTATGAATGGAGACCGGGACCTGGCGGGCTTTACCGGTCACCTGACCACTAAAGCATGTGGTGAAATCGGCACTGAAGCCGCTGTACAGCACCTGATTCCCTTCCACTTCTCCGGCCGGTATCAGGCGCTGTCTGACGAGATCTATGACGAGGTATCGGCATCATGCCCCAACACCCGTAAGCCCGCCTCTTAATCGCTTAATCGCTCTCCGGTTTAACCGTCTGCTGATCGGCCAGCGCCTTGAGTACGGAGACATCATCCGGACGGCCCAACAGGAAGCCCTGCAGCTCATCACAGCCGAGGCTACTGAGGAAACGACGCTGCTCCTCCGTTTCCACCCCTTCGGCAACCACCTTCAAGCGCAGACTGTGGGACATGCTGATGATCGCTCGCACGATATTCTCGTCATCCACATCACCCGGAATATCCATGATAAAGGAGCGGTCGATCTTTACGGCCTCGACCGGCAGTTTCTTCAGATACATCAGCGACGAGTATCCGGTCCCGAAGTCATCCACCGAGATCTGCACACCCATGCCACGAATCTCATTGAGCAACGGCAGGAACTGATCGATGTTCTCCATCATATGGGTTTCGGTGACTTCCAGCTCCAGCAAGCGGGATGGTAAGCCGCTATCAGACAAAGCGTTCCGGATATCCTGCAACAGATCCTGATCGTAGAGCTGGCGGGTTGAAAGGTTTACCGAAACAGACATCGAATACCCTTCGGCCAGCCACGCTGCTGCCTGTCTGCAGGCTTCATTCAGTACAAAACGCCCCAACTTAACGATCTGGTTTGAGCCTTCTGCAATCGGAATAAAGTCGCTTGGCGGTACCAGACCATGTTCAGGATGGCGCCAACGTACCAAGGCCTCTGCACTCATCATATGCTGACCGGTAATGTCGAAGCGCGGCTGGAACACCACAAACAGTTCGTCGCGATCAAAGGCCTGGCGCAGGTCTTCCTCGTACTGGTGATGCAGCTGGTGACATTCGTTGATCTCCTGGTCGAAGAACTGGATAACGTCACGCCCCTTCTCCTTCGCCTGATACATCGCCAGGTCGGCATGACGGGTAAGGGTATCCACATCATTACCATCTTTGCCGGCAATGGAGATACCGATACTGGCCGAGGTGTAACAACGGATCGATCCCATGTCATACGGCTTACGCAGTGCTACCACGATGCGATGAGCAATCGTTTCGGTTTGCAGGTTATCCTTCAGCCCGCGCACAATCACCGTAAACTCATCTCCACCCAGGCGAGACACTGTATCGTCCGGACTGACGCAGCTGCGCAGACGATCTGCCACCTGCAACAACAGCTGGTCCCCCACGCTGTGACCGTACGTATCGTTAACGTTCTTAAAGTGGTCCAGATCGATAAACATCACTGCGGTAATCTGGCTCTGCTTATCGGCGATGGCAGCTTTGAGCTGCTGCTTAAAGAACGTGCGGTTTGGCAATCCGGTCAGGCTGTCATAGTGGGCCAAGCGCTGCAGACGTCGCTCTGCATTTTTGAGTTCCGTAATGTCGGTGGCGATGCCACCAATCGATTCGATACCACCCTCATCGGAATAGATCGGGAATTTGTTGACCAGGAAGGTGAGATCCCCTTTGCTGGTTGCCATATCCATTTCGTAAGAGTTTGGTTTACCGCTATCAAGCAACAGCGAATCTGAGCGACTTGCGAGCGTCTTCAATCCCTCAGATAAAACCGTCTGATCTTCCCGCCCAATCACCTGTTCAGGCTTCTGGTTAAACATTTCAGCAAAGCGGGTATTCACCAGCTGGTAGTGCTGTTCCTTATCTTTTACGAAGATTAGATCGGGCGAGTGATCCAGGATGCTGGACAGCAATTTGTCACGGTCGCGGATACGCAGCAGCATCTTTTCCACCGCCATGCCCACACGCTCGAACTCGTAGAAACGCCCACCTCTGAAACTTTGCGGCGATCCACTCTCCGGCACTTGTTCCGCGTACCGTGTGAGATAAGAAAGCGAACTGCGGGTCAGACGCAGAATGACAAACATGGTTGAGATGCCCAGCACCCCTACCACGATCGCAGCTACCAGCAAGTTGGAAAGGTAGGCATCCTGCAACGCCTGATAAGCAGCGTTTGGCAACAACGAGCGCACCGTATACTGCTCACTGCCGTCGATATTCAGGGTGTGCTCGCGCAGGATACTCTTATCGTTGGTAACCACCCCCAGATCCGTAAAGTCAGCGTTGGCAAGCGCCTGCAGCTGCGCATCTTCACTCTCCAGGCCATCCAGCAACTGTGCACCGTTGTACAAAGAGATCGCCTGCGCTCCGAACAGCTCCTGCAATAAACTGATAATCCAGTAGTTGTCGTTCAGCATCACGAAGGTGTGCATCTTGCCAATCACTTCGCCATACCGGCCATCCACCACCGGTAACGTCAGACGCAGCAAGCTGTATCGCTTGTCATCACCCTCAGCATTCACGCTGCTCCATACACCCGGGGGACTGTAGTTCTCCAGTATCTGCTCCCATGGCAACTGGATATCAAACATGCTGCTATTGGTCACAACGGTTGGCATACCGTCGTTATATTCGACCACCATGGCATCGATATGCTGGCCATTGGGGCCCAACAGCAATTCGTCAAGAAAACTCGCCACCGCCAGGCGCTCGCGCCCTTGAACCCGATCACGAAGCTCGTGGGTCTTGATCACTTCCTGGCTGATATGCTGGATGTTTCGGAAGCGGGCTTCCAGTACACCATCCAACGCACGCTGGTCTCGCGCATAGGCAAGCTGTATTTCATGTTGGAGGGCTTTTTCAGAGCCCAGATAGGCCGGCGTTAACAGAATGGCAGAGACCACTGCCAGCAGCGCAAACACCAATACGAGTAGAACGGTAGAGAAGCGAGCCTTTTGCACTTACTGAGCCTCTAGAGGTCGTTCGCTCAGTCGGAAGGCCCTCTGCTTCAGGATCTGGACCTCTTCGGCAGACTGTTTATTGTCGAGCAGGACAATATCTCCGGAATAGATTTGCGGCACACGGTTGGCTTGGTTCTGCTGATCCAGCTTAATCGCTTCAGCCATAGCAACCCCGTTATCGTCATTCATGCGCATTACCGTTACGTCCAGCCCCTGCTTCTTGAGTACAGCGAGCTCGGCGTCACCACCACCCCAACCGTTCAACAGTACATCGGTACGGCCAGACTCTTTAAGAGCCTGCAGCGCTCCCAGTGCCACATCGGTGGAGTTGGCGAAGATCATCTCGATATCCGGATGTTTCTCCAGCGTTCTTAACGTTGCCTTGTACGCCTTATCACGATCACCATCGGTGTAGAACGCGGCTACCTGTTGGATATCGGGATGCTTAGCCGCCTGATTGGCGAAGGTATCACCCCGCATCTGGCTGACATAACCCGGGGAGAAGTAGAGCATCAGGTACTTGCCGCTGTAATCGGTTTTGCGCAGCATCCAGTCGGCCATCAGCTTGGTGCCTTCGGCGTGATCAAACCCCACGTACAGGAACGGCTGGCGCTTTTGCCAACGTAGCAGCGGTGTGGTCACGTTTTGCAGAATCAGTTTCGGTTTACCCCGTGCGATCAGACGCTCGATCATGCGGCTCTGGGGTGCGATATCCAAGGTAAAGACCAGGTAATCCGGTTTCCATTTAAGCGCTTCGGACAGCTGCTGACGCTGCAAGGCGGCATCAACCGATGGGCGGGACAGGAAGGATTTCAGTTCATAGGGTAATTTGATACTGCGCAGACGGTGCTCAAACGAAGTCAGACTGCGGCGCCAGTAGTCAGACTTTTGCAGACCTGGGTAGATCACTGCAATGCGCACGGGGCGATCAAGCTGGGCTTTAAATGGAACGGCGGGCGCACGTACCAGTTGAGAGAATTGATCCATCGTATCTCGCTGCTCAGGGTGGAGACGAAGATACTCATCAATGCGCATGTAATCTTCCGCGGCGTACGCTACCGGCTGAGTAACGACAAACAGCAACGCAACGGCGAGCATACAGATGCGGGAAACAAATCTGGACATGGTGACCAACCTCCTGTCAGTTTTACCCACCCACAGAGGTGGTACAGCGTGATCGATATACAAGATACCGGTTAAACACAGTTCTTGAAATAGGATTATAGGTAATAACCCGGTATTCGCTGGGACTTTTTATTACAAATAATCAATATGTTGATCTAAACATCAATCTGTTGACGTCAGAACGCAAAAAAGCCGCCATAAGAAAGGCGACTTTGGAGGGATTTGTTTGAGCTAAAAGCTCATGAGCTTATCGGCTGACAAAACCAAACTTGCCGTTGTCGTTCTTCCACTCGGCACGTGGTGGAATCGCCTCGATGGTGTCCCAGTGCTCAACGATCTTGCCGTTATCCAGACGGAACAGGTCATAAAATGCGACATGCTTATTCAGGAACTGCCCTTCGCTGATCGCCAATACGAAGTTACCTTCACCCAGAATCTTGTGATTCTTGGTAAATACCATCGGCATACCCTGGTCAGCCAATGCTTTCAGCGCCTGCCCCAAGCCGCTCAGCCCATCCGCAACACCTGGATTGTGCTGCAGATACTGATCGTCACCACCGTCGATAAACTGGGAGATTTTCTCCATCTCGCCCTTAATCAGGATCGACTGCACAAAGTCAGCCACAATCGCTTTGTTCTGCTCGGTTTTATCCAGATCCGTCACGACGGTAGGACCGTCCAACTGGGTGCGGCCACTTGGGTTTGCCGGTGCGATCTCCTGCAGGTTATCCCAGTGCTCGACGATTTTTCCTTCTTCAAAGCGGAATACGTCAAAGCCTACCTTAGGGCCAAAGAAGTTGTATTTTGTATGAGCAACAACGTAGTCGCCGTCCTGGAACACACGCACGGTATCTGCTTTCGCAGAGCCTTTTGGCAACGCCTGCAGGACTGCACCGAATCCCGCCAATCCGTCGGCTACCGCCAGGTTGTGCTGGATGTACTTTTCAGGATTGATGTAAGCCACTGGACCTGCATCACCGGTTTCGATGCTTTTCAGCAGTTCAACCACTTTGGTTTTGTTCGACACATTCACAGTGTTTTCGACAGCAGTACCCGCGGTTACAGATCCACTCAGCAAAACGGCACTCAATGCAACAACCGCTTTAAATGGAGTACGAGATAAGAGACGCATATTTCCTCCCGGTATCGGCTTTTTTCGAGCCGATGTTGATAATGTTTTCGATGGAAAAATTATCTCTGACAGAGCAACCTGCAACGAGGTAAGCTAGACGCAATCAATGATCAAAATCGAGCAAGGCGTAATAAAACCACATGGCTATGCATTCAGATCAAGCAAGCCCACTTAGAAAGACCCGCTTTGAAAACAGCAAGTTAAATGCGATTGGCGTAGAGGTACTGACATTCGGCGATCTGATGAAAAAGGTACCGGATGAGCGACTGACGATACCCGAACGGGTAGAGCTCTACCTGCTATTGATGGTCACCTCAGGAAATCTGGTCCATACACTCGACTTCGTGGACTACAAGCTACCGGCAGGGTCACTCGTGGTTGTTCGGCCCGGTCAGGTCCAGCAATGGCATCCAACGACAGAGGCAGAAGCGCAGATCGTCCTGGTCGATCCCACCGCGCTGCCGTTCGACGCGGCCGTATCTCATACCCGCGAGCTGGAGCTGCTTACCCTGTTCGATTGGCAACCCCAAACGCAGCTGAGCCATGAGCTGCAAACCAAGCTGGAGCAGGTGACAGACCGACTGGAGAGCGATATCGCAGGCTTTGATGGCAGTGAACTGGAGATCTCATTGATTCGCCATGAACTGTTGGCCCTGCTGTTTCGTCTGGCCTGTTTTCAGCGAGATCTGGTGCAAAACCAAACCACACGCACCGCCGGTTACGAGAAGTACAAACTGTTTGTTGAGCTGCTGGAACAACACTACCGCAACGAACACGCGCTGCAGTTTTATGCCAGACGCCTGGGATACTCCACCAGCACGCTGAGCCGGGCCTGCCTTGAGATCGAAGGATACAGCGCCAAAGTGGTGATCGATCACCGCATCGCACTGGAAGGGAAAAGAATGCTGGCGCACAGTGGTGCGTCGGTTGCCGAGATTGCTTACTATCTGGGGTTTTCCGAAGCCACCAATTTCATCAAGTTCTTTAAGCGAATTGTGCAACTGACGCCGACGGAGTTTCGCGATACCCGGAGCGGACGCTAGAACATGTTTCTAGCGATATTACATCTCATTAAGCGCTTAATCTTGAAACCAGCATTGTCCGTGTTGCCACATCAAATTTTCGTAACAACACCGCCATATGGGATTTAACAGTGCTTTCAGATAAGTTCATATGGTAGCCAATCTGTTTGTTCGACAGACCAACCTTAACAAATTCCAACACTTGCTCCTGACGCTCTGTAAGTTGCGGTGGTTTAGGTGACGCCCTGTTAGCCCGTGAAGAATCTTTTATGCAGCTTATTTCCTTCACAACAGGCCAATGCTGTCTACCACTCAACAGCTTGTTGGCAACACGGTAGACCTCGACCAGACCGGAGTAACTAAACACCAGCCCCTGGGCACCGATTCGACGACTTTTATACAGCGAATCAGGTCCCATATGATCTGCAATCACCAAGACAGGTACATCGGTTGCACTGATCAGCTGCCGAACTGTACGCATTCTCCCATGCGATAAGCTTTGCTCGCAAAGTACGATCAATCCCCAATCTTGAAGGATATGTTTGGCGGTCAGCTTTTCGGCTTCTTCAAACTCTGGTTGCTTGTCGGAATCCCCTTGGGTCAGAGCGATCTTTACGCCTTGACGGTACAGTTCATCTGGAGCCACAACCAAAATATTCCTGGATACTCTCATGATCTTCTCGGGCAACCTTCGTTAAACGTCGTGAAAAAGATCAGGTACCTATAAATAGGCACCTGACAAAGGATGTGCGAGCTAACGGACTCACAACAGCAAAGACGGGAAGAGTAAGTGGTAGAAACCAGTTACATATTCGGATAGTTGGGGCCGCCGCCCCCTTCCGGGGTTACCCAGGTAATATTCTGGGCCGGATCCTTAATGTCACAGGTTTTACAGTGCAAACAGTTCTGACTGTTGATCTGGAAACGGGAGCCCTGCTCGTCCTCCACCACTTCATAGACCCCAGCCGGGCAGTAGCGCTGCGCAGGTTCCGCATAGAGTGGCAGGTTCTTGTTCAACGGCAGGTCAGCATCACTCAGTTTGAGGTGACACGGCTGGTCTTCCTCATGGTTGGTATTTGACAGGAATACTGACGAGAGCTTGTCGAAGCTGAGTTTGCCATCCGGCTTTGGATAGTTGATTGGCGTAAACTGATCCGCCGGCTTCAGCTGCGCATAATCGACATGGTTGTCACGCAGGGTGATCGGCAATTTACCGCCAAAGAGGTTCTGGTCGACAAAGTTGAAGGCACCGCCCAGCATCGGACCGAACTTATGCATGGCAGGGCCGAAGTTACGGGTGCGGTACAACTCATCGTAGAGCCAGGAGTCCTTGAAACGATCCGTAAAGCCGGTCAGCTCTTTGCCACCTTCACAGCCACCAGTGATCGCTTCAAACACGGATTCAGCGGCCAACATGCCGGATTTCATGGCGGTATGGGTGCCCTTGATCTTGGCGAAGTTCAGGGTGCCGGCGTTACAGCCGATCACCAGACCACCCGGGAAGGTCATCTTCGGCAGCGCATTAAAACCACCTTTAGCGATGGCACGGGCCCCGTAGGATACGCGTTTGCCACCATCCAGGTACTGTTTCAGGACCGGATGGTGCTTGAGGCGCTGGAACTCATCAAACAGACTGAGATGCGGGTTGGCGTAGTTCAGGTCGACGATCAATCCCACCACGACCTGATTGTTTTCGGTGTGGTAGAGGAAGAAACCGCCACTGGTGTCTTTCTCCAGCGGCCAGCCGGACCCGTGCAGCACCAGACCCGGCTCGTGCTGCGCCGGGTCGATATCCCACAGCTCCTTGATACCAATACCGTAGTGCTGGGCATCCGCGTCAGCATCCAGATCAAACTTGGCGTACAACTCTTTACCCAGGTGACCACGGCAACCTTCGGCAAACAAGCTGTATTTGGCGTGCAGCTCCATGCCTGGCATATAGCTGTCTTTCTGCTCGCCGGCTTCGCTGATCCCCATGTCACCGGTGGCGATGCCTTTTACAGAGCCGTCCTCATGGTAGAGGATCTCGGCCGCGGCAAAGCCCGGGAAGATCTCCACGCCCAACTGTTCAGCTTGTTCCGCCAACCAACGGCACAGGTTACCCAGACTGGCAATGTAGTTGCCGTGGTTGTGCATGGTTTTCGGCACTACCAGATTCGGCAGTTTCTGGGCTTTCTCTTCGTTTTTCAGCAGGAACAGTTGGTCTTCAGTGACCGGCGTATTCAGCGGCGCACCCTGCTCTTTCCAGTCCGGAAACAGTTCATTCAGGGCACGCGGCTCAACAATCGCTCCGGACAGGATATGGGCGCCCACTTCGGAGCCTTTTTCCACCACACAGACCGTTAGGTCCTGCTCAGCAGCCTGAGCTTGTTGCATCAATCGACAGGCAGCCGACAGACCGGACGGCCCTGCGCCAACGATGACAACGTCAAATTCCATGGATTCGCGCATATGAATACCTCACAAATATGAGCCAAGCCTATTTCCCGTAGGTTGGCCATTGCAAAGCAATGCCCAACAACGAACTACCTGAGTGTTGGGCTTCGCGTTGCGAAGGCCAACCTACGGAAGGTTAAGGCTCGGAAGCGGCTTACAGTTTGCCTTCCAGTTCCGGCACCGCTTCAAACAGATCCGCTACCAGACCGTAGTCCGCCACAGAGAAGATCGGGGCTTCTTCGTCTTTGTTGATGGCGACGATGATCTTGGAGTCTTTCATACCCGCCAGGTGCTGGATGGCACCGGAGATACCCACGGCAATGTACAGCTCAGGTGCAACGATCTTACCGGTCTGACCGACCTGCATGTCGTTAGGCACGAAGCCTGCGTCAACTGCCGCACGGGATGCACCCACCGCGGCGCCCAGCTTGTCAGCGATTTTCTCCAGCATTTCGAAGTTTTCGCCGTTGCCCATACCACGACCACCGGAGATCACCACTTTCGCCGCGGTCAGTTCTGGACGGTCGGATACGGCCATCTCTTCGCCCACAAAGCTGGAGATACCGGCATCGTGCACGGAACCTACCGCTTCAACCGCTGCGGAACCGCCTTCAGTTGCCGCTGCGTCAAATGCAGTACCACGCACGGTGATCACTTTGATCGCATCCATGGACTGGACAGTTGCAATGGCGTTACCCGCGTAGATTGGGCGCTGGAAGGTATCCGCCGCTTCGACTGCAGTAATGTCGGAGATCTGTGCAACGTCCAGCAGAGCGGCTACGCGTGGTAGGAAGTTTTTACCGGTAGTGGTCGCTGGAGAGACGATGTGGCTGTAGTCTTGCCCGCTCTCTTTCGCTATGTGGGCCACCAGCTTGGACAGGTTTTCCGCCAGCTGATGCTCGTACGCCGCCGCGTCTGCGACCAGTACTTTGCTGACGCCGGCAACCTGTGCAGCCGCTTCAGCCACCGCGCCACAACCGGCGCCTGCGACCAGTACGTGCAGGTCATCGCCCATCTGAGATGCGGCGGTAACTGCGTTCAGAGTTGCACCTTTCAGGGTGCTATTGTCGTGTTCTGCAATAACCAGAATAGCCATTAGATCACCCCTTAAATTACTTTGGCTTCGTTTTTCAGTTTTTCGACCAGCTCATCAACGCAGCCGACTTTAATACCCGCCTGACGCTCAGCCGGTGGAGTGACTTTCAGCAGTTTGGTGTGTTCTGTCAGCTCAACACCCAGATCGGCCGGGGTTTTCACGTCCAGAGGCTTACGCTTCGCTTTCATGATGTTTGGCAGAGACGCGTAACGAGGCTCGTTCAGACGCAGGTCAGTGGTCACGATCGCCGGCAGGTTCAGCGCAACCGTCTGCAGACCGCCGTCCACTTCACGGGTGACGTTGACTTTGTCGCCATCGATCTTC